>NZ_CP038436.1:1834320-2140041 GCF_004683965.1 Nocardioides seonyuensis
CGACTCTTCGGTGACCGTCTGTCCTCTGGGCCACAGCACCGGTGCACCCTTCGGCCAGAGCTGCGGCATCCTTGAAACGTTGGCGACCTCTACTGCCGGCGCGAGTGTGTCGAACGTCAGACCGTGCAGGATGAGTTGGCCGAGCACCAGCGTGAGCGCGTAGGCATGTGGCCGGTCGGGTTCAGGGATCCTCGAGACGCGGACGGCCATCGGAGTCACCCGGACAGCCGACCTTGTCGTTCCCTCGTACCGTCCAATCCAGAACTGGCTGGCGTCAAGTGGCTCGACCCGGTCGCGACGTTCATACAGCGCCGTGTACATGGCTTGGGGAAGGCCGTATCCACGTTCTCGCTGTTCGTTGCTCGACATGAGCATGGCAGTCAGGGCGGTCTTCTGAGCCCACATGGCGATTGCGCCCTGGTCATCAGGGTGAATCCTTCCTGCTTCGCCGAGAACCAACGGGGCAAGGACACGCTGAGCGACGTGTTCGAGGCGGCTCATCCAGCCGTTGTTGCAGGATGCACAGAATCGCTTGACCGTCTGACGGAAGGGAGGCTGTTCTCCCATGTGGCGAGGCAGGCCGTTCAGTGGGCCTGCCATGTGACGTACAGGAGTCAGGTCCAGACCAATCTTGCTCAGCCAGTCGCCGAAGACGTGCTCGCGAGTCAAGGGTTCGATGGATCCGCAGAAGGCGCACGAGTCAGACACATGCCGATTGTCTATCGAAGAGGGCGGTGCCAACGCCAAGTTGTCCAGCTAAGCGCGCCCATGCCGTTCTCGTCCTCGAAATTCGAGCGTTGGCGGAGACACGCGGCCCCGCCGTCCGAGTGATGCTCGCGCGTCCCGATCGACACATGACCAAGGTCATCGCTCTGAGCAAGGCTCCCGCCCGAAGCCTCCGTGCGCTGGATCCCCCGTGCTAAAGGCTGGCATCGCTCAGGAGCTTGGATACACGCGAGCCGTTCTTGAAGACGTTGCCTGGATAGGCATTTGCTGGGAACACATCGACGAGCGAGTCCATTAGGTCCTCTACGTTGTCTTTGAGGTCATTCATCACCGACGTGAGGTCGCTGTCTGGGTTCGAAAGCGTCTTCTGGCCGACGTCCTTCATCACCAGGTGCGCAATCACCCGCCGGCCGTGGACCGCGATTCCCGCCCTCACGCCGTCTGACGCGCTTTCCATATCGTCCAGGAGGGCGTCAACTGCATCGGTGATCTGGACGGCGCGCTGGAGGCGCAACGGATCGGTCTGAGGGTTGAAGAGGGACTTGTAGGTCTCTGTGAAGAGCCTCGACACCTCTCTCTTCGCGACCACGCTGTGAGAGACGCTGGGAGAGGCGCACGCTAGAGCAACTGCAGCTTGACGCAATTCGATTACTTTCGACGGGTCTTTCGAGCGTGGGATCTCGGCCGACCGAAGCACGTACTCATAGCCTAGAACCTGCAGTTCGCGCACGAGGCGGTGCTGCTCTGGATCGAGGAACGCGAAATCTTGGCTCGAGACCTCGTTCTGCGTGTTGGCGAATCGGGTGATTCGCCGACCGAGATCCACTTCTTCGCGGGGAACCTCGATGCAGCGAACAATTACGAACGCTTTGCCGAGGTTCGGCTCATGCGTCGTGCCGATGGCTGCGCCGAGCGTTGAGACAGTCTGTGCGCCGTTCACGATGCTCGCGCCTGTCAGCCTGAAGTAGCCGACGTCTCGGTTGAGAAGGCCGCCCGGACCAGTCTCGATCGATTCGGCTAGGACTGTGATGCCGTTGTTGTAGTAGACGAAGTGATCCGGGGTCGACGCGATCGTCTCAAGGATCCCTTCATTGATGTCTGAACGTGGAATCACGACGCGAATATTCTCAGCGAAGAGGTCAGAGCCGTGAGCCTTGAACCACGCAGCAATTTCCGAAGCGCTGACTCGCCCGTAGAAGATTCGCTGTGGATCCGACGCTTTGCCCCAATCGAGTATCTGAAGCTCAATCTCCACAGATGGCCGCAGTTTCTCTGAAATCGAGTTGAAGAGCGCGCCTTGGCCGTAGTGCACGTGGCTCGCGAGAGGCTCCACGTCCTGCAAGTCGTTGAGTTGTTCGAGGAGCTCAGTGACGGGCTCCTCAACTTCGACCGTCAAGGGGTCGCTGGCTGTCGTGACGGTTACCAAGCGAATCCGAGCCCCGGGGGTCTTGAGTAGGTTACGGACGGCAGTCTTGGTCGCCTCGGACGCGTTTGCCGGCTCATTGCCGGCCTTCATGCCTAGGAGAGAGCGAGCACCATTCAAGAACTTGAGGACGCCTGCCAGATCCATCGAGCCAGTGCCGTCCTTGCGCCACTTCGATTGAACGAGGACTACGAGCTTCGCTGCTGGATCAACTCCGATTGCATCGATGCCGCGATCGCCGCCACCGTCCGTAATCTCGAGGATCTGGGATCCGTCAGCGAGGTCACCGAGCACCAGCTGTACAGCATGCAGCGCCAGCAGGCGGGAGAGATTGTTGTCTTCGTCAAGGTCTAGATCCCAGTGCGAGCTCTCATGCAGCCCGCGGACGTGAGTTTCGATCTGGCTGACATGAAACTTGCTCAACAGGACTCCCTCGATGAACTGGTGGACGCCTGCCCAGCCTAGGTGGGTGGCGCGGTGGCGCGTCCCGCAACAAAGCAACCTCATACTGATTGGCGCAATGATCGAGCGTCGTTGATCTCGATACTGCTAGCGCCTTCGGTCGGGCGCAATGCCCTCGCACGAGCGGCAGCGGCGACTCAAGCGGCCCAGGATGCCGCCCGTTGCCAGACGCAATATGCTGGAGCGGCGGCTGGGATCGCCCTCGGCACACCTGTACGCAGTAAGCGGCCAGCCCCAAGGTATGCGATTCAACGCTGCGTCTATCTGGGCGGAATGGGCGCGGTCAACCCCCACACCGAGTCTCAATCCCCACCCAGCGACCGCATGACGAGCGGCAGCTCGTCGGTGATCTCGCTGGCGAGGTAGCCGACTCGGCCCCAGCGGGCGGCGAGGACGTCGCCGGCGGCGGCGTGGACGTGTTTGGCCCAGACGGTGGCTTGGAGGGCGGTGGCTCCGCGGGCGATGAGGCCGACGAGGGCGCCGGCGACGACGTCGCCGCTGCCAGAGGTGCCGAGGCCGGTGTCGCCGGTTGAGATCTTCCAGAGGCCGGCGGGGGAGGCGATCCAGGGGCCGCAGGCGACGACGGCGTCCAGGCCCTCGGCGATGCGGAGGATGGCGGGCGGGACGTGCTCGTCCTTGACCTCGTCCACGTCGAGGAGGCGGGCCAGCTCGGGGGCGTTGGGCGTGAGGACGAGATGTCCCTGCAACGACGTACCGAGCTCGGCCTCGAGACCGGGCATCACCGTGACGGCTGCCGCGTCCAGCACGACGGGGACGCCCTTGGGTGCTGCGGTGGCGACTGCCGCCAGCAGCTTCTCGACTCCCTCGCCTGCGCGCAGGCCGGGGCCGACCAGGATCGCGTCGGCGCGGGCGACCTCGTCCTCGAGGAGCTCCTCGAGGCGCTCGCCGGAGATCGAGCCCTCGTCGTCCTGGGGCAGCGGCAGGGTGCCGGACTCGGGGAGGGCGACGGCCAGCTGGGTGGCGACGCCCTCGGCCGTCGCGATCGTCAGCCGCCCCGCGCCCATCCGCAGCGCTGCGGTGCCGGCCAGCATCACCGCGCCGGGCGTCGTACAGGTGCCGCCGATGACGAGCACCTGGCCGCGGGAGTACTTCGAGCCGGACGGCTCGGGCAACGACCAGGAGCGGAGGACCTCCGGCGTGACCAGGTGGGGGGAGTCGACGTTGCCGCCGGCCTGCTCCATGTCCTGCGAGGAGTCAGGCATCGGGCGCGTCCGTGTCAGCCGCGGCGCCCGGCTCGTCGGTGACCTTCACGTCGTCCTCCCGGAGGTGTTCGTCGAGGTTGTAGTCCACCACGTCCCACCCCGTCGCCGAGTCCGGGTTGCTGACCAGCCGGCAGATGGCGGCGTTCTTGAGCGGGTTGTCCCGCGCCCGGTCGAGCACCTGCTCCTCGTCGAGACCCTCGGCGACGTAGCAGAACAGCAGCAGCACGACGTCGTGGCCGGTGACCAGCACCCGCTTGGCCTTCTCGGTGTTGCCCAGGTCGGTGAGGACAGCGCGCACGCGGAACGCCACGTCGGCCCACGACTCGCCGCCGGCCGGGCGGTAGTAGAACTTGCCGAGCCAGTCGCGCCGCTCGGCCTCGTCGGGGTAGGCCGCGCGGATGCCCGCCGAGGTCAGCTTGTCGGTGACCCCCATGTCACGGTCGCGCAGCCGCTCGTCGACGCGTCGGCCGATCTCGAGGCCGGCGACCCCGAGAGCGACCTCCGCGGTCTCACGTGCACGCCGGTAGGGGCTCGTCCACAGCACTTCCGGACGCTCGTCCTCCGGCAGGTCGGCCAGCCACCGCCCGACCGCCTCAGCCTGCTCACGCCCCAGGTCGGACAGCGTGACGTCGGGATCCCGCGCGGGGACGTCGATCTGCTCGAGCTTGTCGCGCATGGCCGCCTCGGCGGCGACGTTGCCCACGGACTGGCCGTGGCGCACGAGGATGAGCTGGGTGGGCTGGTCGGACTGTGGCATGGGGCCTCCGTCGTCAGGCTAGCCCTGGGGCAGGCGCCGGTTGATGTCCTCGCTCATGCGGGTGATGGCGACGTAGAACTCGCACATCATCCGGAAGAAGCACAGGTAGAGGAGGCCGACGAGCGGGGCGAGGATCATCGTCACGATGCCCACGCCGGGGCTGTCGCCGAAGAAGCCGCTGAACGCGAAGAACAGCGTGCCGATCCCGATCCCGATCAGGCCGAGGATGTAGACGACCTTGATGATCATCGGCGTCACGAACGTCGTGAAGCTCAGGTCGAAGAGCGCGCCGAAGAAGCCCTTGCGGCTCGGGGTCCCGACGCCACCGGGGCCGCCCTGCCCGTAGCCACCCTGCTGCTGGTAGCCGCCGGAGCCGTAGCCACCCGACCCGTAGCCGCCCTGGCCGTAGCTGCCCTGGTCAGGAGCCGGCGGCTGCTGGCCGTAGGGGCTGGTGGGCTGGTCGCCGTACGACCCCTGCGGGTCGTTGGGGTTCGGCGGGTTCTGGCCGTAGTTCGACATAAAGAGCTCCCTCGTGCGCCGGCGCTGGTCGCCGGATCGTCGCTCCGCACCCTACTGACGTCCGGACGCGACGAGGCCCGGACACCCTGCGGTGTCCGGGCCCCGGTCGTGCGGTTCTACTCCGGGACGCCGCTCTCCGGCGGGGCGTCACCTGCCTGCTCGGAGTCGTCCTCGGCGATCTCGGCGTCACCGATGTCGCTGACCAGCACCTCGGTCAGCGGCTCGGAGGTCGTGCCCGCGAGCTCGACGATGCGCAGCCCCGAGATGCCCATGTGGCTGTCCTCGCCGTAGCGGAACGGCGCGAGCTGCGGCCCGGCCATCGACTCGCCGTTCTCCTCCAGCGCCTCGACGATGCCCTCACGCGTCAGGTCCTCGCCGGCGGCCTGCAGCGCCTGCACGAACGCGTAGGCGTGGGACATGCCGTAGATCCGGTAGTTGGTGAGCTTGCCGTCGGTGCCGTGCTCGTCCCAGACCTTCTGCCACAGCTGCACCCACGGGTCGTCGGGCTGGTCGATGCCGGGGATGTACTCGGAGGTCATCACGCCGTCGAGCGCGCTGGCGCCCTTGACCTTGCCCTCGGAGAACTTCGCCAGCAGGCCGCCGACGAGCGTCGGGTCCGACCCGATGCTGCTGAAGTACCAGTCCGGGTTGTAGCCGATCGTCATCGCGACGAGCTTGGCCAGCGCGGTGTAGGACGGCGTGTTGAAGCCGAGGACCAAATCGGCCTTGGCGCCCTGGAGACCGGCGATCTGCGGGCCGACGTCCTGGGTGCCGGAGGTGTAGCGCTCCACGGCGACGATCTGGTCGTCGAGGAACTGGCGGATGCCCTTCTCGGCGTCCTCACCGAGGTCGTCGTCCTGGAGGAACAGGCCGACCTTGGCGTCGGGCATGTTCTCGGCGATGTACTGGCCGATGATCTTGCCTTCAATCTCGTAGTCGGGCTGCCAGCCGAACGTCATCGGCCGCGCCTCGGGGTCGTCACCCCACATCAGCGAGCCGGAGGAGACGAAGAGGTCGGGCACGCCCTCGCTGTTGAGCTGGTCGACGACCGCACTGTGGGTGGGGGTCCCGAGCCCGCCGACCATCGCGAAGATCTCGTCCTGCAGCAGCAGCTCGTTGGTGACCTTGCTGGTGTTGGTCGGGTTGTAGCCGTCGTCCTTGACGATGTACTCGATCTGACGTCCGTGCACGCCGCCCTGTGCGTTGACGTAGTCGAAGTAGGCCTTGGCCCCGGTGGGGATCTCGCTGTAGCCCGGCGCCGCGACCCCGGTCAGGGGGAAGTGCGCGCCGATCTTCACCGAGTCGGCAGTGACGCCGACGTCGGAGGCGCCGCCGCCCTCGCCGTCACCGCCGTCACCGTCGTCGCGGCCACCTGCGCCGCAGGAGCTGAGGACCATCGCCGAGACGATGACCCCCGTCAGTGCGAGGAGGCGTGGCCGCCTCCAGTGATTGCGATTCATCGTGGAACTCCCTCTGTAGTGGTGGTGTCGTCGGTGCCGATGGCGTCCGGTGAGTCCGGGGTGGTCGGGTGCGGGCCGCCAGCAGCAGCGGCGGCGGTGGCGCGGCGCTGCAGCCGACGTCGTACGACGGCCTGGTGGACCGTGCCGAAGAGGCCGGCCGGCGCCAGGAGGATCACCGCGACCATCACCAGCCCGTAGACCAGCGGCGCCAGCTCGGCGGCCTGGATGTCGCTGAGCCCGTTTGCCGTGCCGACCTGGGTGACCACCTGCGGCAGGAAGGTCAGCAGCGCGGCGCCCAGCAGGGCGCCGGTGAGGCTGCCCAGCCCGCCGAGGACGATCGCCGCGACCAGGGTGAGGCTGATCGTCAGGGTGAACGAGCTGGGCGCGGCCAGGCGGACGGCCAGCCCGAGCATCGCGCCGGCTGCCCCGGCAGCGGCCGCGCTCACCATGAAGGCCGAGACGCGGGCCCGGCCCAGGTCGATGCCGGCGAGCTGGGCGCTGACCTCGTCGTCGCGGACCGCGCGCCAGCGGCGACCGACCCGGCTGCGGGAGAGGTTGGCGAGCAGGAAGTAGGTGAGGATCAGCGTGCTCCACGACAGGAAGGCGACCCAGCCGGCCGTGGTGAGCTCCTGGCCGGTGACGAAGAAGGTCGCCTCCTCGGCCCATCCGGGCCGGTCCGGCATCACGATGCGCAGGCCCTGCTCGCCGCCCAGGGTCTCCTTGAAGTAGAGCGCGATGCCCGGCACCGCCACCGCCAGGGCCAGCGTGGCGCCGGCGAGGTAGGGGCCGTGCAGCCGGGCCGCGGCGATGCCGACGGCCGCACCCACGACCAGCGTCACCGCGACCGCCGCCAGCACGACCAGCGGCAACGGGGTGCTCGCCTCGCGGTCGGGGAGCAGCAGGGCGGCGGTGTAGGCGCCGAACGCCATCAGGGCGCCGTGGCCCAGCGATAGCTGGCCGTTGAGCCCGGTGAGCACGGTCAGCCCGCCCACGGCGATGCCGAGGTAGGCCATCTCGGCAAGCTGGAAGCGCCGGAAGTCGCTCACGCCCTGGAGGACGAGGATGACCACGACCAGCCCGAGGGCCGCGCCCAGCAGGTGGCGGGCCAGCGTGCTGGAGGGAAGGTGCAGCCTGCGCATCAGACCCTCCTCTCCGCCGTGGCCGAGAAGAGCCCGCCGGGCCGCAGGGTGAGGACCACCATCAGGATCAGCAGCGCGGCGAGCGCGACGAGCTGCCCGCCGACGTACCCGCTGACGAACGCCAGGGAGAGGCCGAGCACCAGCCCGCCGACGACCGCCCCGAGGGGGCTGTCGAGCCCGCCGAGCACGGCGGCCACGAACCCGTAGACGACCACCGAGTCCATGTATCCGGGGTGCACCAGGTTGCCGCCGGCGATCAGGAGACCGGCCAGTGAGCCGACGACCGATGCCAGCGCCCAGCCGATCGTCATCATCCGGCCGACCCGGACGCCCAGCAGCCTCGCGACCTCGGGGTTGAACGCCGCCGCGCGCATCCGCAGCCCCAGGTCGGTGTAGCGGAAGAGCGCGACGAGCAGCGCCATCACCACCAGCACCGAGACGATCCGGAAGACGCCGAAGCCGGTCAGCGCGATGGTGCGGTCACCGACCTCGAACCCGCGGATGCCGAAGGGCGCGGGGAAGGAGCGGTAGCTGTTGCCGAAGACGACCGCCGCCCCGGCGTGCAGCACGATGAAGAGCGCCAGCGTCAGGATCACGGCGTTGATCTCGGACTTCCCCTCCACGGGGCGTACGACGACCCGCTCGAGGAAGGCGCCGAGCAGCAGGCCGGAGAGCAGCGCCGCCGCGAAGGCGAGCCAGTAGGAGTAGCCCTGCTCGATCACGACCAGCGCGACGAACGTGGTGACCATCGCCATCGGCGCCTGGGCGAAGTTCACGATGCGTGTCGAGCGCCAGATGAGGACCAGTGCCAGCGCGAACGCGGCGAAGACCATCCCCTGGGTGAGCCCGCCCAGGGCGGTGTTGATGAGCTGTTGCACGGGACGCGTGTCTCCTTGTCGGGGGCTCGGGTTGTCGTGGCTGGGTCAGAAGCCGAGGTAGGCGTGGCGGAGCTGGTCGTCGGAGGCCAGCACGGAGGCCTGCTCGTCGGCGACGACGCGACCCAGGTGCAGGACCACGCCGCGGTCGGCGACCGAGAGGGCGCTGCGGGCGTTCTGCTCGACCAGCAGCACCGTGAGCCCCTGGTCGCGCACGAGGTCGCGGAGCATCGCGAAGATCTGGGCGACGATGCGCGGCGCCAGGCCCAGGGAGGGCTCGTCGAGCAGCAGCAGCGACGGGCGGGCCATCAGGGCGCGGCCGATGACGAGCATCTGCCTCTCGCCGCCCGACAGCGTCCCGGCCTGCTGGGCGCGACGGTCGGCCAGCACGGGGAAGAGGTCGAAGGCGAGCGAGAGGTCCTCCTCGCTCACGCGGCCGCCCCGGCCGAGGCCGCCCAGGCGGAGGTTCTCCTCCACGTCGAGCTCGGTGATGACCCCGCGTCCCTCGGGCACGTGGGCCATCCCGAGCCGGGGCATGTCCTCGGCCGGGACGCAGCCGATCGGTTGGCCGGCCAGCTCCACGGTGCCGCTGCGGGCGCGGTGGAGCCCGGAGACGGTGCGCAGCAGGGTGGTCTTGCCGGCGCCGTTGGCGCCGAGCACGGCGGTGATCTCGCCCTTCTCGGCGCTCAGCGTCACCTCGTGGAGCGCGTTGACGGGGCCGTAGCCGACGGTGAGCCGGTCGATGGTGAGCATCAGACGTCCTCCCCGAGGTAGGCGTCGAGCACGGCCGGGTCGGAGCGCACCTCGTCGGGGGTGCCGCGGGCGATCACCTTGCCGAAGTCGAGCACCGTGATCTCGTCGCAGACGCGCATGACGAGGTCCATGTGGTGCTCCACCAGGAGGACCGACATCCGGTCGGTGAGGGAGGTGATGAGGTCGCCCAGCTCGTCCATCTCGTCGGACGAGAGGCCGCTCGCCGGCTCGTCGAGCAGCAGGAGCTCGGGCTCCGCCACGAGGGCGCGGGCCAGCGCGACGCGCTTGCGCACGGGGTAGGGGAGGCTGGCGGGGTAGTAGTCGGCCACCTGGGCGATGCCCAGTGAGTCGAGGGTCGCCATCGCCCGCTCGCGCAGGTCCCTCTCGTCGGCCCCCGAGCGGGGCAGCGCCAGCAGCGCGCTCAGGAACCCGGCGCGGGCGTGGCGGTCGGCGCCGGTCATCACGTTCTCGAGGACGGTGACGCGGTCGAAGAGGCCCAGGCCCTGCAGCGTCCGGGCCATCCCCAGCCCCGCGAGGTCGTGGGGCCGGACCTTGGAGAGCCGCCGTCCGCTGCGTACGACGTCGCCCTCGTCGGGGGTGACGAAGCCGCACGCCACGTTGAAGACGGTGGTCTTGCCGGCGCCGTTGGGGCCGATGACGCCGTGCACCTGCCGGGGGGAGACCCCCAGCGTGACGTCGGAGAGCGCGACCAGCCCGCCGAAGCGGACGGTGATGTCGCGCAGCTCGAGGTCGAGCGTACGGACCGGGTCGTCGAGCTCTGGGCCCATGGTGCCTCCTGTTTGGGCGGTGTGACCTGTACCACCTTGGTGTGCGGGCACATCGACGTCATTGGGCTGGCAGCACAAAAGACCTTGGTCCTCTTGCAACAATTCGCGCTGAGGTCTGGTCATGGTTGTGCGCGGAGTGCGAACGTGCTGACATGACCGGGACGGCTCACACGGCGGAGACCGCTCTCCACCATGCGTGGGGGCTGCTCCTGGGCCAGTCCGACACCATCGCCGACAGCATCACGCTGACGCTCTTCGAGCGCGACGGGGACCTGTGGGACCGGATCGGGCCGGAGTTCCGCGTCGACGTGCGGGCGAGCACCCGAGAGCACATCCGCCGGGGGCTGCGGATCCTCGCCGCCCACCCCGATCAAGGCGCCCGCCCCGACCACAGCACGACGACCGGTGACAACGCCGTGGAGCTGTGGCGCGAGACCGGACGGCGGCGGGCCCGCCAGGGGGTGCCGCTGGAGCTGGTGCTCAACGCCTACAACCTCGGTGCCCGGATCCTCTGGGAGGCACTCGTCACCAAGGTCTCCGCCGACCCGTCGGCCGGGGTGGACGACCAGGTCCTGCTGACTGCCGCGCGCGAGGTGTGGAGCACCCTCGACGTGCAGAACACCGTGCTCATCGACGCCTACCGGCGCGAGAGCGCCCGCATCCAGCGCCAGGACCTGCAGCGCGAGCAGGCCGTCCTCGACAGCCTGATCGAGGGACGCGGCGCCGACCCGATGTTCGCCGACGAGGCCAGGACCGCCCTGCAGGTCGGTCCCGACGACGACATCGCGTGCGTGGTCGTCGTACACGACGGGACGGACACCGGCGACTCCCTCGGTCCCGTGGAGGACCGGCTCGACCGGCTCGGCATCACGGCCCGCTGGCACGTGCGCTCCGGCGTCTACTACGGCTTGCTGTCGGGGGCGCTGCCCTCGGAGACGGGGCTGGTGCAGATCTTCGAGGCGCACGCGCCCGGGCGGATGGGCATCGCCGCCAGCCTGGAGGGCGTGGCCGGCTTCGCGACGGCGTTCCAGCTGGCGCACCGCGCGGCCGAGACCGTGCCGCGCGGCGAGCACCGGGTCGTGGCCGTGACCGACCGGCTGCCCGAGGTGCTGCTCGCCGGGAGTCCGCAGGTCGCTCCTCGGCTGCTCGCCGAGACCCTGGGGCCGATCCTGGCCCTCCCTCGGGCGCAGGCGCAGATGCTGCTCGACACGCTCGCGGCGCTGCTGCAGCACGACGGGTCGCCCACCCACGCGGCCGCCGACCTCTACTGCCACCGCAACACCGTGATCTACCGGATGAAGCAGATCGAGCAGCTCACCGGCCGCTCGCTGGCCGACCCCCGCGACAAGATGCTGCTGGGGCTGGCGCTGATGGCGCGGGCGCGCCCCTAGCGTCGGCGATGGCATTCAGCCGGGCTTCAGCAAGGGTGGGCGAGACTGGGGCCCAACCGATGCGTAGGTCCGAGGGGTAGGGAGGCAGGATGCGCCTGCTCGTGGTCGACGACGAGGTGCGGCTGGCCCAGTCGCTGCGCGTGGGCCTGGAGGCCGAGGGCTTCGCGGTCGACGTGGCCCACGACGGCACCGACGGGCTGTGGCTCGCGCGGGAGAACCAGTACGACGCCATCCTGCTCGACCTGATGCTGCCGGGGATCAACGGCTACAAGGTCTGCGAGACCCTGCGCAAGGAGCAGGACTGGACCCCGATCCTGATGCTCACCGCCAAGGACGGCGAGTGGGACCAGGTCGAGGGGCTCGACACCGGCGCCGACGACTACCTCACCAAGCCGTTCTCCTTCCCCGTGCTCGTGGCCCGGGTCCGGGCGATCGCCCGCCGCGGCGCCCGGGAGCGGCCCACCGAGCTCGAGGTGGGGGACCTCCGCGTCGACCCCGCCGCCAGACGGGTCTGGCGCGGCGACGTCGAGATCGAGCTGACCGCCCGGGAGTTCTCGCTGCTGGCCTTCCTCGCCCGCCACGCCGGCGACGTGCTCTCGAAGCGGCAGATCCTCGAGGCCGTCTGGGACAGCGACTTCGAGGGCGACCCCAACATCGTCGAGGTCTACGTCCGGCACCTGCGCAACAAGCTCGACCGCCCCTTCGGGCGCGAGGCGATCCAGACGCTGCGGGGCGCCGGCTACCGGTTGACGAGCAACGGTGGCTGAGCCGCGCTGGGCACGCGCGTCGGTGCGGGTGCGTACGACGGTCGCGGCCGTGCTGGTCGTGGCACTGGCGCTGCTCCTGGGCGCCCTCGCGCTGGTGGCCCTGGTCCGCGGATCGCTGCACGACGGCCTCGAGAGCACCGCCGAGCAGCGGGCCTCCGCCCTGGCCGCGCAGGTCGAGACCTCCGGCCTCCCTGAGCCCGAGCCGGTCGACGACGACGGCGACCTCGACGACGAGCCGGATGAGCTGGTCTGGCAGGTGACCGACGCGACCGGGGGCGTCGTAGGCGCCTCGCAACTGCTCGGGAGGCCGCTGCCGACCGACGACGCCGACGAGGTGCAGCTTCCTGGCGCCGACCATCCCTACCTCGTGGTCACCGAGGACGCCGAGGCCGGCGACGGTCGGTACGTCGTCTCGGTCGCGGTCTCGCTCGAGGACGTCGAGGACTCGACGAGCGCGATGGTGCTGCCGTTGGTGGTCGGGCTCCCGCTGCTGCTCCTGCTCGTCGGGGGCACGACCTGGGTCGTGGCGACCCGGGCGCTGGCGCCTGTGGACCGCATTCGCCGCGAGGTCGACCAGATCACCGGGGCCCAGCTCGAACGGCGGGTGCCCGAGCCCTCCTCGCGCGACGAGATCCACCGGCTCGCGCGCACGATGAACCAGATGCTGCAACGGCTCCAGGACTCGCGAGACCGGCAGCAGCAGTTCGTCAGCGACGCGTCCCACGAGCTGCGCTCACCGCTGTCGAGCATCCGCCAGACCGCCGAGGTGGCCCGGGCGCATCCCGGCGCGCTTCCCGAGGGCGAGCTCGCGGACGCCGTGCTCGAGGAGTCCGCGCGCATGCAGCGCCTCGTCGAGCAGCTGCTGCTGCTCACCCGCGCCGACGAGGGCGCGGTCACCCGGGCCGTCCAGGACGTCGACCTCGACGACCTGGCGCTGGCAGGGGCGCGTCGGCTACACCGCCCGGAGCTGCGCATCGACACCACGCAGGTCGGACCGGCGCGGGTGCGCGGCGACCGGGCGGCCCTCGGCCAGGTCGTGCAGAACCTCATCGACAACGCGGCGCGGCACGCGTCCCAGGTCGTCGCCCTGACCGTCCGCGAGACCGAGGCGGGCAGCGAGCTCGTCGTCGAGGACGACGGCCCGGGGATCGCGCCGGACGACCGCAACCGGGTCTTCGAGAGGTTCGTGCGGCTGGACGAGGCTCGCGCCCGCGACGCCGGTGGCAGCGGTCTGGGGCTGGCCATCGTCCGCGAGATCGTGGCTGCTCACGGCGGCACGGTCGAGGCATCGGCCTCCGGGCTGGGCGGTGCGCGGTTCGTCGTACGCCTCCCTCGCGCGGTCGGCTGAAAGCGCCTTCAGGCTCGTTCAGGTGGGCTTCAGCGAGGTCGTTGCACGCTGGTCACGACCCAGCCGATGAACCCCCGAAAGGCCCTCACATGAAGATCGACAAGCTCCGCCGCAAGGCCGTCGTCATCCCCACCATCGCCGTCCTCGCGCTCGGCGGCGTCGGCGCGACCGTGTGGTCGGCGACGGCCCAGGACGACGTGACGGGTGCTGACCGCGACCGCGTCGCAGCCGCCGCAGTCGAGGCCGCAGGAGGCGGCGAGGCCGTCGACGTGGAGAGCAGCGACGACCCCGGACAGGCCTACGAGGTCGAGGTCCGCAAGGACGACGGCACCGAGGTCGACGTCGAGCTGGACGAGGACCTGAACGTCCTCAGCCAGGAGGCCGACGACGCCGACGACGCCGACGACTCGGACGACGCCGCTGACGACCGTGACGACGCCACCGACGACGCGACTCCGGACGCCGACGACCGAGTGCTCAGCGAGGAGGAGCGCAGGTCCGCCGAGGAGGCGGCCCTCGACGCCGTCGGCGGCGGTACCGTGCAGCAGGTCGAGGCCAGCGACGACGCGGGGGAGGCCTACGAGGTCGACGTCCGCGCGGACGACGTCGACTGGGACGTCACGCTCGACGCCGACTTCCAGGTGCTCAGCAAGACCCGCGACTGACATCGCTGTTGGCGACGTGTGGCGATCCGGCCGTCCTGACATCCGGATCGCCACACGTCCCGACTGTCGTACGACGATGCGGACGCGTGCGCAGCTCCCTGGGTGCGTTGCTGCCGGCCGCAGGGTGACCCAGGGAACACCGCCGCCGGGGGCGCACACGGAGGAGAATGGGAGGGCAGGCCGCTCGAGTGCTCCGGCCGTCGAAGCCCGAGGCGATCGCCTGCGCGGGAGGTCGAGGCACATGAGCGTGCACACGCGGATCGACCCGGACCTGTGGCCCGCCATGGGGATCTCCGTCGGTGCCGGTGTCGGCGCAGCCTTGGGCGTCGTGCTCGCCGGCGGGCCCGGCATCGCCCTGGGCACTGCCATGGGCGCAGGGCTCGGTGTCGTGGTGGGAGCGGTCATAAAAAGTCAGGCTTGACTGTTTGTTTGTTTCTCGACATGCTTCCTCCATGACCACGACCCGCGTGCCCCAGGAGGAGCGGACCCGTGTCATGCGGGCCAGGCTGCTGGAGGCGACGGTCGACCTGCTGGTCGAGCGCGGCTTCACGGGCACGTCGACGACGCTGGTCTCTGAGCGCGCGGGCGTGAGTCGGGGAGCCCAGCTGCACCACTTCCCGACCAAGAACGACCTCGTCGTCGCCGCCGTCGAGCACCTCACCGAGCTGCGTGCCGCCGAGCTCGCCGAAGCCGTGGCAGCGCTGCCCGGCGGGAAGCGTCGTACTCGCGCGGTGCTGGAGATGCTCGGCGACCACTTCGCCTCGCCCGTCTTCGTCGCGGCCCTCGAGCTCTGGGTCGCCGCCCGCACCGACGAGACCCTGTCGGCGGCGGTGAGACCCCTTGAGCAGCGCGTCGGGCGCGAGACCCACAAGCTGACGTCGGTCGCGCTCGGCGCCGACGAGTCCCAGCCGGGCGTGCGCGAGCTGGTGCAGGCGACCCTCGACCTCGTGCGCGGCCTCGGCCTCGCCAACACGTTCTCGGACGACACCGCGCGGCGCCGCCGCATCCTCGACCACTGGGCTGACGTCCTCGACCGGGAGCTGAACCGATGACCGACCTCCTCACCACCCTCCTCGCCGACTTCCAGGCCGAGGGCGACCGGCTCGACGCCCTGGTCGCCGAGCTCGACGAGCAGGGCTGGCGCACGCCCACCCCCGCGGAGGGCTGGGACGTCGCCACCCAGGTGGCCCACCTCGCCTGGACCGACGAGGTCGCCACCGCCGCCGCCACCGACAAGGCCGTCTGGGACGGCTACGTCCTGGAGGCGATCAACGACCCCACGGGCTACGTCGACGCCAGCGCGCTGCAGATCGCCCAGGACCCCGACCTCCTCGAGCGGTGGCGCGGGGCGCGCAGGACCCTCCAGGCGACGCTGGCCGCCTACCCGGCCGGCGAGAAGATGCCGTGGTTCGGCCCGCCGATGTCGCCCGCCTCCATGGCCACCGCCCGGTTGATGGAGACCTGGGCGCACAGCCTCGACGTCCACGAGGGGCTCGGCGTCGAGATGGAGGACACCGACCGCATCCGGCACATCGCCCACCTCGGGGTCCGCACCCGCAACTACGCCTTCACCCAGAACGGCCTCGAGAAGCCGGCCGAGGAGTTCCGCGTCGACCTGGTCGCACCCTCGGGCGAGGTCTGGTCGTTCGGCCCCGAGGACGCCTCGCAGACGGTGACGGGTCCGGCCGGCGACTTCGTACGGCTGGTGACCCAGCGCGTCAACCGCGCCGACACCGCCCTGGTGGCGACCGGTCCCGACGCCGACCGCTGGCTCGACGTCGCGCAGGCCTTCGCCGGCCCGGCGGGTTCGGGGAGGGATCCGCGATGAGTGGATCAGTGCGCATCGGCAACTGCTCGGGCTTCTACGGCGACCGCCTCTCGGCGATGCGCGAGATGCTCGAGGGCGGTGACCTCGACGTCCTGACCGGCGACTACCTCGCCGAGCTGACGATGCTGATCCTCGGCAAGGACACCCTCAAGGACCCCAGCCTCGGCTATGCCCGCACCTTCGTCCGCCAGTGCGAGGACACCCTCGGCCTGGCGCTCGAGAAGCGCGTGAAGATCGTCGCCAACGCCGGCGGGCTCAACCCCGCCGGGCTGGCCGACAAGCTCCGTGAGGTCGCGTCCGGGCTGGGCCTCGACGTCGCCGTCGCCCACGTCGAGGGCGACGACCTGCGGCCCAGGGCGGCCGACCTCGGCTTCGAGGGCGCGCTCACGGCCAACGCCTACCTCGGCGGCTTCGGCATCGCCGCCGCCCTGCGTGGCGGTGCCGACGTCGTCGTGACCGGCCGCGTCACCGACGCCTCGCTGGTCGTCGGCCCGGCCGTCGCCCACCACGGGTGGACCGAGACGTCGTACGACGAGCTGGCCGGCGCACTCGTCGCCGGGCACGTCGTCGAGTGCGGCACCCACGCCACCGGGGGCAACTTCTCCGGCTTCCTCGACCTGGCCCGATCTACCGAACAGTCGCGGGGTGGATCGGCCGCGAGGACCCCCGGACTGTTCGGTAAGTCCCTGGGCTTCCCGATCGCCGAGATCGCCGCCGACGGCACCACGGTCATCACCAAGCACGAGGGCACCGGCGGCGCCGTCACCGTCGACACCGTCACCGCGCAGATGGTCTACGAGATCCAGTCGGGCAAGTACCTCAACCCCGACGTCACCGTCGACCTCACCTCGGTCCGGCTCGCGCAGGTCGGCGAAGACCGCGTCGAGATCTTCGGCGTCCGGGGCGAGGCACCGCCGGAGACGCTGAAGGTCTGCGTCAACACCCTCGGCGGCTTCCGCAACACGATGGAGTTCCTGATCACCGGCCTCGACGTGACCGAGAAGGTCGCGGGGGTCAAGGAGCAGGTCACCGCGCAGTGGGGTGACAACGCACCCGCCCAGGTCGAGTGGACGCTCGGGCCGGCCCCCGTCGAGGACCCCGCGACCATGGGCGAGGCCGCCACGGTGCTGCGCTGCGTGGCGCTCGACCCCGACGCCAAAGTCGCGGGCAAGGGGTTCACCGCCCCGGCCGTCGAGATCGCCCTGGCGTCCTACCCGGGTTGCACGCTGACGTCGCCGCCCGGCCACGCGTCGCCGTACGCCATCTACCAGCCCTACTACGTCTCGCGTGACGAGGTCGTCCACACCGTGGTGCACGCCGACGGGCGCCGCGAGGTCGTCACCGACCCGACCGTCTTCGGCGACGCCGACGTCGCCGACGCGGGCCGCAGCACGGCCACGGGTACGACGTCCGACTCGTCGGGGCAGTCCGGCAGCACCGTCCCGCTGGGTCGCCTGGTCCACGCCCGCTCGGGCGACAAGGGCGGCAACGCCAACCTCGGCCTGTGGATCCCCCGCGACGGAGTCGCGGACACGCCGGACGCAGCCGACGACAAGTACGAGGCCCGCGTGGAGTGGCTGCTGGCCACCGTCACGCCGGAGTGGGTCGAGCGCCTCGTTCCCGAGGCTGCCGGCCTCGACATCGACGTCTACGCGTTGCCGCACATGGGGGCGGTCAACGTGGTGGTCCACGGCCTGCTGGGAGCGGGTGTCGCGGCGTCGACGCGCACCGACCCGCAGGCGAAGGCCCTGGGCGAATGGGTCAGGGCGCGTCACGTCACCGTCGAGGAGGGGCTGCTGTGAACACCGCTACGACCGAGGTGGAGCGCTCGAGTGCCGCCGACCGGACCGTGCTGAAGGAGGCGGCGGCGGAGTTCGCGCGCCGCGAGGTCCTGCCCCACCTCCAGGCGTGGGAGGACGCGGGCGCAGTCCCGCGCGAGCTCCACGCCAGGGCTGCGGCGGCCGGACTGCTCGGCGTCGGCTTCGAGGAGGCCGTCGGTGGGTCCGGGGGCGACGCGCTCGACACGATCGCGGTCCAGGAGGGCATGCTCGCCGGCGGTGCGTCGTCGGGCCTGATGTCTGCGCTGTTCACCCACGGCATCGCCGTCCCGCACATCGCGGCCCACGGCAGCGACGAGCTCAAGGCGCGCTGGGTCACCCCCACGCTGGCCGGAGAGCTGATCGGCTCGCTCGGCATCACCGAGCCCGACGGCGGCTCCGACGTGGGCTCCCTGCGTACGACAGCCGTGCGCGACGGCGACCACTTCGTCATCAACGGCGCCAAGACCTTCATCACCTCGGCCACCCGCGCCGACTTCGTCACCACGGCCGTGCGCACCGGCGGCCCGGGCTCCGGCGGCATCTCGATGATCGTGGTGCCGACCGACACCCCCGGCTTCAACGTCGACCGCAAGCTCGGCAAGCTCGGCTGGCACTGCTCCGACACCGGCGAGCTCTCCTACGTCGACGTGCGCGTCCCGGTGACCAACCTGGTCGGCGAGGAGAACGCCGGCTTCTTCTACATCGCCGAGCAGTTCGTGGCCGAGCGCCTGGCGCTGGCCGTCCACGGCTACGGCATTGCTGAGCGGTCGCTCGAGCTGACCGCGCAGTACTGCCGCGAGCGCGTGACGTTCGGCGAGCCGCTGATCAAGCGCCAGGTCGTGCGCCACAAGCTCGTCGAGATGCGCCGCCAGGTCGAGGCCGCCAAGGCCCAGGCCCACGCGGTCGCCCACCTCTACGTCGAGGTCGGGGTCACCACCGAGACCATCGCCCAGGTCTGCCTGGCGAAGGAGACGGCCTGCAACACGGCGTCGTACGTCACCGACCAGGCCGTGCAGCTGCACGGCGGCACCGGCTACATGCGCGGCACCGAGGTGGAGCGGCACTACCGCGACGCGCGGCTGCTGCCCATCGGCGGTGGTGCGAGCGAGGTGCTCGCCGACCTGGCGGCCAAGCTGTTGGGCTACACGTCATGAAGCTGCCCTTCCTCGGCCCGCTCGGCGACGAGGTCTCGCTGTGGATGGACGCGTCCCCCGCCGAGGTGTGGGACCTCGTCAGCGACGTGACCCGGATCGGCGAGTTCAGCCCCGAGACCTTCGAGGCGAGGTGGACCCGCGGCTCGACCGGCCCCGAGGCCGGGGCTTGGTTCAAGGGCCACGTGAAGCGCAACGGCGTGGGACCGACCTACTGGACCCTGTGCCGGGTGACCCACTGCGATCCCGAGTCGCTCTTCGAGTTCAGCGTCGGCTCCTCGCAGGTGACCGTCAACAACTGGGGCTACCGCCTCGAGCAGCAGGACGGCGGCACCCTCGTGACGGAGTACTTCCGCCTCGAGCCCGCCCTCCCCACACGGATCTACTGGACCCTCCTCGGCCCCCTGAGGGGTCGCACGAACAGGCGCGGAATGCGCACGACATTGGAACGGATGAAGGCAGTGGTGGAGTCATGACTGACACCCAGGTCGAGCCCCAGGGCAACCGCGAGGCGATGCTCGAGAAGCTCGCCGACCTCGACACCCAGCACGCCGTGGCGGTCGCAGGCGGAGGCGAGAAGTACGTCGCCCGCCACCACGAGCGCGGCAAGCTCACCCCGCGCGAGCGCATCGAGCTGCTGGTCGACCCGGGCAGTGCGTTCCTCGAGCTGTCGCCGCTGGCCGGCTGGGGCTCCGACTTCACCGTCGGCGCCTCGGTCGTCACCGGCATCGGCGTCGTCGAGGGCATGGAGTGCATGATCACCGCCAACGACCCGACGGTGAAGGGCGGCGCCTCCAACCCGTGGACGCTGAAGAAGACCTTCCGGGCCGCGCAGATCGCCGAGGAGAACCGTCTCCCGATGATCTCGCTGGTGGAGTCGGCCGGCGCCGACCTGCCGACGCAGAAGGAGATCTTCATCCCCGGCGGCAAGATCTTCCGCGAGCTCACCCGTGCCTCGGCCCGCCGTGTCCCCACGATCGCGCTCGTCTTCGGCAACTCCACCGCCGGTGGGGCCTACGTGCCCGGCATGAGCGACTACGTCGTGATGGTCAAGGAGCAGGCCAAGGTGTTCCTCGCCGGCCCGCCCCTGGTCAAGATGGCCACCGGTGAGGAGAGCGACGACGAGACGCTGGGCGGTGCCGAGATGCACGCCCGGACCTCCGGCCTGGCCGACTACCTCGCCGAGGACGAGCACGACGCGCTGCGCCTGGGCCGCCGCATCGTCGCGCGCCTGAACTGGAGCAAGGCGTCCACCGTCGCCGGCAACGGCGTCGGCTACGCCGAGCCCGACGAGGACCCCGAAGGCCTGCTCGACATCGTCCCCACCGACCTCAAGGAGCCCTTCGACCCGCGCGAGGTGATCGCCCGGATCGTCGACGGGGCCGGGCCGGGCAACGCGGTCGCCTTCGACGAGTTCAAGCCGTTGTACGGCGCCTCGCTGGTCACCGGCTGGGCCCGGCTGCACGGCCGCGAGATCGGCATCCTCGCCAACGCCCAGGGCGTGCTCTTCAGCGAGGAGGCCCAGAAGGCCACGCAGTTCATCCAGCTCGCCAACGCCAAGAACACCCCGCTGCTGTTCCTCCACAACACGACCGGCTACATGGTCGGCAAGGAGTACGAGCAGGGCGGGATCATCAAGCACGGCGCGATGATGATCAACGCCGTCTCCAACTCCACGGTGCCGCACATCTCGGTGCTGATCGGGGCGTCGTACGGCGCCGGGAACTACGGCATGAACGGCCGCGCCTACGACCCGCGCTTCCTCTTCACCTGGCCCAACGCCAAGTCCGCGGTCATGGGCCCGGCCCAGCTGGCCGGCGTGCTGTCGATCGTCTCCCGCGCCGCGGCCGAGTCGAAGGGCAAGCCCTTCGACGAGGAGGCCGACAAGGGCATGCGCGAGTTCGTCGAGGCGATGGTCGAGGAGCAGTCCCTGCCCTACGTCCTCTCCGGGATGCTCTACGACGACGGCGTGATCGACCCGCGCGACACCCGCACCGTCCTGGGTATCGCCTTCTCCGTCATCGACAACCAGCCGATCGAGGGCGCCACGTCCTTCGGCGTCTTTCGAATGTGAGCCCGACCATGACCATCACCCGAGTCCTCGTCGCCAACCGCGGCGAGATCGCCCGACGAGTCTTCGCCACCTGCCGGCGCCTCGGCATCGACACCGTCGCCGTCCACTCCGACGCCGACGCCGAGCTGCCGTTCGTCGCCGAGGCCGACCGGGCCGTGCGCCTCCCGGGCAACACGCCCGCCGAGACCTACCTGCGCGCCGACCTCGTCATCGAGGCCGCTCGCAGGTCGGGTGCCGACGCCATCCACCCCGGCTACGGCTTCCTGTCCGAGAACGCCGGCTTCGCCCGGGCCGTCGAGGCGGCCGGGCTCGTCTGGATCGGCCCCGCCCCGGAGTCCATCGAGTCGATGGGGTCCAAGGTGGGCTCCAAGGACCTGATGCGTGCCGCCGGCGTGCCCGTCCTGGAGGCGCCCGCATGGTTTCGTGACGGTCGCAGCACGACCTCCTCAACCAGCGAGATGGAGGCCGACCTCCCGCTGCTGGTCAAGGCGTCCGCGGGCGGCGGTGGTCGCGGCATGCGCATCGTGCGCGACCTCTCCCTGCTCGAGCGCGAGATCGCGACGGCCTCCGCCGAGGCGACCTCCGCGTTCGGTGACGGCACCGTGTTCGTCGAGCCCTACGTCGAGGCCGGCCGTCACGTCGAGGTGCAGGTCGTCGGCGACGGCGCCGGCGAGGTCGTCGTCTTCGGTGAGCGCGACTGCACCGTCCAGCGCCGTCACCAGAAGGTCGTCGAGGAGGCCCCCGCCCCGCGACTGCCCGACCACGTCGCCAAGGAGCTGCACGAGGCCGCCCGGCGAGCCGCCGCAGCCATCGACTACCGCGGCGCGGGGACGGTCGAGTTCCTCTACGACCCCTCCAAGGAGCGCTTCTGGTTCCTGGAGATGAACACCCGCCTCCAGGTCGAGCACCCGGTCACCGAGCTGGTCCACGGTGTCGACCTGGTCGAGCTGCAGCTGGCGGTGGCGTCGGGTGGCGGTCTCAGTGGTCTCGTGACAGGACTCCGTCCTTCCTCGACCAGCGGCGACCTGAACGGCCACGCCATCGAGGTGCGGCTCTACGCGGAGGACTCCACCTGGACCCCCCAGTCAGGTCGGCTGGTCACCCTCGAGATCGACCACGAGGCGGAGTTCGGGCCGCTCGCGCGGGCCGGCGTCCGCCTCGACTCGGGCTTCGCCTCCGGCAACGAGGTCGGCACCCACTACGACGCCATGCTCGCCAAGGTCATCTCGTGGGCGCCCACCCGCGACCAGGCGATCCGCCAGCTCGTCTCCGCACTGCGCCGCGCCCGGATCCACGGCATGACGGTCAACCGCGACCAGCTCATCGAGATCCTCACCGACCCGGCCTTCGCCTCGATGGACGTCACGACGTCCTGGCTCGAGACCCGCGAGACGGCCCCGGCCGAGGCTGCCAGCGGCACCGATCCAGCTGCCGTGGCAGCCGCGCTGCTCGTCGCAGCGGACGACGCGGCGCGTCGTACGGTCCAGGCGGGCATCCCCGCCGCCTGGCGCAACGTCGTGTCGCAGCCGCAGCGCACTGTGCTGATCCCGGGTGCTGGCGGCCGAGCCGACTCCGGCGACGAGGTCATCGTCGAGTGGTACGGCACCCGCACCGGGTTCGCGGTCGACGGCGCCACCGTCCTCGCAGCCACGCCGGAGAGCGTGCGCCTCGAGGTCGACGGCGTGGCCGGCACGTGGTCGGGACGGATCGTCCGCGACACCCGCACCGGCGCTCGCGACGTCTACCTCGACGGCCCCGACGGTGCGTCGGCGTGGCACCACCCGCCGCGCTTCACCGACCCGGCCGACCAGGTCGTCGCCGGCTCCCTGCTGGCCCCCATGCCCGGATCGGTCATCAGCGTCTCGGTGGCGGCAGGCGACCGGGTCGAGGCCGGCCAGCTCCTGCTGGTCATGGAGGCCATGAAGATGCAGCACAGCATCACCGCGCCGGCCGACGGGGTCGTCGCCGAGCTCAACGTCGAGGCAGGCACGCAGGTCGCCGCCGGCCAGGTCCTGGTCGTCGTGAGCGACGACGAGACCACCGCTGGTTGAGGAACGACGAAGTCCTGTCACGAAACCCAGGTCAGAGAGGAACAAGATGACCAACTTCACCGAGCCCGAGGAGCGCGTCGCGCTGCGCGAGGCCGTCGCCAAGCTCGCGGGCAAGTACGGCCGCGAGTACATCGAGAAGCAGGCGGCCGAGGGTGGCAAGACCACCGAGCTGTGGCTGGAGATGGGTCGCAACGGCTTCCTCGGCGTCAACATCGCCGAGGAGTACGGCGGCGGTGGGGGCGGCATGTCCGACCTGGCCGCGGTCCTCGAGGAAGCCGCCGGCCAGGGTGCGCCGCTGCTGATGATGGTCGTCAGCCAGGCCATCTGCGGCTCGATCATCGGCCGCTACGGCACCGAGGAGCAGAAGCAGCGCTGGCTGCCCGGCATCGCCGACGGCTCCCTCACCATGGCCTTCGGCATCACCGAGGCCGACGCCGGCTCCAACTCCCACAACATCACCACCACTGCGCGTCGCGACGGCGACGAGTGGGTGCTCAGCGGGCAGAAGACCTACATCTCCGGTGTCGACGAGGCCCAGTCGGTGCTCATCGTCGCCCGCACCGAGGACGCGAAGACGGGCAAGCTCAAGCCCGCCCTGTTCGTCGTACCCACCGACGCCGAGGGCTTCAGCAAGCAGGTCATCCCGATGGCCTGGTCGGCTCCCGAGAAGCAGTTCACGCTGTTCCTCGACGACATCCGGCTGCCCGGCGACGCGCTCGTCGGCGACGAGGACGCCGGGCTCGTGCAGCTCTTCGCGGGGCTCAACCCCGAGCGGATCATGGGCGCGGCCTTCTCGTGCGGGATGGCGAAGTTCGCCATCGACCGGGCGGTCGAGTACGCCAAGGAGCGCACCGTCTGGAAGGCGCCGATCGGCTCCCACCAGGGCATCGCGCACCCGCTGGCCAAGGCCAAGATCGAGCTCGAGCAGGCCCGCCTGCTGTGGCAGAAGGCCGCCGCGCTCTACGACGCAGGCGACGACATGGGCGCCGGCGAGTACGCCAACATGGCGAAGTACGCCGGCGGCGAGATCGCCTGCAACGCCACCGACGTCGCCGTGCACACGCACGGCGGCAACGGCCTCACCGTGGAGTACGGCCTCGCCAACATGCTCGTCGCCGCCCGCCTCGGCCGGATCGCCCCGGTGAGCCGGGAGATGATCCTCAACTTCGTGGCGATGCACAGCCTGGGGCTGCCCAAGTCCTACTGAGCCGCCTCAGCTCGACGCCCGCGCCAAACCCGGGTATCTGAGGACGTGGTGAACGGATCGAGCCCCCTCAGCCGTCCACCACGTCCTCAGATGTCCCCCGGGTGATGGCTGTCAGCGGGCGCGCGGGACGGTGAGGTCACCGGCGAGCGGCGGGATGTTGGCGTTCCCGCGGAACACGTTGTCGGGGTCCCAGGTCGTCTTCAGGGCCCGCAGCCGGTCCCACTGCGTCGCGCTGTAGGCCTCCTGCACGCGGGTCTGCGCGTCGTCGCTGGTGAAGTTCACGTAGACCCCACGGCTGTGGGGGGCCAGCGCGTCGAAGAAGCCCCGCACCCACGCACGGTGGCGGTCGGCTTCGCCGGCCTGCTCCGGCAGCCAGGACGCCATGATGTTGATGTCGTGGCTCGCGTCGCGGTGCGGGAAGGCGGTGGCGTCCTCGGCCACCCGGCTCATCGCCCCGCCGAAGCTGAAGATGGGCACCGTCGACAGCGGGCTGCTGATCGTGGCGAGGTGCTCGCCGATCGTGTCGATCACCTCGGCGGTGAGCGGCCCCAGCCGGTGGGACTTCCAGTAGTAGTGCCGCCCGTGCGGGACCGCGGGATCGAGGAACTTCTGGTGTGCCGCGTAGGGCTTGGCGGCGATGGTGTCGAGCACCGGCGTGCCGAGGGCGCGGACAGGTGCCAGCACCCGCTCGCCCTCCTCGACCGGGCCGGCGTACGTCGCCACCAGGCCGATGATCGGCTTGCCGTGCAGGTTCTCGGGGAAGAGCGGCAGGGCCGGAGCGAGGCGGAGGTTGGCCATCAGGCCCACCTCGTCGGGAGCGTCCGCCATGAAGTCGCGCAGGAACGCGAGCACGGTCGGCGCCTGCTCGGCCGGCCACGCGACGAGCCCGGCCAGGATCGTGGGCCCCAGCGGCTGCAGCTCGAAGGTGAAGTCGGTGACGACCCCGAAGTTGCCGCCTCCTCCGCGCAGGCCCCAGAAGAGGTCGGCGTTCTCCGACTCCGACGCCCGCACGATCTCGCCCTCGGCCGTGACGACCTGGCAGGACCGCAGCGCGTCGATCGCGAGCCCCATCTTCCGCATCAGGTGGCCGATCCCGCCGCCGAGGGTCAGCCCCGCGATGCCGGTGTGGCTGATGTAGCCGCTGGTCATCGCCAGCCCGAAGGCCTGGCTCTCGCGGTCGACGTGGGCGTTCAGCGCGCCCCCCTGCGCCGAGACGGTGCGCGCCCCCGGATCGACCACGGCGCCGCGCATCCCGGAGAGGTCGAGGACGACGCCATCGTCGACGAGCGAGTGCCCGGCGATGCCGTGACCGCCGCCGCGCACGGAGACGGCCAGGTCGTGGTCACGGGCCCAGCGCAGGGCCGCGGCGACGTCGCGCGCGCCCTCGCACCGCGCAAGGAGCGCCGGCCGGCGGTCGATCTCGCCGTTCCAGATGCGCCGCTGGTCGTCGTACGACGGGTGGTCGGGGGTGATGAGCTCGCCGGAGAAGTCGCCGGCGAGCGCCTCGGTGGTGGGGATGTCGAGCACGGTCATGGTGTCCTCCGGACGGTGGATCGGGGTCGGTGGGTGGTGCCTGACCACCGTCGCCCCGGGGAGGGGAGGCGCGCGAGTATCGATTCTGTACTGGTACAGAACCCGTAGCGGTCCTACCGTCATGGGATGACGACGACGTACGGACAGTTCTGCCCGGTGGCGATGGCCTCGGAGGTGCTCACCGAGAGGTGGACCCCGCTGGTGGTCCGCGAGCTCCTGTGCGGCAGCACCCGCTTCAACGACCTGCGTCGCGGGGTCCCGCTCATGTCACCGGCCCTGCTCTCCAAGCGACTGAAGACCCTCGAGCGCGTCGGCGTGGTCGACCACGTCGGCAGCGAGTACCACCTCACCGAGGCCGGCAGGGAGCTGTGGCCGGTCATCGAGTCCATGGGCATCTGGGGGCAGCGGTGGGCTCGCGGCGACGTCATCGCCAAGCACTTCGACGCCTCCCTGCTGATGTGGGACATCCACCGCAACGTCGACACCGCGGCCCTGCCCGACCGGCGGGTGGTCGTGCACTTCCACCTGCGCGGGTCCAGCGACGGGAAGAGCCACTTCTGGCTCGTGCTGGAGCCGTCGGCCGTGGACCTGTGCCTGACCGATCCCGGGCACGACGTCGACGTGGAGGTCGCCGGCCACGTGGAGACGATGATCGACTACTGGATGGGGCGCCGCGACCTGCTGGGCGCGGTCAAGGCCGGGGACCTGGCCATCGCGGGTCCGCGCCTGCTCGTGCGCGAGCTGCCGACGTGGTTCACCCGCAGCCCGTTCGCCCCGGTGCCGCTGCCCGTGGGTGCGTGAGTGTCGTAGCCGGGTGGGAGGCTGTACGACGTGGCACTCGCTGACCGACCGCTCGTCCCGGAGGCCTGGGTGCGCCGCGTCGACGCGGTGCTCGGAGCCCTGTCCAGGTGCGCGCAGGAGCCGGCATGGACGGGCACCCGCTGGCGGGTGGGAGGTGCCACGGTCGCCCACATCTTCGGCGGCGAGGACCAGGTCTTCCGGATCACCTTCCGCGGTGAGCCCGACGAGGTGGCGGCGTTCGAGCACATGGGCGGGCCCTACTTCCGCTCCGGCTGGGGCGGCAACGCCATCGGGCTCGTCCTCGACGACGACACCGACTGGGACGAGCTCGCCGAGCTCCTCACCGACTCCTACTGCATCCAGGCGCCCCCCAGCCTCGCCGAGCAGGTCGCCCGCCCCTGAGGCCCGGGGGTCACGCGCTTCAGGGCGCGGGGGAGCAGGTCGCGACGGAGGTGGCGAACCAGTTGTCGTGCCTCCCGCGCTCCACCTTGATGATGGCCTCGAGGCGGACCGCGTCGTCGTAGCTGTAGTAGGTGACGGCGTCGTCGCCCTCGTCGGGCGACCTGGGGTCACTCGCGACGTGCGGGAGCCGGCCGAACGCCTGCTTCAGGGCCGCGCCAGGCGTCCGCTGGCCCGTGTAGTCCGTCGTCGTGTCCCCGGGGTTGGACGTGATGACCATGCCGTGCTCGCAGTGGGTCGGGCGCTGGCCCTGCCACACGATCAACCCCGAGATCAGGCTGCCTCCGAGGAGACCCAGGAGCAGCCACTTCATGCTGCGGAGAGTAGCGACAAGATCCGTCATGCGAAGCCGAACGCATGCGTGCGGTTCCGCATGACGGATGGAGCCTGGTCAGAGCCAGTGGTTGTCGTGCTCGGCCATGAACGCGGCGTACTGGTCCTGGTCCATGTCGCCGATGCCCTCGGCCAGGGCCTCGAAGTAGGCCTCGCGAGGAGCGCCGGGCGCGAAGTGGAGCAGCATCTTGGCCGCTCCGTCCTCGTTGCGGAAGCCATGGACGCCGCCCGCGGGCACGTGGGCGAAGTCGCCGGCGTGGCACTTCACCCAGGCCTTGCCGTCATAGATGGAGACGGTGCCCTCGAGGATGTAGAACGACTCGGTGATCGTGCGGTGGAAGTGCGCCGCGGGACCGCTCTCGGGGCCGGCGAACTCCCAGCGGTAGAGGCCGAAGGTTCCGGTCGTCTCGGTTCCCTGGGCGAGGTAGAAGACCTTGTTGCCGTTGGGGTAGACGGTGGCCGGCTCGATCCCGGCGCGCACGACGTGCGCGGAGACCTCGCCGGACTCACCGTCGTAGAGCGGCGGCGGGTAGCTCATCAGGCGCGGGCCGCGTCGTACTGCCGCTGGATCTCCTCGGAGGAGACCTCTGCCGGCTGGCTGACCCGGACGGAGTTGCCGAAGGGGTCCCGGGCGCCGAAGTCGGTGCCGTAGGGCTGCTCGACGACCTCCTGGGTGATCTCGGCGCCCGCGGCGACCACGGCGTCGTACGTCGCGTGGATGTCGTCGCTGGTGAGGAAGATGCCGCCGAGGGCACCCTTGGTGAGGAGGTCGCGCACCTGGGCGGCGGTCTCCTGGTCGTGCATCGGCGCCCCGGGGACGGAGAGGAGCACGAGGTGCTCGGGGTCGGTGGGGAGGGCGATGGTCAACCAGCGCATGAAGCCCATGTCGACGTCGTCCTTGACCTCGAACCCGAGGACGCCGCAGTAGAACGACAGCGCCTCTTCCTGGTCGAGGACGTGGAGGGTGGTGATCCTGAGGGTCTTGATGTGGTTCGTCATGACCAGAACGCTAGGGGCCACCGGGCAGGTCGCGCTTCTCCGAAACCACTGTCCCCTCCCGGGGCCTCGTCCAGGCGGCGATGAAGCAGGACGGCACGTGCACCGGCTCGTGGGTCGCGCGGAACTCGCTCGGCGAGCAGCCGACGATCGTGCTGAAGGTGCGGCTGAACGTGCCGAGGCTGGCGAACCCGACGTCCCACGCCACCTCCGTCACCGGCCGGTCGGTCTGCCGGAGCAGGGTCATCGCCCGCTCGACGCGGCGCCGCTGGAGGTAGCGGTGCGGGGTCTCGCCGAACGTCTCCTTGAAGACGCGGGCGAACTGCGACACCGACAGGTGGGCGATGCCGGCCAGGGCGGGCACGTCCAGCGGCTCCGCGAACCGACGGTCCATCGCGTCGCGCGCACGCAGCATCCGCCGGTTGGTGTCCTCGGAGGGGGTCAGCACGAGTACGACGCTAGCGACGCCCGGGCCGCGGCCGGGCGTCGCTAGGTCCCCGAGAATGCGGACTGACCGGCCCCTCGGGGGGATAGGGCCGGCCAGTCCACGCCTGTGGTGTCAGCTCTTGCCGACGCCCTCCGGCTTCCCCCCTGCGGTCTTGACGGGCTTCGTGGGATTCGAGGCCTTGGTCGGCAGGACGGGGTTCGTGGGCTTGGCCGGGGTGGTCGGCTTCGCGGGCTTGGTCGGCAGGACCGGGTTCGTGGGCTTGGCCGGGGTGGTCGGCTTCACGGGCTTGGTGGGGGCGGGCTTGGCCGGCTTGGTCTTCTCGGGCTTGACCGGCTCGGGCTTCTCCGTCCTGGGCTCACCGATCAGCGAGACGCAGTAGGTCGCGATGGCGTCCTTGCCGCCGGCGGCCGTGGCGAGCGCGGCGAAGGCGGCGCTGTCGAGGGACTTGCCCTTGTCGGTGCGGTTGCCGTTCTGGAAGGCGTTGCAGAGGCCCTCGAGGTTGGGCGTGGGGGCGGCCTTGGTCTCGGGGGACTCGGTGGGGGTCTCCGAGGGGGTCTCCGTCGGCGTCTCCGACGCGCCCTCCGTGGTGGTCGCCGTCTCAGTCGCGGTCTCGGTGGCCGTGGTGCTCGCCGTCTCGCTGGGCGAGTCAGTGGCGTGCTTGGCGACGGCCTCGGTGGCACGGTCGGACGCCTGGTCCGGGAGCGTCGGCAGGTGACCGGTCGCGGCGAGCGCGAGGCCGCCGGAGGTCAGTGCGACGACGGCGCCGGTGGCGAGGAAGGCCTTCGCGGCGGTGCGTGTGGTCTTGGGCACGGGGGAGTCGCTCCTCGAAGTCGTGGCAGGACTGAGACGAGCCGCGTGGAAGGCGGCGACCGCGGCGTCCTCACGCAGCAGCTCACCGGGGCGAGCAGGCGCGGCGACCGCGTCCAGCACCGGTCCGACGGCGTGGTCGGACTGCGCCGGCGACGCGAGGATCTCCTCGGCGTCTCGGCGCGACAGGCGGCGGTCGTGGTTGCTCATCTCGGTCCCTCAGCGTCGGGAGCGCGCGAAGTGTCACGGGTCCTCGGAAAAAACTCAGAAAAATTCTCCGGGTGCTTCTTCAGCTCTCTCTCCAGGGCCCGCAGCCCACGGTGCGTGGCACTGCGGACCGCCCCGGGACGCTTGCCCAGGATGCGGGCCGCTGTGGGGGCGTCGAACCCCAGGACCGTGCGCAGCATGATCGCCTCGGCCTGGTCGCGCGGGAGGTCCGCGACCAGCGCGAGAGCGGCGTCGGTGCCGCTCGCGTCGAGGACCTCCCGCTCGACGTCAGCGTCGGAGGGGCGGTCCAGCAGGTCGTCGAGCCCCGTCTCGCGGGTGCGCTGCCGCCGGCGCAGGTGGTCGAGGGCACGGTTGCGGCCGATGGTGGTCAACCAGCCGCGGAAGCCGTCCGCCCCGCCGCTGAACCTGTCCAGGTCGCGGAAGGCCTGCGCCCACGCCTCGCTGGCCACGTCATCCGCGTCGTCGACCCCGACCAGGACCGTGAGGTAGCGCAACAGCGGCGGGTGCACCGTCCGGTAGACCTCGCGGAACGCCGCCTCGTCGCCGCCGAGCATCCGCTCGACGGCCGGGTCGAGCGGGTCAGCGGACTCGGACACGCGGCAAGGTTCTACCCCACGACCTCAAGCCGCAAGGACGCATCCCGGCCCGGAGGGGTCCCCACAGGCGGCAGACTGTCGGGCGTGGCGGTGGAATGCGCAGCGCTCGGCCCACTCGTCGTACGGCGTGACGGCGAGGAGGTCGACCTCGGCGGGCCCAAGCAGCGGGCCGTGCTGGCGTTGCTTCTCGCGTCAGCTCCGGCCGTGGTGTCGACCCACGCGCTGGTGGAGGAGGTGTGGGGCCGCGCCGGCCCGGCGGACCCCGTGCGCAGCCTGCAGGTCTACGTCTCTGCCCTGCGCAAGGCGATCGGCGACCCCGGCCTGATCGTCGGCACCGCCGCGGGCTACCGCACGAACGCCGTCGTGGGTGACGTCGAGGCCTTCGACGCGGGCGCCGACCGGGCCGCGGCCCTGCTCCGGGAGGGCCGTACGGACGAGGCGCTCACGACCGCCAGGGAGGCCCTCGCGCTCTGGCGCGGGCCGGCCTGGCAGGACCAGCGACACCTTCGCGTTCCGGCGCTCGAGGCACACCGGCTCGACCAGCTGCGCGTAGCAGTCGAGGAGGTCGCCGCGCGTGCCGCGCTGGCGCTCGGCCGGCACCGCGAGGTGCTCGCCACGCTGGACGACCTGGCCGCGAGGAACCCCCTCCACGAGGGCATCCTCGAGCTGCGGCTGCTTGCCCTGCACCGGTGCGGCCGTCGCACCGAGGCGCTGGAGGAGTACGACGCCGCGCGTCGGCGGCTCGTCGAGGAGACCGGTCTCGACCCCGGCGAGACGTTGCGACGCCTCCAGGCTGCCCTCCTGGCCGACGACCCGGCGCTGATGGTCGAGGACGCCGAGCTGCGGGCGCGGCGACACCTCCCGGCTCCGGTGACCGAGCTCGTCGGACGCCGGGACGATGTCGACCGGCTGCGGAAGGACGTGGGGGAGCACCGGCTGGTGACCCTGGTCGGCCCCGGCGGGGTGGGGAAGACCCGCGTGGCCGTGCGCGTCGCGCACGAAGCAGCCGCCGACTTCCCCGACGGCGTCTGGTTCGTCGACCTGCAGGCGGTCACCGACCCCACGACCGTGCCCGAGGCGATCGCCGACGCCGTGGGACTGGTTGCGCCCGACGACATCACGGGCGCGCTGCGCACCTGGGTCCGTGACCGCCGAGCGCTGCTGCTGCTCGACAACTTCGAGCAGGTGGAGGACGCGGCGCCGCTCGTCAGCGAGCTCCTGGCCGCTGGTGCCGACCTGCGTGCGCTGGTGACGAGCCGGGTGAGACTGCGGGTCTACGGCGAGCACGTGCGACGACTCGAGCCCCTCGACCTGCACGAGGCCCGCGGACTCTTCCTCACCCGTGCGCGCTCCGTGGCGCCGTGGTTCGATGCCTCGCAGGAGGCCGAGCTCGAGCGCCTGTGCTCGGCCCTCGACAGGCTGCCGCTGGCGCTGGAGCTGGTCGCCGCCCGTGCCGACGAGGTCTCGCTCGCCGACATGGTCTCCGGGCTCGACCGGCCGCTCGACCTGGCCGTGGAGGGCCCGCGTGACCGGACCGAGCGCCAGCAGTCGCTGCGCGCCGCGATCTCCTGGAGCGTCGACCTGCTCCCGCGCGCAGAGGCCGCCGTGTTCGGGCGGCTGGGGGTCTTCGTGGGCGGCTTCACCGAGACAGCCGCCGCCGCGGTCGTCGGCGACACGGGCCCGCTCACCGCACTGGTGCGGGCGAACCTCCTGGTCTCCGAGGACGGCCGCTTCAGGATGCTCGAGACGATCCGCGAGTTCGCCACGGAGCTGGCCGGTCCCTCGCTGCTGCCGGTTCGAGAGGCGCATGCCGAGTGGTGCCGGACCCTGGCTGCCGAAGGTGTTCCGGGCATGGTGTCCGACCGGCGCACCTGGCTGCCTCGCCTGCGCGCCGAGCTCGGCAACCTGAGGGCGGCCCTCGCCCACCTCGCCTCGGTGGCCGCCGAGGAGTCGCCTGCGGGTGTGCGGCTGCTCGGGCTGGCGACCGACCTGGCGCCGTACTGGTATCGGGCGACACCCGGCTCCGAGGACGTGCAGTGGCTCGCGCGTGCCCTGGCCGCAGCACCCGACGGGCCGCCGGTCCTGCGAGCACGGGCCCACTACGGGCTCGCGGTGTGCGCCGCTGAGCAGGGTGACACCGAGAGGGCCATCGCGCACGGCAGGGAGGCCCTCGCGCTGCTGCCGCCCGGGCTCGACGACGGCTGGCGGGCCAGGGCGCTCAACACCGTCGCCGGCCTGACGCGCGACCTGGCGCGGGCCGACGAGGCACTCGGCCTCACCGAGGAGGCACTGGCCCTGCGCCGCTCGCTCGCCGACCCCGCCCTGACGCTGCTGATCCCGCTGCTCAACCTCGCCCTGGCCGCCACCGACGTGGGTGCGACCGGCCGGGCGCGAGAGGTGCTGGCCGAGGCGCACGCAGTGGCTCGCGACGACTACGAGCGCGTGCTCGTCCAGGGCCGGCTGGTGGGCGCCGCCCTGGCCGAGGGTGCCGTCGAGGAGGTCGCGAGCCTGGTGCCGGAGGTCGTCGCCGTGCTGCGCGCCGAGGACGACCGCTACCGGCTGATCGAGAGCGTCGAGCAGCTGGCAGCCCTCGCGGCCCTGCTCGGCGAGGACCGGGAGGCAGTGGTGCTCCTGGCGGCCACGGATCGAGCCATGGAGGAGGACGGGGCACGGCTCGTGCCGGCCGACGCCGTGCTCCGCGAACGTCGTACCGGCAGAGCCGTGGCGGGCCTGTCGTCGGAGGAGCTGCAGCGGGCACGGACCGAGGGCGGCGCACTCGACCTGGCCGCCGCCCTCGATCGCGGACTCGTGCTCTGCAGGCGTGTCAGCGCGCCCGGAGCGGGCGACTGAGGACGGTGCTGCTGCCCACCGCGTTGCGGCCCGTCACCGCGCACTGGACCTTCCTGCCACGGATCGCGCGCGTGACCCTCAGCCGGGTGGACGTGGCGCCCTTGTGGGTGCGGCCGCCGACCTTCCAGCGGAAGCTGTACGACGTCGCGTCGGTCCAGGTCCCGCGCTTGCAGACCAGCCGGTTGCCGCGCTGGACCACCCGCGGACGGGTGTCGCTGCTCGGCGCCGTCGCCGCGGCGCCGGCAGGCGGTGGCGAGGTCGGGGCAGGGGCCGGGGGCGCCGGCGGGCTGGGCGGTGCCGGGGCGCCGACGGCGGTCACGACGTGCTGGGCCGTCGCGTCGTCGTACACCATCTCCGAGAGGTAGCCGCACAGCAGGAACGTGCCGGCGTGGCTCGGCGTGTAGGCGATCGGGACCGAGAAGTCGCCCGTGACGTTGACGAAGGCGACCGTGTCGCCACCCTGCCCCGACGAGGCCGAGGAGAGCTGGAGGGCGTTCGTGCGAGCCGCCGGGCAGGCGGAGACGACGCTCGTCGGGATCGAGTAGACGTAGACGTAGCGCTCGAGATAGGCGTCGGACGGCACGTGGCCGCTCGCGGTCATCACGGCGGGGGAGCCCACCGTGGCGGACGTCGGCCCGGTGAGGCTCAGCGTCCCGGGCTCGAGCGCGGAGGCAGGGCTCGCGGCTGTCGATGCCGTGGCGGTCAGGGCGAGGACGCCGAGCGCAGTGACGGCGAGACGGCTCGCGGCTCGGGGCTTGGATCGGGTGTGCATGGTACGGCTCCTTCCAGGTCGTGCCCCGTACCTTGCGGGGACCCGCTCAAGAACCGCTCAAGATTCGCCGAGTCGGCGCTTGGCTCCCGCCGAGTCGGCGCTTCCTCAGAAGTCTGCGCCGACTCGACGAAGGGTTTGCGCCGACTCGGCGATGACTTGGCGCCGACTGGACGATGGGTTGGCGCCGACTCGAGTGCGTCAGGTCGCCTGGCTGAGGTCGAAGAGCACGATGGGCTCCCCGCTCGGCTCCGGCGACCCGCCGTCGGGCTCGACGGTGATGCCGACCGCCGTGGCCTCGCCGGCCTCACCGTCCAGCACGATCGTCTGGTCGGGGTCGTCGGGCATCAGCCCGGCGGGGAGCATCTCGCCCTCCGGCGACTGGAGCCACACCTCGTAGACCTTGCCCTCGGGGGCGGAGACCATGTCGTCGGTGACGAGGACCGCGCGGTCCTCCCTGACCGACCGGACCACCTTGGCGCGACCGGCCTCGCCCAGGTCGACCGCGACCTCCTCGGCGTCGGGTGCCTGGAGCACGCGCTCCGCGGCGGTGAGGCGTGGCGCCTCGTCGGAGGCCCACGGCTGCCAGACGGTGAGCCCCACCCCGGTCACCAGGACCAGGGCGGCGGCCACCAGGAGGGGAAACCACCGGCTCACCGCACGACGTGGTGAGACGGCGGGCGGCAGCGGCCGGACCTGCGAGATGCCGGCGAGCACGCCCTCGCGCAGCGAGGCCGGAGCCGGTGCGGCGCTGGTCTCGGCCAGCAGTGCCGCCGTCTCCTGGAGCTCGGCGACCTCGGCCGCGCAGTCGTCGCACGTGGCGAGGTGGTCCTCGAACCTGGCGCGCTCGAGGTCATCGAGAGCGTCCAGCGCATAGGCACCCGAGAGCTTGTGGATGTCACTCATGATCCAACTCCCATGACGTCGCGCAGGCGGATGAGCCCGTCGCGGATGCGGGTCTTCGCGGTGCCCAGCGGCACCTCGAGCATGGTGGCCACCTCGGTGTGGGTGTAGCCCCCGAAGTAGGTGAGCTCGACGGCCTCCCGCTGGACGTCGGTCAGGGTGGCGACCGCACCGCGCACGCGCTGGGCCTCGAGGGAGGAGTGCGCGACCTCTGCGGTCTGGTCGTGGTCGACCGGCTGCGACTCGCGCTGCCAGGTCTCGTCTCGGTGTGTCGCGGCCTCGACCGACCGGACCCGGTCGACGGCCTTGCGGTGGACGATGGTGAGGAACCAGCCGGCGGCGCTGCCGCGGGCGGCGTCGTACCTGCTGCTGGTCCGCCACGCGTCGAGGAAGGCCTCCTGGGCGACCTCCTCGGCGAGGGCCGGGTTGCGTACGACGCGCAGCGCCAGGCCGTAGGCCCGGGCGGACGTGGCGTCGTAGAACTCGGCGAACGCCGCCTCGTCCCCGCGACTGGCGCGGGAGAGGAGCTCGCCCAGCTCGTGCTTGCCCCCGGACGGGGCGCCCTTGTCGGGCGCCCCGCCTGGAACGGGCCTGAGGTGTTCCACGTGAGGATCCTCGCCTATCAGGGTCGATCGCAGGTCACATCGGTCCGATCACATCTGGGGCATCATGACCGTGTCGATGACGTAGACGGTGGCGTTCGCCGTGGGCACGTTGCCACAGATGACTGCCGCGCCCTCGACGGTGAACTCCTCGCCCGCACCCTCGACGGTGATCTGGTCCCCGTTGAGGGTCTCGTGGGTGCCGGCGACGTCCTCGGGGGAGAGCTGGCCGGGCACCACGTGGTGGGTGAGGATCGCGGTCAGCGCGGCCTTGTCCTTGAGGACGGCGTTGAGGTCCTTGGCCGGGATCTTGGCGAAGGCGTCGTCGGTCGGCGCGAAGACCGTGATGTCCTCGGCGCTGTTCAGGGTGTCGACCAGGCCGGCCTTCTTGACGGCGGTGACGAGCGTCGTCAGCAGCGGGTTGTTGGACGCGGCGGTGGCGACCGGGTCGTCGGCCATGCCCTCGACGGAGCCCTCGCCCTCGGTCGGGACCGCGGCGCAGCCGGGCCCGAACGGTGCGGCCATCGCGGCCTCTTCGGTCTCCATGGGGCTCTCGGACTCCATGGGGGCCGAAGACTCGCTGGTGGTGTCGTCGGCGGCGGCGCTGTCGGTGTCCTCGCTGCCACATGCTGCCAGGCCCATCGACGCGGTGAGCGCGATCGCGGCGAGGCCGACGGAACGGTTCAAGATGGTGCGCTTCATGGCTCTTCCCTTCCCTTGGGTGAGGGCCGGTCGGCCCAGGTTCATGAGGTGTTCGGAGCGGTGGCGGGGCCGGATTGGTCCGACTTTCAACTTTTTTCCCGAGTCGGCGCTTACGTCCCGCCGAGTCGGCGCTTGCCTCCTGCCGAGTCGGCGCTTGCCTCCTGCCGAGTCGGCGCTTGGCGCTCACGGGGGGCGGGTCTTGCGCCGACTCGGCATGCACTTCGCGCCGACTGGGCGAGCAGTTCACGCCGACTGGGGGGTCAGGAGACGTTGACGGCGATCTCGTGGACGCCGGTGGAGCCCGAGGGGAAGGGCGTCGTACGCACCGGGGTCTGCACCTGGCCGTCCTTGTCGACGGCCCGGCAGGCGAGGAAGTGCTGGCCGGGCTGGGCGTCCCACTCGAGGAACCACTGGCGCCAGTAGTCGTCGTCGACCTCGGGGCCGAGCTCCGCCCGCTGCCAGGCTCCCCCGTCGACCCTGACCTCGACGCGGCCGATGCCGACGCCCTGGGCCCAGGCGATCCCGCCGATCACGACCTTGCCGGGCGCCTGGTCCGAGAGCGGGCGCGGCGTGTCGATGCGGCTGGACAGCTTGATGGGTGCGTCGGTGACCCAGTCGCGCTCGGTCCAGTAGGCCAGCTCGTCGTCGTACGTCGTCAGGGTCATCCGTGAGATCCACTTGCAGGCGCTGACGAAGCCGTAGAGGCCCGGCACCACCATCCGCGCCGGGAAGCCGTTCTCGCGGGGCAGCGGTTCGCCGTTCATGCCGATCGCGATGAGCGAGTCGCGGCCGTCGAGGGCGACGCGCAGCGGCGTGGAGATCGTCATGCCGTCGACGTCGGTGGAGAGGATCTGGTCGGCACGGGTTCGGCTGATGCCCGCCTTGTCGAGCACGTCACGCAGGGGCACACCGAGCCAGCGGGCGCCGCCGACGTAGGGCCCGCCGACCGGGTTGGAGACGCAGGTGAGGGTGATGTCGCGCTCGACGACGCCCATCGCGGCGAGGTCGGCGAAGGTGAGCGTGACCTCCTGGTCGACGTCGCCGTCGATCGTCAAGGTCCACTCGTCGACGTCGACGACCGGCAGCGAGAGCCGGGTGTCCACGCGGTAGAAGTCGCGGGTGGGGGTGCGCAGCGGCGTGATGCCGGGCACCCGCTCCTCGAGGCCTCGGGGGAAGGCCGGCGCGGGGCCCGTCGCCTCGGGGAGGGTCACGTCGGTGCCGCCGAGGCGGTACGACGCAGCCCACCGGCCCAGCCCGCCGAGGGCGACCGCCCCCGCGGCCAGGCCGCCCGTGGCGAGCACGACCCCGCGCCGGCTCGGACCGCCGGCCCCATCGGGCGGCCCGTCAGTGGCCCTGTCGTCCAGGCGCGTCAGCCACCACAGTGCGGTGGCGCCGACCGCGGCGGCGAGCAGGGCGGGGAGCAGGTCCAGGGGGCCGGCTGCCGGACGCGTCGCAGCCAGGGCGCCGGCCACTGCGGCCAGGCCGACGAGGGCGATCAGCCCGGCGGTGGGGCGACGCCCCGCGAGGACCCCGGTCAGTGCCGCGAGGAGGAGCACGACCACGACGACCGAGCCGACCAGCACGATCTTGTCGGCGCTGCCGAACGTGCGGATGGCCCACTCCTTCAGCGGTGTCGGCGTCAGGTCGATGACGGTCGACCCGACGGCCAGCACCGGGGAGGCGGCCGGCACCGTGAGGCCGGCGAGCAGGTGGGCAGCCCCCATGCCGAGCAGCGTCGACACGACGCCGTACGACGCGTGGCGCAGGTCGGTCCGTGAGGGAGTCAGCACGTGAGGGGTTCGGAGCGAGCGGCACAGCGGATGGCCCCGCGCGCTGATCACGTTGTGAGGACCCTGTTCTGCTCCCATCTTCAACCACGGTCTCGCCAGCCGAACGCACGTAGCAACAGCGAGTTGCAACTCGCTACGTTCTCGTCACTCGCGGCCACTCGGGCCGTCGCGAAATGGGGTAGACAAGTGAAGAAAGTCCTCACGCTCGTCAGTGTTCTGACAGCTTCTGTAGCGGTGCCTCTCTCGATGGGCGCTCCGGCCGAGGCGGCCACATGCACGGCCGGGTGGAAGCACACAGCGACGAACATCTCGAACTCGGCACAGTTCTCGGCCACCTCAACGTGCGACGGGGCGTATGCCGGTACGACAGGCGCGATCAGTGACTACGTCCGAGGCCGTTTCCACAAGGACGGCAGCTGGCAGACCAGCACTTACGGCTACGTCTGGGTCAGCTCCGCCAACGACGGATGGGACAAGGTCATCGGCAACATGGTGAGCGGGCGCGCAATCCGAGGCCAGAGCTACACCTACAACCAGGGCGTCAGCTATCTCTACTGAGAATCTGTCAGCTGGATGCCGGTCTCTGGAACCCCCCGAAGTCCCTGGGGCCGGCACCCGGTGGCGCGACGGGGGCCGAATGAGAAGGGTTCTGCTGTGCGGCGCCGTCGTGCTCTCGATGGGCGTCCTTGGGGGATGTGGACACGCCGAGCCCGCCGTGCGGAACGTGGACCCCCAGGTCATGAGTGACGTGGTCGACGCGACTTTCATGGTGCCCGGACCAGGTGTGCGCAGAGGGATGCGGGTTCGTGAGTTCAGCCGAGGCGTGGCGATTCGCGAGTGCGGCGGCGATCCGCTGCCTGTCGACAGCACGCAGAACCGGCACGATCAGTCCCACTTCCCGGATCTCAACCTGATTCGCGAGCGTGGGTTCGCTGAGCCACGGGCCACGGAGAGCGAAGACCGCGTCCTCGACACCCTGGATCCATCCTGTCCCGATCTGGCCCCTGACTGGCGCTCGCAGGGGGACTGGCTCGCACTGGGTGAGACGTGGAACGACGTGGTCATGGCAGTGGACCAGGACCCGCGGATGGACTCCCTGCGGCAGCCCGTGGCTGAGTGCCTCATCGGCAGCACGGGGCGAGACGTGGACCCTGTCGACCCGATCAACAGCTTCTTGCGGGGGGTGGACGTCGACACGCTCGCGAAGAGGACTTCCAGTTCGCAGATCGAGCAGTGGGCCGACGCCTATGCAGACTGCGCGGACGAGTACTTCCGCGAGTTCGGGCGACTCCTGCTGGAGGTTCGCCCGGCCTTGGTGGAGAAGCATCGTGAGGTGATCGAGGCGTATGCCGCCGAACTGGTCGGGGCGGGTTATGTCCCGTGACCATGGCTCGCACGGACCGGGTCACTTCACCAACTTCCTCGGCGGGGTCATCGTGGCGTCGGCCATCTGGTTGGGCTTCGTCGCAATTACGGTGATGTCGCCCGATGATGCACGCGCACGCCGTGAGTCTCCGACCCTTCCTCCGCCCACGGTGGCGATCGAACGCGGTGTGTTGCGTCAGACTGCGTGGTACGCCTGCCAACGCGACAGAACGACGCTGGGGGTCGACGCTCCTACACCGCCGAGCGGATTCCGACCGGTCGTCACCCGCGTGGTGCCTGCGGGGCAGGCCGTGCGAACCGGGACGCGGCTCGCGTCCGTCGCGGGCGTCCCGCTCATCGCCGTGGTGACGAATGCTCCGTTCTACAGGCCGCTGGCGGCAGGAGACCGGGGCCCCGACGTGACGCGGCTCGAGAGGGCACTGCTGCGAGCCGGTGTCATCTCCGAGGCTGACGGCATCGTCGACTCCGGGACGTTGGAGGCGTGGCGTGAGCAGTTCAACCCTCTTGGTCCAGCGGGCGTGATACCGCTGACCTCGCTCGTCGCCGTACCGAGCGGCGCTGTGGTGGACAGTGTCGCCGTTACCCGTGGGAGCGTTGCCCGACCCGGCACAGAGCTGATGCAGGTGGGCACCCGTTCGACCCGGTTCACCTGCCAGGTCCCGGACTCGTCGGGGGAGCTGGCTCGTGGGTCGCTGGACTTCGAGGTCGACGGGCGCAGAGTGGACGTGACCCGCGTCGTCGTCGTGCCGCGTGGGCGCGGCGCGCCGGGCTACGTCACTGTGTCACCTGCCCGCCGCGTCACGGGTGGCGATGCTCGGCTGGGCGTCGTGGCTGCCTCCAGCGAGGGGGAGGTGTTGCACGCGCCGGCGTCCGTCCTCAAGGCGGACAGCAGCGGACGGCAGGTCGTGTTGGTGGTGGAGGATGGAGAGACCCACGAGGTCCCGGTATCGGTCGGGATCACCGCTGCCGGTCACGTCGAGCTGTCGGGTCGAGGACTGGGCGTCGGCCAGGAGCTGGTCCTGTTGGACCCGAGGCGCCCGTGAGCATTCCGCTCATCGAGCTGAGGGGGGTCGGTCTCCAGGTCGCACGTCCCGTCCTGACCCGCATCCTGCACCCGCTCGATCTCGACGTGAAGGCCGGCAGCTCCACGGTCGTCATGGGCCCATCAGGTGCAGGAAAGTCGACGCTGGCCTCGATCATCGGAGCCCTGCAGATGCCCTCGGAAGGTTCGTACCGTTTCGCAGGCGAGCAGGTCGTAGGTCGGTCGCGACGAGCCTTGGCAGCTTTCCGATCGCTCCACCTCGGGTTCGTGTTCCAGAACTCACACCTCATCGACGAGCGTTCGGCCATCGCCAACGTGGAGCTGGGGCTCACCGACATGCGCACTCCGCCGCACGCGCGCAGGGAGCGTGCACGTGAGGTGTTGACGCTCGTGGGTCTGGAGGAGCTGCAAGATCGGCGTGCTGCGAACCTTTCAGGCGGTGAGCGGCACAGAGTTGCCATAGCGCGCGCTCTCGCCAAGCGCCCGAGCGTCGTGATCGCGGACGAGCCCACTGCGGCGTTGGACCAGGCGACCGGACAGGCGATCCTCGACCTGCTGGCGAGGGTGACGGACGAGGGGGCGACGCTCATCGTCGTCACCCACGACACCAGAGCAACCGCGATGGCTGACGATGTCGTCTCGATCATCGACGGGCGTCGTGCATGAAACAGTGGTTCGAGCCGGGCGTCGGGGTCGCGCGACACCTGTTCCGGGCCGGCAGGCTGTTGGGCGGTGATGCAGCGTCTTCGCTGCTGGGCCGCCCGTGGCACGCGATCAGCATGATGTCAGGGATCCTCCTGGGAGTCGCGAGCGCACTTGCGGCCCTCACCATCGCCGACACCCAACAGGCCCAGATCGACCTCCGGTTCGACCTGCAGCGCTCGGCCCATGCCGTGGTGCAGGCAGAAGCCCCGGTTGTCGAAGGCTTCCCTTCGGCGCAGGTGGCTCTGGTCGACCGGCTGGAGCCGGTGCGAAGCGTCGGAGAGTTCTCGACGTGGGACCCTTCTGCGCGGGTCACCAGGTCGGCGGGCGACGTGGCGGTGGCGGCGCCCCTGCTCGTGGCTGACCCAGGTGGGATCGCAGCATCGGGCACCCGAGTGGTCGCCGGTGCGGCCCCCGAGGTGCTGGCCCTGGCGCCGAGCTCCCGTCTGGCCTGGGTGGGGGCAGGGCTGGCCGGCGAGCTGGGCCTCTCGCCGGATGGGTCGGGCGTGGGGGACGCCCATGTAGTGGTCGGCGGCGTCAGCCTGAGCGTGGCGGGGATCGTCGAGAACTCCGCGGGCTTCGACTATGCAGAGCAGGGTGTGCTGATCAGTCGCCACGTGGCGGTCGACTCGTTCGGAGCCGGCGCGGCCAACGTCCGTCTGGTGGCACACGTCCGCCCGGGATCAGCCCGAGCCGTGGCGGAGTACGCCACCGGGGCGGTGGACCCCATGGGCGAGCTGGCGCTCAGGGACGTGACCCCCGCGGACGGGGAGCGGCTGGTGAGCTCCGTGGGCGGCGACCTGCGACTGGTGGGCGCCGCACTCGGTGCATTCGTAGGCCTTGTCGGCATGATCGCCATCGCCAACACGCTGATGATGTCGGTCCACCACCGCCTCCGGGAGCTCGGACTGCGGTCGGCCATGGGATGGGGCCGCTCCCGCATCGCGTTGCTGGTCCTGACCGAATCGGCTGTGGCGGGCTTGGTCGCCGGTGTCCTGGGGAGCGCACTCGGTGTTGCGTCTGCTGCTGCCTGGTGCGGCGTCCACGGCTGGACGCTGGTCATGTGGCCAGCGTTGCCGTGGGTCATGACGTTCCTCGGGGTGGTTGCCAGCCTGGCCGGCGCGATCGTCCCGGCGATGAGGGCGGCCTCGATCACGCCGCTCGAGGCCATGCGTTCCTGAACCCACATCCAGGGATCGGTAGTTTGTGCGCATGTCTGACCAGCCCGCGGAGCTCGTGACCTACGACGTCGCCGACGCGATCGCCACCATCACCCTCGACAGCCCCCACAACCGCAACGCCCTGAGCCGGCAGCTGGTGACCGAGCTCTTCGGCCACCTCGAGGCGGCTGCGGGCGACGACGCCGTCAGGGTCGTGCTGATCCAGAGCTCGGGCAAGGTGTTCTGCTCCGGCGCCGACCTCAGCGAGGCGAGCGCCGAGGGCATGGAGGCCGGGACGCGGGCCATCGTCGACCTGCAGCGGCTCATCGCCTCCATGGACAAGCCCGTCGTCACCAAGAACCTCGGCGCGGTCCGGGCCGGCGGCATCGGGATCATCGCCGCCGCCGACGTCGCGATCAGTGCCGAGGGCGCGACCTTCGCCCTCACCGAGGTGAAGCTCGGCCTGGCAGCCGCCATCATCAGCCTCACCGTCCACCACCGGATGAACCCGCGGGCCGCGGCCCTCACCACGCTGGGCGGCGAGGTCTTCACCGGCGCCCAGGCGGCGTCGTACGGACTGGTCACGCTGGCGGTGCCCGCCGAGGAGCTGGACGCCAAGGTGACCGAGGTCTGCGCCAGCCTCGCGACCGGGGCTCCGCAGGGCCTGCGCGAGTCCAAGCGCATCCTCAACCGCGACCTCCTCGCCCGCATCGACGCCCTCGGCGAGGAGATGGCCACGACGAGCACGCGGCTGTTCGCGTCCGACGAGGCGCGCGAGGCGATGACGGCGTTCCTCACTCGCGGCAAGTAGCCCCCGGTAGAGTTCCTCTCTTGCCGTCCGGGGGATGAGGAGAAGGTGTGAGCGAGGAGCTCGAGGCTCGCGAGATCGCGGCCGAGCAGGCCTATGTCGACGAGGTCTACGTCCAGATGGAGGCCTCGGCGCGCAACGCACGGGCGTTGGCGAAGGAGGGCCACAGTCGAGGCAGGCTGGGCCACGAGGGCGGCCTCGTCGAGCGCGACGCCATGGTCTACCAGGCTGCCAAGCGCCTCGCCCAGCTCGACGCCGCCCACGAGGGCCTCGTCTTCGGGCGGCTCGACCTTGCTCCCGACCTCGACCCGCAGCCGCGCTACATCGGCCGCATCGGCGTCCGCAACGCCGAGCACGACGTCCTCCTGATCGACTGGCGCGCGCCGGCTGCCGGCATGTTCTACCAGGCGACCGCGGCCGAGCCGCAGGGCGTCGTACGACGTCGCGTGCTGCGCGCCGAGCACCGCACCGTCGTCGGTGTCGAGGACGAGCTGCTCGACGACTCCGCGGAGACCGACCTGCCGATCATCGGCGAGGGCGCCCTGATGGCCCAGCTCTCCCGGGCGCGCGACCGCTCCATGCACTCGATCGTGGCCACGATCCAGGCCGAGCAGGACAAGGCGATCCGTGCGCCCGGCAAGGGAGTCGTCACCATCTCCGGCGGGCCAGGCACCGGCAAGACCGTCGTGGCCCTGCACCGGGCGGCGTTCCTGCTCTACTCCGACCGTCGTCGCTACGAGTCCGGCGGAGTCCTCGTCGTCGGTCCGAGCGGCGTGTTCATGCGCTACATCGAGCGGGTGCTGCCCAGCCTCGGCGAGACCGCGGTGGCGCTGCGCTCCCTCGGCGAGGTCGTCAACGGCGTACGTGCCACCCGCCACGACGAGCCGGCCGTCGCCGACGTCAAGGGCGCCGCCCGGATGGCCGAGGTGCTGCGCCGCACCGCACGGCAGCAGGCGCCGGGCAGCCCCACCAGCTTCCGGATCTTCTGGCGCGACGACACGCTGGTGCTCGACCCCCAGCTCCTCGGCCGGCTGCGTCGCCAGCTGATGTCGCAGGGGCGTCGCAACCGCCAGCTGCCGCGCATCGCCCGCACGCTCCTGGACGCCATGTGGCGCCAGGTCCGGGGGGAGCGCGGCCGTGAGCGCGGCCGCGAGGCCTTCGACGAGGAGATGCTGTCCCACGAGGGGTTCCTCGACTTCGCGGCCACGTGGTGGCCGCCCCTGGACGCCGCCACCGTCCTCGGCTGGCTCCGGGACCCCGAGTTCCTTCAGCGTGTCGCCGAGGGTGTGCTCACCCAGGAGGAGCAGGTCCTCCTCACCAAGTCGTGGGCGGCCGACGCCGCACTGAGCATCGAGGACGTGCCGCTGCTCGACGAGCTGCGCTACGCCCTGGGCGACGTCCCGCGGCGCACCGACGACGAGCGCGACCTCGACGAGACCGGGCTCCTCGAGGGGGGCGTCGACCTGCAGGAGCTGTCGACCGCCGCAGACCGCGAGTTCGCCTCGGGACCCGGTTGGGCGCCGCCGACCCACCGCCTCGAGGACGACACCTACGCCCACGTCCTCATCGACGAGGCCCAGGACCTCACCCCCATGCAGTGGCGCATGGTCGGTCGACGAGGGCGCACCGCCAGCTGGACGATCGTGGGAGACCCGGCGCAGTCGTCCTGGCCGGTGCCCGCCGAGGCGGCCGCCGCACGCGCCGAGGCGCTCGAGGGCAAGCCGCTCCACGAGTTCCACCTCTCGACCAACTACCGCAACTCCGCCGAGATCTACTCCTTCGCCGCCGACTACGCCCGCCGGGTCGGCCTCGACGCCGACCTGCCCGACGCCGTACGACGCACCGGTGAGGAGCCCCGCGTCGTGGCGCCCGTCGACGACGACGCCCTCGAGGCCGCCACCCGTGAGGCAGTCAACGAGATCGCCGAGCGCGTCGCCGGCACCGTCGGCATCGTCGTGCCCGCGGCCCGGCGCTCCGAGGTCAACGCCTGGCTGGCGTCGTGGCCGGAGCGGGCAGATGACTCCGCAGGGGCCCGCGCGGCCATCGACTCGACCAAGGCGCCCAGCGGCGAGGACCGGGTCGTCGTGCTGACCGGGCTCGACACCAAGGGCCTGGAGTTCGACGGCATCGTCGTGGTGCGCCCCCACGAGATCGAGGACGAGTCGGCCACCGGGCGGGCCACGCTCTACGTCGTGCTGACCCGGGCGACGCAGCTCTTGACCACAGTGGGCTGACATGACGGGGGCTGTCGACCACCGCCCCGGCAAGACATGGTGGGCTGCCGTCGTCAGCGTGTTCGTGGTCCAGGCCGCCACCGTCGTGGTGCTGACGTCGCGGAACTACTTCTTCATGGAGGACTTCAGGTTCCTGGTCCAGCTGCGCGAGGGCCCCATCGACGCCGAGCTGCTGGGCTACGACGTCTTCGGCCACTTCGTGCCCGGGCTGGCCCTGGGGAACCACCTCTTCGCGCAGGCGTTCGGGGCGAGCTGGACCGCGGCATCCGTCGTCATCCTCGCCTTCCAGCTGGGTGGGTCCGTGGCCTTCCTGCGCCTCCTGATCGCCCTGCACGGGAGGACCTGGTGGCTCCCGGGCGCGCTGGCGGCGTTCGCCCTCTCGGTCGTCATGCTCTACAGCTCCGTGTGGTGGGCCGCGACCTGGACCATGGGGGCGACCACGGTGTGCGCCGTCTCGGCCTTCGGTTGTGCCCAGCGCTACTTCAACACCCGGCGACGGCGCCATCTCCTGTCGCTCGCGGTCATGGCGGCCCTGTCCTTCAGCTTCTTCGAGAAGTCGGTCGTGCTGTGCGTCTACGTCGGCCTCTTCGCCCTGGTCGTGGGCAAGCTCGATGAGCGCGAGTCCTGGCGGCAGCGGTTGCGGGGCGCCCTGGCTGTGTGGCCGGTCTGGCTGACCCTGGGGACGCTCGCCTCGATCGACCTCGCGCTCTACTTTGCGGGCGGGCACCACGAGAACCTCAGCGAGCCGCCGCCCCTGGCGCTCACGGGGGAGTACCTCCTGCGGGCCCTGCCGGAAGGCTCCTTCACCACCGTGCTCGGGGTCGTGCACCCGAGCGTCGGTCCGCCCGGGCCCCAGTGGCTGGTGCCCGCGACGACGACCACGCTCTTCGTCCTGATCATGGCGTGGACGTCCTGGCGCTCGAGGCTGGCTGCTCGCGCCTGGCTGTGGTTCCTGGCCTGCGCCCTGGTCAGCGTCGGCTTCGTGGCACTGGGGCGACTGGGAACCCTCGGTGTCGACATGACCGCCCAGATGCTTCGCTACCAGGTCGAGACCAACTACCTCGTGCTGGTGGCCCTCACCATCGCGGTGCCGGCCGCGCTCCACACGCTCGCCCACGGTGCGCGGGCTCGCCTGTGGCACCTCCGGGGGGTGATCGCGGTGGGGGTGGTGATCGCGCTCGTTCCCGGATGGATCGCGTCCGTGAGGGTCATCTCCGAGACGGGGCCGGGCCGCACGGCAGACGAGTACTTCGCGGCACTGAGGACAGGCGGCCCGCCCCCCGGGCCGTTCCTCGAGTACCCGGTGCCGGCCTGGATCGTTCCGGCGTTCCAGTACCCGTGGAACATGTCGAGCGTCATCTTCCCGCTGGTCAACCCTCGGGCCGAGACGACGACTGATCCACGTGGCTCCTACGTCGTCACGTACGACGGCACCGTCCGAGAGGTCGCTCTCGACTACCTCTACGGCCCTGCGAAGACGGCTTGGTGCGGGGGCCCCGAGCCGGCTGCGATCACCCTGGTCACCGGGATGCAGAGCCCTCGTCAACCTGACTGGGACCCCTTGCTCGTCGTCGTCGACCACGTGGCCGAGGGGAGGGCCACCGTGTCCTTCACCGGCAAGGACGAGAACGGAACCCCCACGAGCGCTGCTGGGATGCTCGGCTCCGTCTTCGTCGTCGAGGGCCGGGGTCGTCTGGCGTTCCCCACCACCGTCGCGCTGAGCGAGGTCGTCCTCTTCGTCGAGGGCGTTCGGGTGTGCATCGAGCGGTTCGGCATTGCGGTGGCACGGTGACGACACCGTCAGGGTGAGCAGGCCCTGACGAGCGAGCCCCGGGCAGTGGGTCCCTACACTTCGCAGCCGGAGGCACGAGTGCCTGAGGAGGTCCGAAGCCGAGTGGAGCAAGTGCAGACGTACCCGGTCCGGACCGACGCCGACGGCTCCCAGGGCCGATCCCGCCCGGGCCGGGCGTGGTGGGCCGGGGTCGCGGCGGTGTTCATCGTGCAAGCCCTCACCGTGGCTGCGCTGACGAAGCGGTCCTACTTCTTCGCCGAGGACTTCCGCTTCCTGGCCGAGCTGCACGACGGTCCCATCGACGCGGACCTCCTCGGCTACAACGTGTTCGGCCACTTCGTGCCCGGCCTGGCTCTCGGCAACCACCTCTTCTCGCAGGCGTTCGGCACCAGCTGGACCGCCGCCTCGGTGGTCATCCTGCTCTTCCAGCTCGGCGGGTCGATCGCGTTCCTGCGCCTCCTGCTGGCCCTGCACGGACCGGAGTGGTGGGTGCCCTGGGCGACCGCCGCGTTCTCCTTGTCGGTCGTCATGCTCAACAACGCGGTGTGGTGGGCCGCCACGTGGACGATGGGGGCGACCACGGTGTGCGCCGTCTCGGCCTTCGGTTGTGCCCAGCGCTACTTCAACACCCGGCGACGGCGCCATCTCCTGTCGCTCGCGGTCATGGCGGCCCTGTCCTTCAGCTTCTTCGAGAAGTCGGTCGTGCTCTGCGTGTACGTCGGACTGTTCGTCCTGTTCGTCGGTGGGATGTCGGAGCGGGAGACGTGGGCCCAGCGGTTCCGCACGGCCCTCTCGGTGTGGCCGGTCTGGGTGGTCCTTGCCGTGGTGGCGTCGATCGACCTGGCGATCTACCAGCTGGGGCCCTACTCGGAGTCGCGCAGTGCGCCACCCGGCGCCTCCCTCACGGCGGAGTACATGCTGCGCGCCCTCCCGGAGGGATCGTTCACCTCCGTGTTCGGCATCGTGCTCCCCTCCGTGGACCCGCCGGGGCCGTCGTGGCTGGTTCCCCTCGTGACGTCGACGATCCTGCTCCTGCTGATCGGCTGGACGTCCAGGCGCTCCCGCCTGGCCGGCCGGGCGTGGCTGTGGTTCCTGGTGTGCGCCCTGGTCAGCCACGGGTTCGTGGCGCTCGGCCGGCTCTCGGTCCTCGGCGTCGAACAGACGGCTCACATGCTCCGCTACCAGGTCGACACCAACTACCTGCTGCTGGTCACCCTCACCATCGCGTTGTCGGCCGCCGTCCGGACGCTGGCCGAGGACACCCGGGCCCGCCTGCACGGAGCCCGCGCCAAGATCGCGGCCGGCCTGGTCCTCGTGCTGCTCCCAGGGTGGGCCGCATCGGTGCGCGCGATCTCCGAGGACAGTCCGGGTCGGGACGCCGACGTCTACTTCTCGGCCCTGCGCGCGGACGGAACCCCACCGAAGCCGTTCCTCGACGTCCCGGTCCCGGACTGGGTGGTCCCTGCCAACCAGTACCCCTGGAACATGCCCAGCCGCATCTTCGAGCAGATCGATCCCGGGGCCGAGACCACGGTGGATCCACGAGGGGCACGCGCGATCGCGATCGACGGGAAGGTCCACGACGTGGAGCTCCAGCCCCTCCACGGCCCCGTGCGGTCCAAGGTGTGCCTGGACCCGAGTCCCATCGCGGTGTCGCTCGTCGACGGGATGCAGATGCCGCAGCAGCCCGTCTGGGACCCGCTCATGGTCGTGGTCGACTACGTCGCCCGGGGCAGCGGACGGGTGGTCTTCACCGGTCAGGACCCGTCGGGGCAGCCCGTGCTGGCCGGAGGCACGCTGCAGTCCGACTACACGGTCGAGGGAGCGGGTCGGGTGGCCTTCCCCACCACCGTCGCGCTGAGCGAGCTCGGCGTCGTGGTCGAGGGCGCACGCGTGTGCTTCCGCAGCTTCGGCATCGCCGTCGTGCGCTGACGCGACGGGTCCACGAGGGGTCGGTGGGCGAATCGGACGGAGCGGGTCCATCCCCTAGACTCGCGTGCTGTCGCCGACTGGAGTGGAGTGGATGCAGATGACGGACCGGACCGACGCGGTCGTCGTGACCGGCGGGGCGGGCTTCATCGGCTGCGCGCTCAGCGCGAGGCTCGCTGACACGGGGATTCCTGTCGTGGCCGTCGACAGCCTGCTGGCCCAGGTGCACCCGGGGCAGACCCGCCCCGACGCCCTCGACCCGCGGGTCGAGCTGGTGGTGGGCGACATCACCGACGCCGAGCTCTGGGACGCCCTCCTGCAGCGGCACCGCCCCCGGCTCCTCGTCCACCTCGCGGCCGAGACCGGCACCGGTCAGTCGCTCACCGAGTCGACGCGGCACGCGGAGTCAAACGTCCTCGGTACGACAGTCATGCTCGACGCCCTGGTGCGCCACGACGCGCAGCCGGACCACATGGTGCTGACCTCGAGCAGGGCGGTCTACGGCGAAGGCCGGTGGATCGACGCCGACGGGACGGCGTTCTTCCCCCAGCCCCGCAGCCACGCCCAGCTGGCATCGGGCCAGTGGGACCACGTGGACGCCGACGGGCGACCGGCCAGGCCCGCCCCGATGGAGGCGGCGCACACCCACCCCAACCCGTCCAGCATCTACGGATCGACCAAGCTCGCCCAAGAGCTCATCATGCGCAACTGGGCGGCCGCCTACTCCGTGCCGTTGTCGGTCTTCCGCCTCCAGAACGTCTACGGCCCCGGTCAGTCCCCCCACAACCCCTACACGGGCATCATCACGCTCTTCCACCGCCTGGCGGCGCGGGGCGAGGTCCTCGACATCTACGAGGACGGTGACATCGGGCGTGACTTCATCCTCATCGACGACGTCGTCGAGGCCCTGGTGGCCGGCATCGAGCGGCCGCCCGCCGAGGGCGGGGCTCCTCGCATCCACGACGTCGGCACCGGGGAGGTCACGACCATCGGTGACGCAGCCCGCGCGATCGCCCGCTACCACGGTGCGCCCGAGCCGCAGGTCTCCGGGAAGTTCCGCGACGGCGACGTGCGCTTCGCGGTGGCCGACGTGACCCGGTTGCGCGAGGAGCTCGGCTGGACCTGGCAGCACGACTTCGAGGCGGGAAGCGCGGCGGTGGCCGAGTTCCTGAAGGAGGGCGGCTTCCTTGACTGACGACGTCACGGTCGACTCCGCGCCCGACGAGGCGTCGGGCCTCTCGGCCCTGCTGTTCGCGCGCACGCCCCTCGAGAACTGGCTGCCGGCGATCGCTCGAGTCCTGGACATCCCGGGACTGGGTCGCGTGCTGCTCAACGTCGGGGGCGACGCCGTACTGCGGGACGGGCTGCTGCCGAGCGACGACCGCATCGCCATCCAAGGTGTTGATCGCTTCTCCGACGCCCTCGTGGCGGCCGCGCACGAGGTGGACGAGCCGCTCCTGGTCATGACGGCGCCGGTGCTGCTGCCGGCGGTGGGTCTCGATCCGGCGCTCTCTGCGATGACTGCGGACGCGCGGATAGCCACGGTGTCGTTCCTGTCGAACGCCGCCGGCTACCTCAGCTTTCCCTACCGCGACCATCCCACTCCCTACTCGATCACCGGCCACGACGAGACCTCGCTGACACGGCGACTGCGCGAGCTCGACCCGGCCATGCGTCCGGCGCCCATCACGGTGCCTGCCGGAGCAGCGTGCCTCGTGAGCCCTCACGCCGTCACGATGGTGGAGGGCCCCCACCCCAACTTCGACGGTGAGCCCGAGGCCTCCCTGATGGACCTCGCGCTGAGGTCGCAGCGGCGTGGTCTCAAGACGGTCCTGGACTCGATGACCTTCGTGGCGCGTCCCTGGGAGCTGGGTCCGTGGGGTCGTCCGCTGCACGACAGCGACCAGGCGCGCTCCATGCTCCACCAGCACCACCACTTCTTCCCGGCGCTCTTCGACGACCAGCGCCCCGACCCCAAGGCGCCGCTCGCCATCGCGATGAGCACGGCCCGCGCCAAGGTCGAGGGCCTGCGGATCGTGATCGACGGGTCGTGCATCGGTCCGATCGAGAACGGCACGCAGGTGCAGACCCTGTCGTTGGCCCGGGCGCTGGCCGCGCGCGACGACGTGCGCGAGGTGATCCTCGGCCTGCCCGGCGAGGTCCCTCGCTACGCACACGCCTACCTCGACTCGCCCAAGCTGCGGACGGTCCACACCCCCGACAACACCTTCGAGGGGGTCGGCGGCGCCGACATCGTGCACCGTCCCTTCCAGCCGGGCGAGGCACTGCCCTACAAGCGGTGGCGCGAGGTGGGGACCCGCACCGTCATCACCATCCAGGACCTCATCGCCCACGCGACCGGCGCCTACCACCTCACGCCCGCCGAGTGGCTCGACTACCGCAAGTCGATGGAGAACTCCTGCCGTCGCGCGGACGGCGTGGTCGTGATCTCCCACGACGTGAGGGAGCAGATGCTCTTCGAGCAGATGCCGGTCGAGACCGACCGCCTCAGCGTGGTGCAGAACGGCACCGACCACCTCAGCGGCGACGAGGAGGCAGAGATGCCTGCCGAGTTCGTCGAGCGTGGGTGGGTCGCGCGGGAGTTCATGGTGGTCCTGGGAGCCAACTACAGCCACAAGAACCGCGACCTGGCGATCCGGATGTGGCAGGAGCTGCGCAAGCGCGGTCACGGCATCGGGCTCGTGCTGGCCGGGGTCTCGGTCGCCCAGGGGTCCAGCCGCGTGAGCGAGACGATGGCGCTCTCCGACGGTGGCGAGGAGCCCATGGTGCTCGCCGACGTCACCTCGGAGGAGCGCAACTGGCTCCTGCGTCACGCGACGATCTGCCTCTATCCCACCGCCGCCGAGGGCTTCGGCCTGGTGCCCTTCGAGGCCGCCCGCTTCGGGACGCCCACGATCCACGCACGGTTCGGCCCCCTGGCCGAGGTGATGCCCGACGTCCCCGTGGCGGCGCCCACCTGGACCCCCTTCGACCTCGCTGACGCTGCCGAGCGCCTCATCAACGACAAGGGATTGGCCAGGGAACAGATCGAGGCCGTGCTGGAGTCCGGTGCCCTCTACTCGTGGGACCGGACCGCTGAAGGCCTCGTCAAGACCTACCGGAACCTCCTGTCGCGCGCGCGACACTGACCACCTACGCAGGAGAAGCATGAGCGACATGGACGCAGCAACGGACACGAGCGAGTCACGCCCCGACACGGCCGGTGGGACGGCCCCCGGCGTCGAGGAGATCGACCGCATCTCCCTCGCCCAGGCGCTGCAGGACTTCGAGGTGGCCAACGCGCGGGTGATGGACCTGACCAGCCGTCTCACCACCACCCACCGGGACCTGGTGGCGACGCGCAGCGAGCTCGAGAAGCTCAAGCTGCGCAACGGCGTGCTGCGCAAGCACAACCGCAGGCTGCAGCGCGAGGTCAAGCAGCTCAACGACTCCCGCGCCGTCCGCTCGGCCCAGGCCGCGACCCGGGCCGTCCAGAAGGCTCGCAAGAAGCTGGGCAAGTGATGAGTGAGGCGAACCCGACGTCGATCCTGTTCTGCATCACCGTCTACAACGGCGAGGAGTTCATCCGCCGGACCCTGGAGTCCGCGACGCGCCTGTCCCACCCCGGGGTCCAGGTCGACCTCCTGGTGCTGGACGACGCGAGCCCTGCGCCCGGCTTCAGCGAGCGGCTGGAGGAGATGTGCGCCGAGCTGAACGTCGGCTACTACCGCACACCGCGAAACCTCGGGATCCCACGCAACGTGAGCCTGGGCATGCTGACTGCCCTGCGTGAGGGCTACGACCACGTCGTCATCAGCAACAGCGACGTGATCTACCCCGCCAACCTCATCGGGCAGCTCCTCGCCTGCGCCGAGGAGGAGGGCGTTGGCTCGGTCACGGCGTGGTCCAACAACGTCTCGGTCTACTCGCTGCCCAACGACGACCCCGACGAGCACCTCGCCGCCCAGGCACGGGTGGACTGGGTGAGCGGGCTCCTGGCCGACCACTACGGCGCCGCAGTGATGGACATCCCTGCGGGCATCTCGTTCTGCATCCTCGTTCCCACCCGGGTGGTGGCCGACGTCGGGGTGATGGACCCGGTCTTCGGCCGCGGCTACTGCGAGGAGACCGACTGGTCGCTGCGCAGCCTCGCCGCCGGCTACCGGATCGCCCTGGCGCCCGGCACCTTCGTCTACCACCAGGGTCGTGGTTCCAACCTGGCGGCCGGGCTCGTGGCGGAGGGCCAGACGACGGTGCCGGCCAACGAGGCGATCATCGACATGCGCTACCCCCTGTTCCGCACCCAGGTGGACGCCTTCGTCAACAGCGGCATCCTGGACAAGGCCCACCGCGACGCGGCCGAGCGCATCGTGCAGTACTCCGGACGGGCCCTCGGCTACCGGGTCGACATCGGCTGGCTTCCGCCGCGCAGTGGTGGCGAGCAGCTCGTCGCGGTCTCGGTCGCACCCGACGGGGCCGACGAGATCCGTGCGGAGTTCATGGGCTTCCGGGTCGACCTGCCCCTCGAGGGCCCCGACGTCGTGGCGTCGCTGACCGAGTTCTTCGGACGCGAGCCCGACACCATCAACGTGAGGGACTCCGGGAAGACCGCCGCCGGGCTGCCCGAGACGATGCAGGACCGCACGCAGCGGATCGGGAACTACCCCGCCCGTGTCTGACCGCGACGCCCCGGGTGCCCGCGGAGCGTCCTCTGCGACGGCCCCGCGCACCCAAGAAGGTCACAAGCTCCGCTCAGACATCCAGGCGCTGCGAGCACTCGCCGTCACGGCGGTGCTCGCCTATCACCTGTGGCCCGGACGCCCGTCCGGCGGATACCTCGGGGTCGACGTCTTCTTCGTCATCTCAGGCTTCCTGATCACCAGCCACCTGCTGAAGAGCCCACCGCGGTCACCGGCGGACTTCGCGCACTTCTGGGCACGCCGGATCGTCCGACTGCTCCCTCCCGCCTTCGTGGTCATCATCTCGACGATCGTCGCGATGCTGGCGTGGATCCCCAGCAGCCAGTGGCGAAGCCTGACCCACGAGGGTCTTGCCTCGATGCTCTACGTCCAGAACTGGCGACTCGTCGCGACGGCGACGGACTACCTCGAGGCTCGCGGCGCTCCCTCGCCGTTCCAGCACTTCTGGTCCTTGTCGGTCGAGGAGCAGTACTACCTCCTGTGGCCGGGCGTGGTCGCGGTGGTGGCCTTCCTCCACCTGCGGCGGCGGTGGGACTACCGCAAGACCGCAGCGGTGGTCTTCGCAGTGCTGCTGCTGGCCTCACTGGCCTGGTCCGTGTGGCAGACCAGCACCCGGCCAGAGGTGGCGTACTTCTCCCTCTTCACGCGCCTGTGGGAGCTCGCTGTCGGCAGCCTCACGGCTGCGCTGTTCCCTGCCCTGGCCGGGCGACTCAGCGTTCCGGTGCGGGTCGCGCTGCTGTGGCTGGGTGCCCTCGGGATCGTGGCCGCGTGCCTGGTCATGACTCCGCAGAGCGCGATCCCGGGCTACGCCGCGCTGCTGCCGACAGTCGCGACCGCGCTCGTGATCGTCGCCAACGACCCGGACAGCCGGCTGAATCCCCAGTGGTTGACGCGATCGCGTCCGGTGCAGTTCCTCGGCGACACCTCCTACGCCCTCTACCTGTGGCACTGGCCGCTGGTCGTCATCGCGCCCTACGCCCTGGAGCGACCGCTGCAGTGGAGCGACCGCCTGGTCGTCCTGGCACTGTCCGTCCTGCTCGCGTGGGCCTCGACCTCACTCCTGGAGGGTCCGGTCAGGTCGTGGCCGTTGCTGCGCCAGCGCCTGCGCCACGCCTACGCACTCGGACTGGTCCTCTCGCTGGGGGTGGTGGCCACGAGCTTCGCCGTGACGACGTACGTCGACCGGGTGGTGGCACAGGACCAGAGGGCGGTGAACCAGGCGCTGGGACGCAACTGCGTGGGCGCGGCAGCCATGGCCAACCCCGAGCACTGCCGGATGCGCGGCTCCAAGCTGATCACCTCGCCGGCCTTCGCACGCGAGGACGTCACCGAGGGGATCCGCGACTGCCTCAACTGGCCGCCGTTCAAGAAGCACCCGATCACCTGCAGCCGCGGCGAGACGGAGGAGCCGGCCAAGAAGATCGCCCTGTTCGGCAACTCGCACGCCGGGCAGTGGACCGAGGCCCTCACCGACATCGCCACCTCGCGGGGATGGCAGCTGGACACCTACATCATGGGCGCCTGCTTCAGCGCCATCGAGCAGCCCTACCCCGAGTGCACGGACATCGTCGGGCAGGCGCTCGACCTCATCGAGCAGGGTGGTTACGACCTGGTGGTGATGGCGACCTACGACGAGGACGCGGACCGCCCCCTGTCGATGTACGACGAGACGATGGACTCCTTCGTCGCGGGTGGGTCATCCGTCCTCGTGCTTCGTGACACGCCTGCTCCGTGGGACCCCGAGAACCCGCCCGTGGACTGCATCGACCAGCACCCCAGGCGCTGGAAGGCCTGCGACGGGCCGCGCGACTGGATCCGCCCGGACCCCATGCACGCGGCGGCGGTGCAGAGCACCTCCGAGGTCGTCCACGACGCCGACTTCACGTCATACTTCTGCAACGAGGAGGTGTGCCCGGCGGTCATCGGCGGTGTCATCGTGCTGTCCGACTACAACCACATGACCACGACGTTCTCCCGGACCCTCGTGCCCTACCTTGAACCCGAGGTGGATCGTGCCCTCGCCTCCACCCCCGATCCGTCCTGAAGCCCTGAGGAGACAGCTGTCATGAAGTGGACCCGACCTCCGGCACCCGCGGCGGCTCGTCGCCCGGTGGCTCCTCGGCCCTACACAGGTGAGCGACTGGTGTGCCTGGAGTCCGACGCCGGCCCGCTCTGGATCCCGGAGTCGGACGACGTCATGCGCCCCTACATCGCCGCACAGGGGGTGTGGGAGGCCGAGGAGGGTCGTCTCCTGCTGGAGCTGGCCCGGCCGAGCGTGCGCAAGGACGCAACCGGTCGGCCCGTCGTGCGCGTGGCCGACATCGGCGCCAACGTCGGCTACTTCAGCCTCCTCCTCGCGAAGACGTTCCCCGGCGCGATCATCGATGCGTTCGAGCCGCACCCCACCACGAGCGCCGTGCTCGCCCTCAACGCCTGGAACAGCGGGGCCGACATCACCCCCCACGCGGTCGCCCTCTCCGCCGGCGCGCGCCTGCTCGGCCTGACCACGGCCGCGACCAACCTGGGCGACACGCGCACCGCGGAGACGGACGTCGCAGACATGCTGACGCCGGCCGCCCCCCTCGACGACCTCCTGCCCGACGCGGTCTACGACCTGGTCAAGATCGACGTGCAGGGCTACGAGCCCGACGTCCTGGCCGGCATGACCGATGCGCTCCACCGGAGCCCCCAGCCGGTCATCGTGAGTGAGTTCTGGCCTGCAGCGCTGCGTGATCGCGGGCTCGACCCGATGGACGTGCTCGAGGGCTACCGCGCGATGGGCCTGGAGATCCGCGCTCACGTGGCCGACGCGGTCACCACCATGGACGACGCCGCGATCGTGCGCGTGTGCGACGAGGCTGGGCCGTTCGGTCAGGTCAACCTCGTGATGAGCAAGGCCGACAGGTCCGCGCTGCGCTGAGGCCCCCCTGATCTCTTCCGCTCCAGTGAGATTTCGGAAGGCGCCCACGAGGCGGCCCGTAGGCTCCCGCCCATGACCGAGACCACCGCTGTCCGTGACCTCCTGGAGCAGATCCAGGGACACGGCGCGTGGGCGGTCATCCGGCGCAAGGCCTCCTCGACGGCCGGGCTGGTCGGAGGGACGCCGCACCAGGTCGAGAGCCTGCTCGACATCCCCCTCGAGAGCGGTCCGCCCCAGCCCGGTCGCAGCGCCGACCGGCTGGTCGCCGTGCCGTTCCGCCAGGTGCGCGAGCGCGGGTTCGCGGCGATCGACGACGCGACGCCGCTGACGGTGGTCGACATCGAGACCGAGCACGAGGTCTCCGTCGACGAGCTGCTCGCCGTGCTTCCCGACGTCCCCGTCGAGTTCGCCGACCGCGGCGGCTTCGAGACCAGCGACGACGAGTACGAGACCATCGTCGAGCGGATCATCCGTGACGAGATCGGCCAGGGCGAGGGCGCCAACCTGGTCATCGGTCGCCACTACCGCGCAGTCGTCGCCGACTGGGACGCCTCCCGCGCCCTCACCGTCTTCCGGCGGTTGCTCGAGCGGGAGCGGGGTGCCTACTGGACCTTCTGCTTCTTCACCGGCGATCGCTACCTGGTCGGGGCCAGCCCGGAGCGACACGTCAGCGTCAAGGCGGGGGACGTGCGGATGAACCCCATCTCGGGCACGTTCCGGGTCGCGGGGCCGGGCGAGCGCGACATGAAGGAGCGCCTGCTCGACTTCCTCGGCGACGAGAAGGAGATCTTCGAGCTCTTCATGGTCGTCGACGAGGAGCTCAAGATGATGTGCGACCTGTGTCAGGAGGGCGGCCAGGTGCTCGGTCCGTTCCTCAAGCCGATGACGCACCTCATCCACACCGAGTACCTCCTGGCCGGCCGGTCCGACCACGACCACCGCGAGATCCTGCGCGACACGATGTACGCCGCCACGGTCACCGGGGCACCCGTCGAGAACGCCTGCCGCCTGATCGCCGACTACGAGCCCGAGGGTCGTGGCTACTACGGCGCCGCGCTGGCGCTCTTCGGCCGCGACCCGGACGGCTCGCCGACGATGGACAGCCCGATCCTCATCCGAACCGCTGACGTCGACCTCGACGGCCGGCTCAAGGTCACGGCCGGGGCCACCCTGGTGCGCGACTCCGACCCGGCCTACGAGGTGGCGGAGACCCGGGCGAAGGCCGGCGGCATCCTGAGTGCGTTCGGCCTCGTGCCCCCTGCCGCGTCCGGGGGAGTCGACGTCGCGGAGCTCGCCCGCGACGAGGACGTGCTGCTCTCCCTCGGGTCGCGCAACCAGCGCCTCTCGCGCTTCTGGCTGACCGACCAGGCCGGGGAACCGGCCGATCCGGCGCTGGCCGGGAAGTCGGTGGTGATCCTCCACGGTGAGGACGACTTCGTGAACATGCTGCGCCACGTGCTCGGCGTGTTCGGGATGACCACGACCGTCGTCCGCCACGAGGACTACGCCACCGGTGCCTTCGACGGGGCGGACCTGGCGATCGTCGGGCCCGGCCCGGGCGACCCCCGAGACGGCGACCACCCCAAGATCGCGGCGTTCCGCAAGGCCGTGGACGACCTGCTCGCGGGGGACCAGCCGTTCCTGGCGGTGTGCCTGGGCCACCAGACGCTCTGCCAGCGCCTCGGCATCCCGCTGGCCTACAAGGACATCGTGTTCCAGGGGACCCAGTCGGCTGTCGTGCTCGACGGCCGCAGCGAGCGCGTGGGGTTCTACAACACGTTCGTCGGCAGGGTCGGGAGGGACGGACTGCCCGACGGGGTGAGCGTGGACAGCGATCCCGACACCGGCGACGTCCACGCCGTGCGCGGCCCGCACTTCCGCGGCATCCAGTTCCACGCCGAGTCGATCCTCAGCGAGAACGGCTACGACCTGCTCCACGACGCCGTGCGCGACCTGGTGCTGCGCCGCGGCTGACCGCGACAGGCCCTGCCGCGAGTCCTGCAACCAAACCGCTGCTCAGGACGTCATCATCTGTGAGACCACCGGGGGATAGGAAACACGTGCAGCATCTTCGACGGGGGCTGGGTGCCCTCTGCCTCTCGCTCTGCCTGCTCGCCTTCGCCGCCTGCGGGGGCAGCGCGTCGGCGACCGACGCCGGTGTCTCGGTGAACCAGGTGGCGCTGACCAAGAACGTCATGAAGGCGCGCACCGCAAAGGCGGCGAAGAAGCCCAACATCGTCGTGGTCATGCTCGACGACTTCTCCATGGACCTGCTGCAGACGATGCGCTCGGCGCGGGCGATGCGTCGCAGCGGGGCGTCGTACTCCCACGCGTTCGCGGTCGACTCGCTGTGCTGCGTGTCGCGGTCGAGCTTCTTCACCGGCCAGTACCCCCACCAGACCGGCGTCCACACCAACACCTCGAACCAGGGGCGTTCCGACCTCGGTGGGTGGCCGGCGTTCCTCGCCCACGGCAACCCCCAGCGTTCGTTCAACGTCCGGCTGCAGCAGGCGGGCTACGACACCGGCTTCGTCGGCAAGTACCTCAACGAGTACGAGTGGGGCCCCGGTCGTCCCCTGCCACCCGTCCCGCCGGGATGGTCGACGTTCGACGTGGTGTTCGGCTCGGCGTACGACGGCTGGGACTTCGCGAGCTCGACCCTCGAGGGTGGCCGCATGCGGATCGTCGACCACCCGGCGCCACCGGCCAGCGCGCCGGCCGCGGCGAAGGACGCCGCCTACGCAGGGACCGTCATCGGCGACCTGGCGCTGGACTTCATCGCCCGCGGCGAGGCGGGGTCGAAGCCCTACTTCCTCGAGGTGGCGGCCTACGCCCCGCACAACCGGACCCAGCCCCTCGGGCACTACCCGGGAGACCCCCTGTTCCCGGCGATGTTCCGCGATCGCGCAGGCGACCGCAGCTGCGGCCGGGTCGCGTGCTCGAGGCTCACGACCCGAGACCTGCCGGGCTTCGGCGACCGCCGCGCCGACAACAGGCCACGGCTGCGCAACGGCAAGCCGGCGCGGGTCTGGAACACCGGCGGCGGCCTCTCCCGAGCCGCGGCGGTGCGCGACCTGCGCGACCGCGCGCGCATGGCGCAGTCGACCGACCGCCTGGTCACCCAGATCCTCGAGACGGTCGGCGACGACACCTACGTCGTGCTGACCTCCGACAACGGATTCCACCTCGGCCAGAACGGCCTGGCCCGCGGCAAGGGCACGGCGTACGACACCGACACGCACGTGCCGCTGCTGGTCACCGGGCCGGGGGTCGTGCCCGGCGTGCGACGCGAGGTCACCAACAACATCGACCTCGCGCCCACCTTCGAGGAGCTCGCCGGGCTCCGGCCGGCGCGCTTCCGCTCGGGCGTGTCGCTGGTGCCGACCTTCGGTGACCGCAAGGTCGTGCGCCGCACCCACGCGTTCTTCGAGCACACGCAGCAGACCCTGGTCGGCGGCGACCCCGACGCGGCCTACACCGGCGGTGAGCTCGACCGCATCCCGTCCTACACCGCGGTGCGGAGCAGGACGGGGCTGCTCGTCCGCCTCGACCTCGACCCCTCCGCGCGCGGCACCACGTGGGGCTATGAGTTCTACAACTATCGCCACCGCGCGTTCGAGGCGCGCAACCAGTTCGCCAGCCCCAGGCGGGCGGCCGAGGTCGCCGACCTGATGGCCAGGCTGAAAGCCTTCGACAAGTGCCGCGAGTCAGGCAACCAGCGCGTGCCCGCGCGCTGTCGCGCGCTCACCAGGTAGTCCGGGTCACTCCGGGCCGGGCACCCGCTCCACCCGCCGCCAGCGCCCATCCTCGTCGCGGCTGACCAGGCCGAGACGCTCGAACTCCTCGAGCCAGCCCAGCATGGGGGACTCGCCCCAGCGGCCGCGGAAGATCTCGGCGTTGCGGACGATGTCGTCGACGTGCTCGACCGGGGGACGCGACACGGGGTGCCACTGGTGGTAGGCACGCGCCGCGCCGACCCACCCCATCCCGACACCGGCCTCGACCACCACCCGCGCGAAGTCGGTGTCCTCGCCGCCGTACCCGACGTACTCCTCGCAGAACCCGCCGGCCCTGAGCCACGCGTCTGCGGAGCAGGCGAAGGAGAGCGACCAGAACAGCGCCGGGTCCGCGCCCGTGACCAGCTCGCCCGGCGTCGGCGCGGGCCGGGCGGGGTGTGGTGAGTCCAGGGCGTCCAGCCGGGCAAGGTCGTAGCCACCCGCGGGGGGTGGGTCCAGGTAGGTGACCGGACCCGACCAGACGGTCGACGGCCCGTCCTCGACGGCGTGGCGGTAGCCCTCGACGAGCGTGGGCCCGGCCAGGCAGTCGACGTCGAGGAAGACGAGGACGTCGGCACCCCGCCGCAGGGCCTCCGACACGCCGAGGTTGCGGGCCGCCGCCAGCGGCAGGCCGAGGTCGGTCCCGGCGAGCGCGACGGTGCTGCGACCACTGCGCACGAGGTCGGCGTCGTCCAGTGCGACGACGACGTGCTCGTCGGCCGGCTCCGACGAGGCGGCGAGCGAGCGCTGCTGGGCTGCAAGGTGAGCGTGGCGGCCGTGCGCCACGGTCACCACGGCGGTGCGGCTCACGCGGCGCGCTCCTGCCGGGCCACGGACTCGACCAGGCGTGCGATGCGGTGCGGTGCCGCTCCGTCGAACCAGCGCGACCAGGCTGCTCCGTCGAGGTCCCGGGCAGCGTGCAGGACGTCACGCCACGCTGCGTCCGCGCGGTCCTCCACGACGACGGCAGGCCACCCCTGCCGCAGGACGGCTGCTGTGACGTGCTGCTCGTCGAAGGGTCGGGGAGCGGGTACGACGACCGCGGGCACCCGTGACGCCGCGACCTCGGCCAGGGAGTTCTGGCCCGGCGCGATGACCGCCACGTCCGCGTCGGCGAGGACAGCGGCCGGGTCCTCGTGCCACGTGCCGAGGGTCCGGCTCAGCACGGTCCACTCCCAGTCGGGGGTCTGCTCCTGCGCGCGGGCGAGGGTCCGCGCGGTGAGGCCGTCGCCCCCGGTCCCGGCCAGCACCACGGCGCGGGGAGGACCCGGACGGCGTGCGACCGCCTCGTCCCGCACCGGGAAGCGCGACACCGCACCGACCGCCTGGAAGCGCTTGGAGACCTCGGGGTCGAGCCCCGGGAGCATCCCGGCCGTCCAGCCCTCCGGCCACGCGCCCACGAGCTCCGAGCAGGCGTCGAAACCCAGGCGATGGGCGGGATCGGCGCGACGGCCCGGCGCGGTGAGGCCGACCACGGGGACGCCGTGCAGGCGCGCGAGCAGGCACACCTCGACGGACTGGTCGACCACGAGCGCGTGCGGGCCGGCCCGGTCGAGCCAGGCCGAGATCATGGTCATCCGACGTCGCAGCCCGGGATCTCGGAGCGGCACCCAGTGCAGCCGGCCACGGGCAGTCGCGTCGGCCGCGTCGTCGTACCCGCCGGGTCGCTGGTCGTCGAGGGGGAGCTGCACCCAGGCGCCGGGCCAGTCCGCCGGCCGCGGCAGGGACGAGAGCCCGGTGACGGGGACGTGCAGTGCCGCCGCGACGGTCCTGGCGCGGTGGAGGTGGCCGGTGCCGTGGTGGTGGACGTAGTAGCCGATCACGCCGCGATGCCCCGATCGACCAGGCGTGCGTAGACCTCCTCGTAGCCGCGGACCATGCGCTGCAGCGACAGCTCCTCGACGGCATGGCGTCGTACGACGTCGCGGTCGAGCAGGCGCGCCTCCTGGATCGCGGCCGCAAGCAGCCGGGTGTCCCCGGGGGGCGCGAGCCGGCCGCACCTCGGGTGGATGACCTCGGGGAGACCGCCTCGGGCGTAGGCCGCGACCGGCGTCCCGCAGGCGATGGCCTCCGCCGCGACCAGGCCGTAGGGCTCGTCCCACACCGGGGTCACGATCGCGACGGCGGAACGGCCCACCAGGTCGGCGAGCCCGCCCTGGTCGAGGTGCCCTGCATAGGTCACCTCCCGGCCGAGCCGCGGAACCACCTCCGCCTCGAAGTAGTCGCGGTCCAGCACCGGCCCGGCGAGGACCACGGGGATGCCGGCTCGACGGGCCGCGTCGATCGCCTCGTGGGGTGCCTTCTCGGGCACGATGCGGCCGGACCAGACAGCGTTCGCACCGCCCGGACCCGCCTGCCACCGGTCGGTGTCGATCCCGTTGGGGACGCACACGCTGTCGACGAGGTGGGACCACGACCGCGCGATGAACTCGGAGACGGCGGTGAAGGTGCTGGCGCCCGCGCCCCTGGCGATGGCGGAGGCCAGCGCGGGGATCGGAGGGGTGTGCAGCGTGGTCACCAGCGGAACGGCCAGGATCCCCGCCATGGCCACCGGCAGGTGGTGGAGGCTGTTGTTGTGCACGACGTCGAAGCGCGGCGGTCCAGGCCGTGCCAGGTCGAGCATCAAGGACAGATAGGCATGGTGCTCGGCGACGTGCACACCGGGTGGCGCGTCGAGGTCGTGCCGTCCGTCGTGGGTGCTTGGGACCGGGTGGACCGACAGCTCGATCACGTCCAGCGCCGGGTCGGAGTGGGGGGCGGCGAAGACGGCGACCTCGTGGCCGCGGCGCACGAGCTCCCGGGCGAGGTGCCAGGTCATCGACTCCAGGCCACCGACGAACGGCTCGGCGATGGGGAACCTGCTGTTGGCGACCAGACAGATCCGCAACGGTTCCGATCTCATGGTCGTAGGAGGGATCGGTAGATGGAGTCGTGGCTGGCCGCGATGCGGGCACGCTGCTCGAGGCGCTCCTCGAGCGTGGCGCCGAGAGCGGGTCGCTCCTCGTGGGCCCGCACGACTGCGTCACGGAGGGAAGCGGGGTCGAAGGCGTCCTCGTCGTGCACGTAGCCCAGGACGGGCCCCTGGTCGGCGAAGTAGCCGCACGTCGGGGCGATCACCGTGGTCTGCAGGTCACGGCACGCCTCCAGCCACCCCGAGTGCGTGCCGAAGCGGTAGGGCAGCACTGAGACGTCCAGCGAACCCAGGTAGTCCCACAGCCCTGCATCCGAGAAGTAGTCGTGCACGAACAGCTCGAGCGCTCCACGGTCGTGCTGCTCCCTGAGGTAGTCCGCCAGGGGCTCGTCGTGGCGGGCGCCACCGTGCTCCAGGACGTCCCGGTGGCCGTTCACCTGGAGCACGGCGCCGTCGAGCTCGGCGACGGTCTCCACCAGCACGGGCAGGATCCGCAGCGGGTCCATGCTCGCGCGCAGGCTCTTCACGTGGACGCCCACACGGAAGGACCTTCGCGGAGCTCGGGGGACCGAGTCCTCGGCGGCCGCCAGCGTCTCGAGGTCGACGACATGGGGATGGGGCACGACGTCCGCGCTGCGCCCCCAGCGCTCCTCGATCTCCCGTGCCGCGCCGGGGGTGAGCGTGACCAGCGCGTCGGCGGCGGGGACGAGCACGTCGAGCTGCTCGTCGTGGGCCCGGCGGTCCTCGTGGTGCGGGTTCCGGAGGTCGTGGACGGTGAACACGAGCGGCTTGCCCCGCTCGCGCAGGACGGCCACCAGTCGACGCAGCTGCGCGGGCGAGCAGGCGTCGAACCCGAAGTGGAGGTGGAACAGGTCGAACTCCGCGCCCCGCGCCCAGTCCGGGTCGAGCATGACCGGCGGCCACCAGGCGCCGGTGGCTGCCGTCGACGGGCGCGTGGGGTCCGGGTCGGGCAGGCGCGTGGGGGCCGGTCCGGACACGGGGGAGAGGTGGCGCACGTAGACGTGTCCCGAGGGGACCGACGCGATCGTGAGTGGCCTCTGGCCGGTCGGGTGGTCGTGTGCGGCGAGCGTCATGGGCAAGCGGTACCCCGTGCGTCCTCCGCGCATTCATCGTGTTCAGCGGCCGCTAGCCTCACCCCCGTGACGCCGGACGTGATCGTGGTCGACCACCACGACTCCTACACGTGGAACCTCGTCCACCTCGTCGCGTCCGTCACCGGCGTGCTCCCGCGGGTCGTGCAGCACGACTCGGTCTCGGCCGAGGACGTCCTGGAGCACTCGCACGTGGTCCTCTCGCCGGGACCGGGACATCCCGCCGAGCCGGCCGACTTCGCCGTGGGGCGCGAGGTCCTCCTCGCAGGAACGCGACCCGTGCTGGGGGTGTGCCTGGGGATGCAGGGGCTGGTGACGGCCTACGGCGGTGAGGTCGGTCGTGTCGTGCCCGCCCACGGCGACGTCGCCCACGTCCGACACGACGGGGCCCGGATCTTCGCCGGCGTGCCCCAGGATTTCGCCGCGGTGCGCTACCACTCGCTCGCCGCACTGTCCCTGCCGGACGCCGTGGTCGCGACGGCGTGGAGCGAGGACGGCGTGGTGATGGGCGTGCGCCACCGCACGCTTCCGCTCGAGGGTGTGCAGTTCCACCCGGAGTCGGTCCTGTCCGAGCACGGCGCGGACCTGGTCGCCAACTTCCTGGGGGAGCGGTGACCGACCCCGTCGCGTTCTTCCGCGAGGTCGCGTCGCGGCACCCCCGCTGCTTCTGGCTTGACGGGGGCGGCGCCCGTGAGTGGTCCGGCCGGCGCTCCATCATCGGCTGGCTCCACGACGACGCGCCCTCCCTGTCGTACGACGCCGCGGCGGGGGTCGTCACCCGGCACTCGGGGGGCGCGTCGGTCGTGGTCGGCACCGACCCGTTCGTGGTGCTGGAGGAGACGATGCAGCCCGGCGAGCAGTGGTTCGGCTGCTTCGGCTACGCCTCGCGCCCTGACCTCCCGGCACGCCCCGCCTCCTCCGGCCCCGGCGACGCGATGCCCGGCGACGCGATGCCCGACGCGGTGTGGATGCGCGCCTCCCACGTCCGGATGTTCGACCACGCCGAGTCGGCGCAAACCTCCCGCCGAGTCGGCGCGAACCCCCCGCCCAGTCGGCGCGAACCTCCCGTCGAGTCGGCGCCAGGGTGGTACGCCGCCGCGTACGACCGCGTCCAGGAGCACCTCCACGCCGGCAACTCCTACGAGGTCAACCTGACCTACCGCGAGGAGATCGAGTCCGACCTGGCCCCGAGCGAGGCCTACCTGCGCCTGCGCGACCTCAACCCCGCGCCGTACGCCGGGTTCCTGCAGCACGACGTCGACGGCGCGCGCGCCTGGCTGCTGTCGAGCTCCCCCGAGCGGTTCGCCCTGGTGGGCGAGGACCGCACCATCGAGACCAGGCCCATCAAGGGCACCACCGACCGGGGCAGCACGCCCGAGGACGACCGCCGCCAGCGCGAGCGGCTCGCGTCCGACGCGAAGTTCCGGGCCGAGAACCTGATGATCGTCGACCTGCTCCGGCACGACCTCGCCACCGTGTCCGAGCCGGGGTCGGTGGAGGTACCGCAGCTGATGGCGGTGGAGACCTACGCCTCCGTCCACCAGCTCGTCTCGACGGTGCGCGGTCAACTGCGCAACGACGTGTCCACCGTGGCCGCGCTGCGGGCGATCTTCCCGGCGGGATCCATGACCGGGGCGCCCAAGCTGAGGACGATGCAGGTGATCGAGGAGGTGGAGCTGACCCCGCGAGGGCTCTACTCCGGTGCGTTCGGCTGGATCAGCGGCGACGGCGCGGCCGACCTCGGCGTGGTGATCCGGTCCCTCACGACGGGCGGCGACGGCCGGTGGACCTTCGGCACCGGCGGCGGCATCACGGTGCGGTCCGACGCGGCCGAGGAGTGGGCCGAGACGAGGTGGAAGGCAGCCCGGCTGCGCGCGGCTGTGGACCTGTAACGCCGGGTTGGCGGCTGTACCCACCCCTGTGCACCGGGGTGGGTACAGCCATCAACACGGCGTTACAGGGCGAGCGACTCCGGAAGATCAGCCGGGGCCGCCGGGAGCCACAGCGCGAAGCGTGCGCCACCGCTCGGCGCCTCCTCGACCTTCACCTGCCCGCCATGGCGTTCGACGACGTGTCGCACGATGGCGAGCCCGAGGCCCGACCCCGGCATCGAGCGTGACTCCGTGGAGCGCCAGAACCGGTCGAAGACGTGAGGACGGTCCGCCTCAGCGACGCCGGGCCCCTCGTCGTCGACCGTGAGGATCCCCGAGTCGAGGCGCACGGTGATCGTGCCGTCGTCGCTGCTCCACTTGGCGGCGTTGTCGAGCAGGTTGGTGACCGCGCGCTCCAGGTCTGCCGCGGAGCCCATGACGGTCCACGGGGCCAGGTCGACGTCGAAGCGGGCGCGGGGAGCGCGGCGTCGTACGCGGGCGAGGGCCCGCTCGACGACCTCGACGAGGTCGACCCGCTCGATGACGGGGACAGGCTCCTCGTCGCGAGCGAGCACGACGAGGTCGCCGATCAGCGTGCTCATCTCCTGCATCTGCGCCCGGACGTCGTCGAGGAGCTCGAGCCGCGACTCGGCGGTGAACGCCGGGTCGCCCTCGGCCTGGCGCAGCAGGTCGAGGTTGGTCCGCACCGAGGTCAGCGGGGTGCGGAGCTCGTGGCTCGCGTCGGCCACCAGCCGACGTTGCCGGTCACGGGAGGCGCCCAGCGCGAGCAGCATCTGGTTGAACGCGGTCGCGAGGCGCGCGATCTCGTCGTCACCCTCGACCCGCAGGGGCGTGAGGTCCTCGGTGACCGCGATCTTCTCCACCGCGCTCGTGAGGCGGCGCACCGGCCGCAACCCGTTGGCGGCGACCAGCCAGCCGACCGCGGCGGCCGCGAGCACGCCGAGGCCGCCGTAGACGAGCATCACGGATCCGAGCTTCTCCAGCACCCGTTCCTGGGGCGCCAGGGGCTGGGCGAGCACGAGGGCCTGACCGCTGCCCGCGGGCACGGCAGCCACCCGGAAGCGTTCGCCGTTGTCGGCCGTGAGGGTGCGCACGGAAGACGGTGTCTCGCCGCTGGCGACGAGAAGCTCGGGCTTGCCCAGCTGGAAGGCGGGGAAGTCGTCGGCGGTGCGGTAGTCGCGCTCGGCGGTGATGAAGATGACGCGCACGTCGGCCGCACCCAGCATCCAGGAGGGGACGTCCTGCGCCGTGATGGCCGAGAGCGCGGTGTAGCTCGCCGCCCGCTGCGCACGGTTGAGCAAGGAGTCGTCGAGCGAGCTCTGGAGCTGCATGCGCATCACGAGGAAGGCCGTCAGGGCCATCACCGCGATCGAGGCGCCCACCGCGAGCGCGGTGAGCACGGCGACCCGTGAGGCCAACGACCGCCGGTAGTGCCAACGACCGCTCGGCCAGGGTCCGGCGCTCACGATTCCTTCAGCACGTAGCCGACACCGCGCACGGTCTGGATCAGGCGTGGCTCGCCCTCGGCCTCGGTCTTGCGGCGCAGGTAGCCGACGTAGACCTCGAGCGAGTTGGCGGTCGTCGGGAAGTCGTAGCCCCAGACCTCCTCGAGGATGAAGCTGCGCTCCAGCACCCGCCGGGGCCGCCGCAGGAACATCTCGAGCAGGGTGAACTCGGTGCGGGTCAGCTCGATCGGGCGGGCACCGCGACGGACGTCCCGGCTCGCGACGTCCATGGTGAGGTCGGCGAACGACAGGACCTCGTCGTCGGCGCCGTCGGCGGGTACGACGCGGCGGAGCAGGGCGCGCAGGCGGGCCAGCAGCTCCTCCAGGGCGAACGGCTTGGTGAGGTAGTCGTCAGCGCCGGCGTCGAGTCCGTCCACGCGGTCCCCCACCGCGTCCCTCGCGGTCAGCACCAGGACCGGCACGTCGTTGCCGCCGGCGCGCAGGGCCCTGGTCGCCTCGATGCCGTCGAGCCGGGGCATCATCACGTCCATCACGATGACGTCGGGGTGCTCCGACCCGACAGCGATGAGCGCTTCGGCTCCGTCGGAGGCCTGCAGCACGGTGTATCCGTTGAACTCCAGGGAGCGGCGCAGCGAGTCGCGGACCGCTCGGTCGTCGTCGACGACCAGCACGCGAGGCTTGGAGTCGGGCATGTGGCAAGAATGCCAGCCACGCCTGAGGGAGTCCTGAGTCGGACGCGGCAGGCCTCAGGTGAGCCTGGCCGCGACCGTGCCGGCCCGGGCGCCGTAGCCGCCGCCGAACATGCAGGCGTGGACGAGCAACGGGAACAGCTGGTGGATGCCCAGCCGATCCTCCCAGCCGTCCGCGAGCGGGGTCGCGTCGTTGTAGGCCTGCATCACCCGCGGGAGGTGGGGCAGGCCGAAGAGGTGGAGCATCGCGATGTCGACCTCGCGGTGGCCGCCGTAGGCCGCCGGGTCGATCACGTGGACCTGGCCGTCCTGGCCCCACAGGCAGTTGCCGTTCCAGAGGTCGCCGTGCAGCCGGGCAGGTGACTCGTCGGGGAGCAGCCTCGTCAGCCGGCCCACGACCGCCTCGACCGCGGCTGCGTCCTCGGGGGTGATCGCCTCACGGTCGCGGGCGAGCTTGAGGTAGGGCAGCACCCGTCGCACGGCGTAGAACTCGGGCCACGAGTCGCAGGCCCGGTTGGGCAACGGCAGCCGGCCGATGAAGCCGTCGTCGGCCAGGCCCCACCCGTCGGCCCCCGCGGCGTGCGTGGTGGCGAGCTGCTGGCCGAACGCAGCGGCAGCCTCCACCGGGGTCTTGGCGGTCTGCTCGACCCAGGCGAGGATCACGCACTCGCTGTCGGCGGCGAGCAGGGCCGGGACCGGGACGCCGCCGTTGACCTCGGCGAGCCACCGCAGGCCCGCGGCCTCCGCCTCGAAGAAGCCGGCCGGTGCCTGGGTGAGGGTCTTCATGAGGGCGGTCTGCCCGGTGGAGAGACGGAGCTTCGTGGCGGTTGCGATGTCGCCGCCCGCGACGGGTGCGGTGGCGACGACGGCCGCGCCGAGCAGCTCCTCGGCGCGCTTGGCGACCAACGGCTGGCGGGTCATGACGAGCACCTCCTCCTGGTCGCGGTGTCCCTCACCGTAGTACGCGCCGGCAACGCTCCACGATCGTCTCGCTGGTCCGCGCGACCATCTCGAGCACCTCGGTGAAGCCCTCGTCGCCGCCGTAGTAGGGGTCCGGCACGTCGTCGCCGGTCCCGATCGGGTCGAAGTCGCGGAACTTCGCGACCCGCTCGGAGCGGCCCCCGACATCGGCGAGGTTGGAGTCGTCCATGACGAGGACGAGGTCGTACGACGACGTCCAGCCGGCGTCGTACTGCTGGGCGCGGTGGCGCGTCGGGTCGTGACCGGCGTCGGCGAGGGTCGCGGCGGCACGGGCGTCCATCGGCTTGCCGACGTGCCAGCCCGCGGTCCCTGCGCTGCTCACCTGGACGCGATCGGCCAGCCCGGCCGCTGCCAGGCTCGACTCGAGGACGACGTGGGCCATGGGGGAGCGGCAGATGTTGCCGAGGCAGACGACGGCGAGCCGGTAGGGGCCGGAGGTCTGCTGCGGGGGCAGGCCGCGGAGGTTCGCGTCCACGGCTCAGTCGGCGTCCGGCAGGGCGATGCGCACGCCCCACCCGATCACGGTGATGACGACCGACCCCACCAGCGCGTTCCAGAACCCGTCGACGTGGAAGCCGAGGTCGAACGCGCCGGCGAGCTTGGCCGTCAGCAGCAGCATCGCGGCGTTGATGACCAGCAGCAGGAGGCCGAGCGTCAAGATGATGAAGGGAAGCGAGATGAGCTTGATGATCGGCTCGACGAAGGTCGAGACGAGTCCGAGGATCAGGGCGACGCCCAGGAGCGGCAGCCACTTCTCCTGCAGCTCGGCGTTGCCGTGAGCGGGACCCTCGAACCAGATGCCGTCGAGCAGGAGGGCCGCGATGGCGATCCCCGCGGCGTAGGTCAGCAGCCAGGTCAGGAATCGCATGGCAAGACCCTAGCGATGCGCCCCGCCCGATAGCGTCGGGGCGTGGACCAGGTCGGCGGGATCGAGTCGATGGTGCTCGGTGCGTTCGTGTCCGGCTGCTTCTTCGGGCTGGTCGCGCTCGCCCTCGCCCGCGCCGTGGGGTGGGTGACGGCGGCGGCCGTGGCGGGGTTCGCGTGGTCGGTCGTCGTGATCGCCCTGGTCACGCTGCTCCCGTTGACGGCCATCGACCTCCAGATGCCCGCCGACGCCAGCCCCGACCAGTGCTCGACCGACTACGGCGGCCCGGCCCCCGAGGGGTTCTGGATCTTCTCCGGGACCCAGCGCACCCTCAACACGGCGCTGTTCGTCCCTGCCGGTGCGCTCCTCGTGCTCGGCGCTGCGCGCTGGCGGGTCGCTGCGTGGGTCGTCGTACCCGCCGGGCTGGCGGCGCTGGCCGCCTACAGCGTGGGGATCGAGGTCGCCCAGCTCGAGGTGGCCAGCATCGGTCGTGCCTGCGACGTCACCGACGTCGTCGACAACGTGACCGGGGCGATCATCGGTGCGGCGCTCGGGCTCTTCCTCGCCCTGGTGTTCCGGCCGTGGCGGCACCGTCGGCGTCCCGGCTGAGGCGTCCTCTCACTAGGGTGACGAGCATGTCGACCACCCCCACGCCACGGCCCAACGTGCTCGCAATCCCCGCGTACGTCGCCGGCAAGCCGCCCACCCCGCGGCCCGGCCTCACGTCCTACAAGCTCTCGTCCAACGAGAACCCCTATCCACCGTTGCCGGGCGTGCTCGAGGCAGCGACCGAGGCCGCTGCGGCGATGAACCGCTACCCCGACATGGGCAGCTCCGCGCTGTACGACGCCCTCTCGGCGCGGCTCGGTGTGCCCACCGACGACCTCGCGGCCGCGACGGGCTCGGTGGCCCTGATCTACCAGCTCGTCAACGCCTTCTGCGGCCCCGGCGACGAGGTGGTCTACGCGTGGCGCAGCTTCGAGGCCTACCCGATCGCGGTCACGGTGGGTGGCGCCACCAGCGTGCAGGTGCCGCTGACCGCCGAGGGGCGCCACGACCTCGACGCCATGGCCGCCGCGGTCACCGAGCGGACCCGCATCGTGATGGTGTGCACGCCCAACAACCCGACCGGGCCCGCGGTGGGCCAGGCCGAGCTCGACGCGTTCCTCGCCAAGGTTCCGCAGCACGTGGTCGTCGTCGTCGACGAGGCCTACCTCGAGTTCGTGCGGATGGCCGACGCGGTCGACGGCCTCGCGACCTACCGCGCCCACCCCAACGTCGTGCTGTTCCGCACGTTCTCCAAGGCCTACGGTCTGGCCGGCTTCCGCGTGGGGTACGCCGTGGCGCCGGGCCCGATCGCCGCGGCCCTCCGGGCGGTGTCCCTGCCGTTCGGTGTCAGCCACGTCGCCCAGGCGGCGGCCATCGCCTCGCTCGAGGCGGGTGACGCGCTGATGGAGCGGGTGGACGAGCTGGTCGCCCGCCGGGTGGACGTCGTGGCCCGGCTGCGTGACGTGGGCTGGGAGCTCCCGGACGCCCAGGGCAACTTCGTCTGGTTCCCGCTGGGTGAGCGGACTCCCGACTTCGCCGCGGCCTGCGGGGAGGCCGGTGTCTCCGTGCGTCCCTACGCGACCGACGGTGTCCGGGTCACGATCGGGGAGGCCGAGGCCCTCGACCGCATCGTCGAGGTGGCGGCACAGTTCGCCCGGTGACTCCGTCGTCGGCGACCGTCGCACCCAGTCGGTGGGTGAGCGATCAACTACTCTCTCGGCATGGCATACGTCGAGGAGAGCTCGTTCGAGCGGGACATGAGCTACATCCCCGATCGCGTCCTCGTGGGGGCGCGATCGGGTGACCCGCTCGACGACAGGTTCCCGAGCGGCTCGAAGGACAGCCCGCGCGACGTGAAGGTGTGGCCGGTCGAGCCCGGGCGCTACCGCCTGGTCGCCGCCAAGGCCTGCCCGTGGGCCAACCGGGCCATCATCGTGCGCGAGCTGCTGGGCCTCCAGGAGGTCATCGGCCTGGGGACGCCCGGCCCCACCCATGACGCCCAGAGCTGGACCTTCGACCTCGACCCCGACGGCCTGGACCCGGTCCTCGGGATCCACTGGCTGCAGGAGGCCTACTTCAACCGGATCCCCGGCTACGAGCGTGGCATCACCGTGCCTGCGATCGTCGACATCGGGTCGAAGGCCGTCGTCACCAACGACTTCCCCCAGATCACCCACGACCTCTTCTTCGAGTGGCGCGAGCACCACCGCCCCGACGCTCCAGACCTGTGGCCGGCCGACCTCCGCGAGGAGATGGAGGAGGTCATGCAGCGGGTCTTCACCGAGGTCAACAACGGTGTCTACCGGTGTGGCTTCGCCGGCACGCAGCAGGCCTACGACGACGCCTACGCCCGGCTGTGGACGGCGATGGACTGGCTCGAGGAGCGCCTGACCGCTCGTCGCTACCTGATGGGCGACGCGATCACCGAGGCCGACGTACGCCTCTTCACCACGCTGGCGCGCTTCGACGCGGTCTACCACGGCCACTTCAAGTGCAACCGCAACAAGCTCACCGAGATGCCCGCCCTGTGGGGTTATGCACGTGACCTGTTCCAGACGCCGGGGTTCGGAGAGACCATCGACTTCGACCAGATCAAGGCTCACTACTACGTCGTCCACACCGACGTGAACCCCACCGGCATCGTGCCGCAGGGCCCCGACGAGAGCGGCTGGACCACCCCACACGGTCGCGGCTGACCCCAACTGGTCTGGTCCTCTCGCTCCCTACTGCTGCGTTCCGCCCGAGGTCCTGTCAAGGAACCACGCACGTATCGGTGAGGTTCCGCGCGAGGTCGGCTCGCGTCCACACCCCGGGCTGATGGTGTGTCTTGAGGTCTGCCGTCATCGGGGGCGACCGACGACGTCCGGCCCTCCGGGGGGATGGCCGGTCTGACCAGCACATTCGTACTTTGGGGAAGCGTGGGGCGAGATGTCGGCATTGTGGAGCACGTTCGGTGTGTCCGGTGGACGCACAGCAGCAGCGGTCAGGCGGGGGATGGCAGCGCTGCTGGTCCTCCCCGTGCTGGCCGCCGTCCAGGTCGTGGCGGCAGCACCTGCGGAGGCAGTGCTCGTCGCAGGCTTCGAGATCGACGGCAACACGCCCGACGGCGCAGAGGCCGGGGTCGACTGGGACACCCCCGTCGGCACCAGGGCGGACGACCCCGTCGGCAACATCGACACCACCACGTTCAAGGGGAGCAAGGAGTTCGAGCACCCCTCGACCTGGGAGCGCGGCGTGGGCCTGGCGCCCAACCAGGACGACATCTCCGCCGTCTACTTCCACGACGCCATCGTCGACGGTGACATCTGGGGGTACGTCGGCTTCCGGCGCTACACGACCACCGGCGTGACCAACTTCGACGTGGAGTTCAACAAGCTGCCCAACGCCACCGCGACGACGTACCTCCCCGTGCGCTCCGTCGGCGACGTCATGGTGCGCTTCGAGCAGGACGGCAACAACGCCTTCGAGCTCACCGCGGCCTGGTTCTGGACGCGGGTGAGCTCCAGTGACTGGGGCTCCGGGTGCATCGAGGTCCCCGGCTACACGCCGCGCTCGGGCTGGTGTGCGGAGAGCATCACGTCGATCCCCTTCACCGGTGCGACCGGGGAGGACGGCCACTTCGCCGAGGGTGCGTTCAACTTCAGCAGCCTCCTCGACCAGGCAAACCCCGGCGCGACCTGCGCCGGCGGCGACTTCGGCACCATGAACCTCCGCTCCTTCACCGGCAACGCCAACGAGTCGGCCCTCAAGGACTACGTCGAGCCCCTCGCCATCGACGTCGACGACACGTGTGGAGAGCTCGAGATCTACAAGGTCGACCAGTTCGGCGACCCGGTGCCCGGCGCGACGTTCTCGATCTCACCCAACCCGATCCCGGGCGAGACCGGCACGCTCGTCGTGACCGACGGTGGAGCCGGTGACCCCGACAGCACCGCCGACGGCGCGATCGTCATCGACCCGGCCACCCCCGGCACCTACACCGTCATCGAGACCGCGGCGCCTCCGGGCTACGAGCTGGTGCAGCCCGAGTCCGCGCGCACCTGGACCGTCACGGTCGGCGAGAGCGGCCAAGGCAGCGTGAACGTGCCGTTGTCGGTGCAGAACCGCCTCTACTTCGAGCCGCCCTCGATCCTCAACGAGCCCGACTACGACGTCGACTACAACTGGGAGGTCACCAAGTCGGTGGCGGACCCCAGCACCGTCGACGTCCCGGAGGGCACTCCCGCCACCTTCACCTACACGGTGCTGCTGCGGGCCCTCCAGGCCACCCGCACCGACTACGGCGGCACCATCACGCTCGACAACCCCAACGACCACGGCATGCGCGGCACGCTGAGCGTCGGGATCGACGGCGGCAGCGCGTGCACGATCGACACGGTCACCGACCTGGACGACGACCCCACCAACGGGTTCCAGGTCGCGATGCCGGCCGGTGAGCGCGTGCTGACCTACTCCTGCACGGTCGCGCCGGACGCGGAGCCGCCGTCGGGCACGACCGCCACGATCGCGTGGAACCCGATGACCTACCCGCAGCCGCCTGCGGACCCGGCGCCGACCTACACCCGTTCGGACTCCTCGCCGTTCACGATCGACCAGAGGGTCGACGAGCAGACCACCGTCACCGACGTCTTCGACTCGGACGCGGGCACCACCAGGACATGGGGTCCCTTCGACTGGCACGACGTCCGCAACCCTGACGCGACACCGCCACACACGATCGTCGTCGCCACCTACACCAGGACCGTGGCCGGAGTCCCCGGCGAGTGCAATCCCTACGACAACCTGGTCAGCGAGTCCGCCGACGGCACGACCGACACCGAGCGGGTCAACGTCTGCGTCGGTCGTGACCTGACGATCACCAAGGACGCCCGGCTCGGCTTCCAGCGCGACCTCCTGTGGAGCATCAAGAAGGGTGGTCCCGGAACGGTCTTCACCGGCGAGGACGCCAACGGCGTGCTCCAGCGCATGGTCCGCTACACGATCGACATCACCGCACGCGGCAAGAGCGACACCCAGTTCGGGCTCTCGGGCACGATCCACCTCGACAACCCCAACGAGTGGCCCGTCACCGGCACCATCACCGACACGGTCGTGATCGACGGCGCGACGATCACCTGTGACGTGGACGGGGCTGACGTCGGGGGAGCCGACGGCCACCAGGTCACGGTTCCCGCCAACGCGGTCGACCACGAGCTCACCTACTCCTGCGCCGGGGTCGAGGAGGGCGACTACGTCGGCAAGAACACCGTGACGTTCGACTACAGCGCCGACTCCCACGAGTACCCCGACGCTGACGACACCGCGACCAGGACCGTCGACGTCGAGGTCGTCGGTGACCCGGAGCCGGCCCACCAGAAGGTCACGATCACCGACCTGCTGGACGGGAACGACGTCACGGGCGCGCTGCCGCAGTCGGAGTTCGACTGGACGACCGTGAACGGGATGGACGACAACACCCAGCGCGTGCCGTACGACGTGCTGCTCGGCACGACCGCCGACAAGTGCACCGACCACACCAACGTCGTCTCGATCGACGGCCTGACCTACCCGGGGACCAGCGACGGCCACACCGTGACCGTCTGCTCGCCCGGGGTCGGCAAGACGGTCGAGGCCGACTACGGCCAGAAGCAGCTGTGGGACCTCGCCAAGCAGGTCGACAAGACCCAGGTGGAGATCAGCGAAGGCGGCACCGCCACCTTCAACTACACCGTGAAGGCGACTCCCGGTGCGGTGGTCGACGACGGCACCTCGTCGTGGTCCGGTCAGCTGTCCGTGCACAATCCCTCCACCACCACCGCCCTGACCGTCGACGTGAAGGACCTGCCGTCGGTCACCGGCTGGACGTGCCAGCTGCTGGACGACGGCAGTGCCGTGGAGGTGCTGCCCGGCGCGACACTGCTCGTCGACTACGAGTGCTCGGGAACCGGGCACCCGTCCGGCAAGAACACGGTCGAGGTCGCCTTCGACCAGGACCAGGTCGTCAAGAAGACCGTGGACGTCACGTTCGATCCCCGCGCTGCGGTCAGTGACTCGGTCGTGGAGGTGTGGGACGACAAGACCAACCCCGGCCAGCCCCCGGTGCTGCTGGGCGAGGCCGACGCCTCCGACCCCGAGTCCTGGACGTTCGAGTACGCCGTCGTGAAGAGCGGGGTGGCGGGCGCCTGCACGACCTACACCAACACCGCCGTGGTGCTGCTCGAGGCCACCGATCCCGACCCGACTGCACAGGCGAAGGCCGAGCTCTGCGTCGAGAAGCCGCTGACGATCGAAGTGTCGGCCGAGGGACGCTACGGCGTGACCTACCCGTGGACGATCGACAAGGAGGTCGACCAGACTCGTGTCGAGGTCGACGAGGCCACCGGCGAGGCGACCTTCGACTACACCGTCACCGTGAGGGCCGGCGAGGAACAACCTGCCGGCTGGACGATGGACGGCTCGATCGAGGTGTCCAACCCCAACGGCTACACCGGCGGCGCCATCACGCTGACGGACGCCGACGTCACCACCGACCTGGGTGGTGGTGCGACCTGCACGGCGACACTTCCGGCCCCGCCGGTCGTGCCCGTGGCGTCGGGTGGCGGGGCAGGCACGCTGGTCGTCCCGTTCACCTGCACCTTCACCGGTGAGCCCGCAACATCCGGCACCGTCAGTGCCACGGTCACGTGGGACCCCGCCGGCTCGGGTGAGGTGGCCACGGCCAGCGACACCGGTGCCGTCGAGCTCTCGGTCGGCCAGGAGACCCACAGGACGGTCGACGTCATCGACGACAAGACCGACCCGGCGAACCCGGTGGTCCTCGAGGAGGACCTCACCTGGTCCAGCGGTCTGGTGAAGTCCTACGAGTACTCCCTCACCCTCCCCGGAACTCCCGGCGAGTGCGTCGACCACACCAACACCGCCGTCGTCGACCTCACCCCCGGCCAGGGGACCTCGACGACCGCGTTCGACGAGCAGGGCAACCCGCAGGACGAGCAGACTGTCGCGGTGTGCGTGGAGAGCCCGCTGGGCGCGGAGGTCGACGCCGAGGCGGATCTCGCCCGGGCCTACGCGTGGTCGATCGACAAGTCGGTCGACGCCACCCAGCGCAACGTCGACGCGTCGGGCACCGCCACCTTCCGCTACACGGTCGTGGCCCGGGCGGGTGACGCGACCGACTCGGGATGGCGGATGTCCGGCTCCGTCGAGCTGACCAACCCCAACACCTACCCCGGTGGCGACATCACCGCCGACGTGTCGGCTGCCAGCGACGTCGGAGGCGGGGCGACCTGCACGGTCGCCGGCGGTGAGGACGTCGTCGTACCGGCGGCAGCCGACGGGAGCGGATCGCGCACCCTGCCGGTGACGTGCTCCTTCTCCTCGAAGCCTGCGAGCTCCGGTTCGTTGACCGTCACGGCGACCTGGGACCCGGCTGGCGAGGCTGCCACGGCAAGCGTCTCGGACTCCGCTCCGGTGTCGTTCGCCGTCCGGTCGGAGACCAACAAGGTCGTGGACGTCGTCGATGACAAGACCCGGCCCGGTGAGCGCGTGGTCCTGGAGGAGGTCGTCGTCTGGTCGCAGGGCCTGGTGAAGACCTACACCTACGACCTGGCGCTCGCGGGTGGCGCGGCCGGCGCGTGCGTGGCCTACACAAACACCGCTGCGGTCGACCTGACCGAGGGTGTCGACCCGACGGCGTCGGCGACGACCAGCGTGTGCGTGCCTGTCGTGGTGACGCCCCCGCCGCCGCCGGCCCCGCCGGAGGTGCTCCCCGCTGAGGCGTTCGGCAAGGCGGTCGGCAACGTGCGGGCCACCTGTCAGGGCACGGTCCGGGCCAGCCTGAAGAACCGGTCCGGGGTCAGGGTGACCTACCGGCTGCGGGTGGGCAAGAAGGTCCACCGCATCGAGGTCCGGTCGCTGCAGAACAAGAAGTTCCGGACCAGTGGCAAGGCACGCGCCAAGGTGACCCTGAAGCTGGGGACACGGGTGCTCGACCGGATCCGCGTGCCGGCACGCTGCGCCCTTCCCGAGGTGCTTCCGGCCACCGGCCTGCGAGCAGCCCAGGTCAAGGCGCGCATCGACCACCAGGCGTCGCTCATGAGGGGGCACTGAGCGGCCGCTTGGCCACCTCCATCCCCCGATGGAGGGTCACAACCGGCGTCGGTGGACGACCCACGCGTCCACCGGCGCCGGCGTGCGTCCTGGGTGGTCTGGTCCGCCCCGGGGGTCAAAGCACCGGAAACGGTGAAGGACTGGTGCAGGATGCGTACAGGTTTCCTACTCGTTGGTAACCACGGGTGTTCAGGGCGGCGTCGAGGCAGCACATTGAGCGCGCGTGGTTCCAAGTCTCATCGGGGGGATCGCGCAGCCGGCCGCCCAACCTGGGCGGCGTCTGGTGGCTACGTGGAGCGTGACTTGGCTAGGGGTGTGGGATCCATGGTTCGTTGGGGTGCATCGGCGCGCGGGGAGAATCGGGGCTCGGGGGTGGTCGGCCGGGTGGCAGCACTCCTGCTGCTCGTTCCGGCCATGACAGTCGTGGCGGGGGTGCCCGCCCACGCGACGTGGGGGGAGTCCACGCCTCCCGACGTGGTGGGCGTGCCGTCCGGCGACCCGGGCTACGGCAAGGCCAAGCTCGTAATCAACAAGGGTGGCGACCGCACCAGCACCGGCGTCTCGCCCCTGAGCGGTGCACGGTTCGAGTTCTTCAGGACCACCTCCAACGCGTTGAGCGGCGGCACCAGCGTCGGCACCTGCACGACCGACGCCACCGGGCGCTGCGGCATCCTCGCCTCCCTGAGCAGCAGCTACTACGACACCTACTTCTACGCGACCGAGCTCTCGGCGCCCGCCGGCTGGTCCGCTCCGGGGAGCTGGGGCGGCTCCGACGACCCCGTCCGCTACGCGACCGGAGCGATCAACCGCTACGACTCGGCCAGCCAGCGCACCAGGCTGCTGCCCGGCACCGGCCGAACCTGGCCGGACGTGCGCACCAACCCGCAGGCGCCCACCCGCTGCGGCATCGACATCAGCATGATCTTCGACGTCTCCAACTCCATCGACTCCTCCGAGCTCACCACGTTCAAGGCAGCCGGCAGGTCGGTGATCGACAGCCTGGTCAACACGCCTTCGCGCGTCGCGCTGCACAAGTTCGCCACCGACGCCTCGACCGTCCTCGGCGCGCTGACCCCCGTGGGCGACGCGGCAGGTGCCACGACGGTCAAGAACGCCATCAACGGCCTCACCGGTCCGGGCGGCAACGCCGGTGGCACCAACTGGGACCGCGGCCTGTGGCAGAGCGTCAACAGCGACTACGACGTCGCGCTCATCCTCACCGACGGTGACCCGACCTTCTGGGGCAGCCCTGCGGCCGGTCCCGGCGACGTGACCACGCTGCGCGAGGTGGAGGAGGCGATCCACTCCGCCAACGCCATCAAGGCCGGCAAGACCCAGGTGATCGCCGTGGGCATCGGGATGTCCGGGAGCGACTCGGTCAAGCGGCTCAACCTGATCTCCGACCCCGGCAGCACCTACACCACCACGTGGCAGGAGCTCGGCGAGGACCTCAAGGCGATCGCGACCGGCGCGTGCAAGAGCAAGGTCACGATCCAGAAGAAGATCGAGGACCACGACGGCATTCCCAAGCCCAACTCCAGCTACGCCAACGGCTGGTCCTTCACCGGATCGACCTCGGCCGGCACGCTGGGCAGCTTCCCGGCGACGGCGGCGGTCAACGGTCAGAACGGCTTCACCTCCGCCGACCTGACCGTCGGGGCGGGCCAGACGCCGACCATCACCATCTCCGAGTCGCTGAAGGACGGCTGGACCTACCGCGGTGCCACCTGCTCGGTCGACGGCAAGCCCGTCAGCGTGACCCCGGGCCAGCAGGCAGGGACCTTCTCCTTCACGGGTCGCTCCGGCTCGGTCATGACCTGCGAGGTGACCAACCGCAAGCCCGCGCCCCCGGCGTACCTCACGCTGACCAAGAGGGTCCTCGACGCCTCGGGCGCCACCCTTCCCGCGAGCGCAGGGGAGGCCTGGACCCTCACGGCCACCGGACCGGGCGGGTTCTCGGGCGCCGGCAACACCGCGGCCGTGACCGCCAAGAGCGTCAGCCCCGGCCAGACCTACACCCTGAGCGAGAGCACGAAGGCGGGCTACGACAACGGCACCACCTGGTCGTGCGTGAAGACGGCCGGACCGGGGGACCTCGCCTTCACCGCGCCCGACAAGGTCACCCCGGCCGCAGGTCAGGAGATCACCTGCAAGATCACCAACCAGGCGCGCATGGCCGACCTCCTCGTGAGCAAGACTGCCGTGCCGTCCTACGAGCGTGACTACGACTGGACGCTCACCAAGACCGTCGACACGACCGAGCAGACGGTGGAGCCTGGTGCCACGGCCAGCTTCGGCTACGAGGTCACCGCCACGGCCTCGGCCCCCCAGGACTCCGGGTTCAAGGTCACCGGCACCATCACCGTGCAGAACCCCAACGCCACGGCGATCTCCGGCGTGACCATCCTCGACGCGATGCCGAACGCCACGTGCACGGTGCCGGGCGGGACGTCGGCGACGATCGCGCCGGGCGCCCACGAGTTCCCCTACAGCTGCTCGCTGACCGGTGGCTCGGCCACGGCCAAGGGCACCAACACCGCCAAGGTGACGTGGAACAAGGCTCCCTACAACGGCACGAGCGGCACGGCGCAGGCCACCAAGGCCTACGACTTCGCGTCGGTCACGCCGACCACCACGGGGGCCACCGCGACCCTCCAGGACGACCGCTACGACCTCAACGGCGATGACGAGGGAACCTCTGCGGTCGTGACGCTCGCCGAGAGCCCGAAGGTCTTCGCCTACACGCTCGAGCACGGCTCGGCTGCGGGCGAGTGCCTCCCGTTCACCAACACGGCCTCGATGACCGTTCCCGGCGACGTCGACCAGAGCGCTTCCACGACGGTCGAGGTGTGCGCGCCGGTCGTGACGCCGCCGCCCACGCCGGTCACGCCGCCGGTCGAGCCCCCGGCGCTGCCGGTGGCCCCACCGGTCGCTCCCCCGGTCCCGACGGAGGTGCTGCCGGCCCAGGCCTTCGGCAAGGCCGTGGGCAAGGTGCGGACGAGCTGCCAGGGCACGGTCCGGGCGACGCTCGACAACGCCTCGGGCGTCCGGGTGACCTACAAGCTGCGTGTGGGCAAGAAGGTCCACAGCATCAAGGTGAAGTCGCTGGCCAAGAAGAAGTTCCGGACCTCGGGTGAGGCTCGAGCCAAGGTCACCCTGAAGCTCGGCAAGCGCGTCCTCGACCGGATCCGCGTCCCGAAGCGCTGTGCGCCTCCCGAGGTGCTTCCCGCCACCGGTCTCCGGGGCGGGGCGGCGCAGGCGCGCTCGGCCGGCGTGGTCAGCCTGGGCATCAGGTTGGGCTGACACCTCCCAGTCCCTCCATTGCCCCGATGGAGGACCGGCCGGCGCCGGTGGACGACCCACGCGTCCACCGGCGTCGGCTCCTTCGTGCTCCTGTGCAGAGCGCGACCCATGACGGCCGTGGGTCCGTTTGGCGTCGGCGGCTGAGTCCCGATACCGTGGCAGCACCATGTGGTCGCGGTCACACACGCCGGCGACCGCGCTGAGCCGTCGGCGTCGGGCAACCCCCGTCACGCCGCTTGCGACTAAGGAGCTGCGTTGACCGAACCTGCCGGTTTCGGCCCCGACCTTGCGGAGGTCTTCGGACCCTCCCAACAGGACGGCGGGCCCAACCTCGTCCAGCTCCTGACGCCGGAGGGCGAGCGCGTCCACCACCCCGAGTTCGACCACGACTTCTCCGCCGAGGAGCTGCGCGGGCTCTACCGCGACATGGTCCTCACCCGGCGCATCGACGTCGAGGCCACGGCTCTGCAGCGCCACGGCGAGCTCGGCATCTGGGCCCAGCTGCTGGGCCAGGAGGCCGCCCAGATCGGAGCCGGGCGCGCCCTCTCCCCGCAGGACTACGTCTTCCCGACCTACCGCGAGCACGGCGTCGCCTACTGCCGCGGCCTCGACCCCCTCAAGCTCCTCGGCCTCTTCCGCGGGGTCGACCAGGGCTCCTGGGACCCCAACGAGGCCAACTTCGGGCTCTACACGATCGTCATCGGCGCCCAGACCCTGCACGCCACGGGCTACGCCATGGGCCTCCAGCGCGACGGTGTGGTCGGCACGGGTGACCCCGAGCGCGACGCCGCGGTGATCGCCCACTTCGGCGACGGCGCCTCCTCCCAGGGCGACGTCAACGAGGCGTTCATCTTCGCCGCCTCCTACAACGCCCCGGTCGTCTTCTTCTGCCAGAACAACCAGTGGGCGATCTCCGAACCGATCGAGCGGCAGACCCGGATCCCGCTCCACCAGCGCGCGCTGGGATTCGGCTTCCCGGGCATCCGGGTCGATGGCAACGACGTGCTCGCGACGTACGCCGTCACCAAGGCGGCCCTGCAGCGGGCACGCGAGGGAAACGGGCCGTCGTTCGTCGAGGCCTACACCTACCGGATGGGTGCGCACACCACGACCGACGACCCCACCCGCTACCGCCTCAACGACGAGCTCGAGCACTGGAAGCTCAAGGACCCGATCGAGCGGCTCAAGGTCTACCTGCGCCGCAACGGCCTGGTCGACCAGGAGTTCTTCGACTCCCTCGACGCCGAGGCCAAGGAGCTCGGGGCGCACCTGCGCGAGGGCTGCAAGGCCCTGCCCGATCCCAAGCCGCTCGACCAGTTCGGCTACGTGTTCAGCGAGATGACCGAGGAGCTCGAGGCCCAGCGCGACGGCTTCGCGGCCTACCTCGAGTCGTTCGAGGGGGCCCACTCATGAGCAGCAGCCAGAAGATCACGCTGGCCAAGGGCCTCAACATGGGCCTGCGCAAGGCCATGGAGGACGACGACAAGGTCCTCCTCATGGGCGAGGACGTCGGCAAGCTCGGCGGTGTCTTCCGCATCACCGACGGCCTGCAGAAGGACTTCGGCGAGGACCGCGTCATCGACTCGCCGCTGGCCGAGTCGGGCATCGTCGGCACCGCGGTCGGGATGGCGCTGCGCGGCTACCGCCCAGTGGTGGAGATCCAGTTCGACGGCTTCGTCTACCCCGCCTACGACCAGATCGTGTGCCAGGTCGCCAAGTACACCTTCCGCTCGCAGGGCAAGGTGAAGATGCCGATCGTCATCCGCATCCCCTTCGGTGGTGGCATCGGCGCGGTGGAGCACCACTCCGAGTCGCCCGAGGCGCAGTTCGCCCACACGCCGGGCCTCAAGGTGGTCGCCTGCTCCAACCCGGTCGACGGCTACTGGATGATCCAGCAGGCCATCGCCCACGACGACCCGGTCATCTTCCTCGAGCCCAAGCGCCAGTACCACGCGGACAAGGCCGAGCTCGACGAGTCCGCCACGCCGGAGCCGCTGTTCACCTCGCGCGTGGTCCGCCCCGGCAGCGACGCGACCCTGCTGGCCTACGGGCCCACCGTCAAGACCGCCCTCAAGTGTGCCGAGGCGGCCGCCGAGGAGGGACGCCAGCTCGAGGTCATCGACCTGCGCACGCTCTCCCCGCTCGACATGGCTCCGGTGCTCGAGTCCGTACGCCGCACCGGCCGTTGCGTGGTCACGCACGAGGCCCACGTCAACCTCGGCATGGGAGCCGAGCTGGCCGCGCGGATCACCGAGGAGTGCTTCTACTCCCTCGAGGCCCCGGTGCTTCGGGTCGGCGCGTTCGACACCCCCTACCCGCCCTCGCGGATCGAGGAGGAGTACCTCCCCGACCTCGACCGTGTGCTCGACGCCGTCGACCGCACCTTCGCCTACTGAGAGGAAGCGCATGTCCGAGTTCCTCCTCCCCGACGTCGGCGAGGGCCTGACCGAGGCAGAGATCGTGGCCTGGAAGGTCAAGGTCGGCGACACCGTCGAGATCAACGACGTGATCGTCGAGATCGAGACCGCCAAGTCCCTGGTCGAGCTGCCCTCGCCCTTCGAGGGCACCGTCCAGGCACTGCTGGTCGACGAGGGCGAGACCGTGCCTGTCGGGACCCCGATCATCGCCATCGGTGACGCGTCGGAGGCGGCACCCGCTACTGCGGCGGCCGCCCCCCAGACCGAGTCCGACCCCTACCTGGGGATGGCGCAGAAGGCCGGTGGGGCGCAGGTCGACCCCAGCGAGATCGACCTGTCCAACCCGGCGGCGTCCGGCTCGATGGAGGGGGCCTCCCTCGTCGGCCGGATCAAGGCCGAGCGTGGCCCGATGCGTCGCGCCCGGCGCGGCTCGGCCTCGCCCAGCAGCGAGGCCGGCGCCCAGACCCAGCTGCAGGTGCAGGGTGCCTTCTCGCCCGGCGGTGCCCAGTCCGGCGAGGTCATGCCCGCCGACGAGCCTGCCGTCCCGGCTCGCGACGCACGACCGAAGGCGGCTGCGGCGCCCGCTGAGGCCCTGGTGCCGTCCGCCGCGCAGAGCGAGCAGGCCGACGTACGAGCCCTGGCGAAGCCGCCGGTGCGCAAGCTCGCCAAGGAGCTCGGGGTCGACCTGACCGCGCTGACCGGCTCCGGACCGTCGGGCTCGATCACCCGCGAGGACGTCCAGTCGGCCTCCGGTGGCGTCGGTCCGTCATCCGAAGGCGCAGCGATGGCTGTGGGTTCGCATGACGCAAGCGGGGGCGCGCGCGAGACCCGTGAGCCGATCAAGGGCGTGCGCAAGATGATGGCGCAGGCGATGAGCCAGTCGGCCTTCACCAGTCCCCACGTCACCGAGTGGGTCACGCTCGACGTCACCGCCACCATGCAGTTCGTCCAGCGCCTCAAGAAGAACCGCGACTTCAAGGACGTCAAGGTCAGCCCGCTGCTGGTGCTGGCGCGCGCGGTCATGCTCGCCATGAAGCGCACCCCGGAGATCAACTCCTACTGGGACGACGCCGCCCAGGAGGTCGTCCACAAGCACTACGTCAACCTTGGCATCGCGGCCGCCACGCCGCGCGGTCTCGTCGTACCCAACGTCAAGGACGCCGACAGCCTCTCGATGCTCGAGCTGGCGGGCGCCCTCAACGAGCTCACGGCCACCGCACGCGAGGGCAGGACGCAGCCGGCCGAGATGGCAGGCGGCACGTTCACGATCACCAACGTCGGCGTGTTCGGGGTCGATGCAGGCACCCCCATCATCAACCCCGGAGAATCGGCGATCCTGTGCTTCGGCGCGATCAACAAGAGGCCCTGGGTGGACGAGGCCGGTGAGCTGTGCGTGCGCGACGTGACCACGCTGGCGCTGTCGTTCGACCACCGCCACATCGACGGCGAGAAGGGCTCGCGCTTCCTCGCCGACGTCGCCTCGATCCTCTCCGACCCGGCGAGCGCGCTCCTCTTCTGACCGGCTGGCCGGGCATTCGCGTGCCCGGCCGGTCGAGGGCGTCTCACCGCCACGGGGTCTGTCGCGCGGTCCATCCGGACCCGCAAGAATCGCCGTGGCGTGTGAGTACCCCTTCTCGGCAGGAGACCCCATGACTGATCGCAGCTTCCGTACGACGATGCGCGGCTACGACCCGCTGCAGGTCGACCGAGCCCTCGCCGCGTGCGACGAGCGCGTGGCCGCCGTCGCCGCCCGGCTCGCCGAGGCGGAGGCCCAGGTGGTCACGCTGACCGAGCACGTCGGCGTGCTCGAGGGTGGAGCGCGGCAGTCGTGGGAGGAGGCCCGTCGGGCCAAGGAAGCGCTCGAGGCCTACGAGGCTGCCGAGCGCGAGCCGGCCACCTTCACCCACCTGGGAGAGCGGGTGGGCCAGATCCTGGCGCTGGCCGAGCGTGAGGCCGAGGAGATCCGCACCCGTGTCGTGGGCGAGGCCGACGAGATCCGCGCCGCGGCCGAGACCGACGCGGCCCACGTGCGCGCTGACGCCGACCTCTACGCCCAGGAGGTTCGCATCGTCGCCGAAGAAGAGGGCGCGAAGCTGATCAACGAGGCTCGCAAGGCAGCAGACGAGGAGCGTGACTCCGCCGCGCACGACGCCGCCGCGCTGCGCGGCGAGGCCGAGGCGATCGTGGAGGCGCAGCGTGCCAGTGCCGCCCAGGCCGCAGCAGACTTCGAGACCTCCCTGGCTGCGCGCCGCAAGAAGGCGACCGCCGAGATCAAGGCGCTGCAGAAGGCTGCCAAGCAGGAGCTCGACGCCATGACCGCCCGCACGAGGGAGCTCGAGGAGTCCCTCCAGCGCACCCGTGCCGAGACCGACGAGCGGATCGAGCGGATGCTCTCGGAGGCCAAGCAGCGCGCGGAGGCCACCCTCGCCGACGCGCGCGCCACGGCCGACCGGGTGCGCGCCGAGTCCGAGCGCGAGCTCGCCGCCGCCAGCCAGCGGCGCGACAGCATCAACAGCCAGCTCGCCCACGTCCGCCAGATGCTCGCGACGGTGTCCGGCGGCGTCTCGGTCGAGGCGGCGGAGCTGGAGCCGGAGATCGCGGAGGTGGAGGAGCCGACCGAGGTCGCCGCCACCTCCGACGCCACCTCCGAGCCTGCCCTGGCATCCACCTGAACCTGCCGACGTGCACGTCGTGGTGGTCGGAGGATTAGCCGGGCGGATCCCGGGTAGGACCCGCGCGTGAGTGTCGCCCGTATCTCCGACACCCGGGAGCGTCCGCGGCGCCTCCGGGTCGCGGACCAGCCGATCCCCGGGGCCAACCTCGGCACCACCCTCGACCTGCAGGGCCCGCCGCCCATCGACCTGGCCCTCGACCTGGTCGACCAGGTCGCGCGCGGCCTCGCCGAGGAGCACGCGCGGTGGAGGGTGCACGGGGACGTGCGGCCGGCCAACGTGCACCTCTACGACAACGGCCGGGGGCTCTACGCCCGCCTGTCCGCTCCGACCCCGGGTCCCGGGACGTCGCTCGACGCCTGGCACTTCGCGGCCCCCGAGCTGCGGGCGGGGCACGCCCCGACGGCGGCGAGCGACGTCTACGCGCTGGGCTGCCTCCTCTGGGTGGTGCTGAGCGGACGCTCGCCCCACGAGGGCGGCACCATCCTGGGACCACGCGACTCCCTGCTGGTGGGGGACTCCCTCCAGGCGGCGTCGGTCAACCACGTGCTGGCCTGCGCCCTGGCCGACGACCCGGCCAGGCGCTACCCGGCGGCCGGGGCCTTCAGCGACGACCTGCGGATCGCCAGGGGGCTCGCCGGATCACCGGGGTCAATCGCCGTCGCGAGGCACCAGGTGGTGGTGCCGGTCCCCGGGATCCCCCGCCCCGTGTGGGCGGCCCTGTCGTTGCTGCTCACCGGGCTCGCGGTCCTCGGGTGGCTGATGCTGACCGGCCTGGGCAGCTGAGGAGCCCCGGCCAGGAAGTCGCGGAGCAGGAGGTTGACCCGGACGGGGTCGCGTGCCTGCGGGAGGTGGCCGGCGCCCTCGATCACCACGTGCTCGCCACCGGTGAGCTCCGCGACCATGACGCCGCGCCCGGGGTGCTGGCACTGGTCGAGGGAGCCGGTGATGACCAACACCGGGCACCTGACGGCTCTGCAGGCCGCCGCGGCGGTGTCCGGATCCGCGCCGATGCCGCCGGGAGCGTCGTACTCGAGCTCCATGGTCGAGGTGGCGACGCTCGCGGCCCACCCGACGCAGTCCTCGCGCTGCTTGGTGGAGTGCGGCTCGGGGAAGAGCTCGGCGAAGAAGAACTCCGCGAAGTCGTGCCAGTCCTCCCGCCAGTGGTGGCGGTTCTGCTTCTGCCAGCCGACGTAGGTCTCGCGGGGCAGGTCGAAGTCGTGGGCGACACGATGGGCCAGCGGCGGGGTGAGCCGCAGGCCGGGGTTGATCGCGCAGACGCCGAGCACCCGGTCCGGCGCCTCGGCCGCCATCAGCAGCGCGTGCCCGGCCCCGGTGCACACCCCGGCCAGGACCGCCTCCTGCGCCCCGACGGCGTCGAGCACCGCCCACTGCTGGTCCAGTCGGACCCGCTCCCTCATGTCGTCCACCGTGCGGGGGGTGCCGCTGCGGCCGTTGCCGGGCGGGTCGCTGACCACGACCTGGTGCGAGCGGGCCAGGAACGGCACCTGCGCCTTCCAGGCCCGGCTCGAGACGATCGAGTCGGGCATCAGGAGGTGGATGGTCGGCTCGCCTGCGCCGAAGACCTCGTAGTGGATCGGGACGCCGTGCGGGTCGACGGATCCCGTCCGCGTGGGTTCGAGCGCGCGCATCAGGTCTGACCCCACATCACACGAGCGCCGCCAGCATCGACGCGGCCCTCGCGGCGCCGCCGGTCTCGACCTGGCGGTAGTGGACCTGCTCGCGCGCCGTCTTGGCGATCGCCTCGGCCAGGACGGCGGGGTCGCGCGCCTCGTCGTAGAGGAGGCACCTGCCGGCGGCGTAGTTCTCGAGCCGGTGCCGGACGTGGAAGCTCTGCTCGAAGTGGTTCTGGAGCGGCACGTAGAGAAACGGGCGCCGGGCAGCGGTGAGCTCCATGCAGGTGGTGAGCCCGCCCTGCACGACGGCGAGGTCGCAGGCCGCGAGGTGCCGGTAGAGGTCGGGCACGTAGCCACGGACCTTCGCTCCACGGCGCCGGGGGAGCGAGCCGGGGTCGATCCGCGGCCCGCACACCACCAGGAAGCGCAGCTCGGGCACGAGCCGACGAGCCAGGGGTACGGCGTCCAGCACGCGCCGCAGCAGCGTCTCGCCCACGCCGGATCCACCGACGGTCACCAGGCAGACGAGGTCCTCCTCGCCGTAGCCGAGGCTCGCCCTCAGGCGCGCGGACTCCTCCTGGTCCGGCGGCGTGAACCCGGAGACGTAGCCGGAGAACTCGAAGTTGGCCTCGGTCCACTCGCGGATGCCGGGCAGGCCGGGGCCGAAGGACTCCTCGACCACGTCGTCGGGGTTGCCCACGAAGATCGAACGGTCGCGCACCCGGCCGTAGCGCGCGCGCTGCTCGATCATCTCGGCGTTGTGGTCGGCGGTCAGGGCCCTCTCCGCGTCACCCCCGGACGGCATCGGCAGCCAGCCGACGAAGTCGGTCATCCAGGCGAACGCGAACCTCTTGAGCTCGGGGTTCTCGTGCAGGAAGTAGTCGACGTCCCATGCCTCGTCGGCGATGACCAGGTCGTACAGACCTTCCTCGGCGGCCTCCTCGAAGACCATGAAGTTGTTGACGAGGATCTCGTCCATCCGCCGGATCGCCTGGAAGGCGTGCAGGTCGTGCTCGGCGCACTCGTCCTCGATGTGGGCGGACTCGTTGGCCAGCCAGCGCGACGCCGGGTGCACGGTCTCGCCCGCGGCGGCCAGCACGCGCGTGACGGGGTCCTGTGCGAGCCAGTCGACCTGGAGGTCGGGGTGCAGCGCCCGCAGCTCCTGGGCGATGGCGAGATCGCGGCGGGCGTGGCCGAGCCCGATCGGGGAGGAGAGGTAGAGCGCGCGCCTGGGCCGGCGCTGGGCCCGGACCCAGCGCCGGGTGGTGGGCCTGGGGTCGACCATGTCGGTGAACTCCTTGATCAGGTGGTTGACCTGCACCGGCTCCCGGAGCGGCGGGCCGTGGCCGACGCCGTCCAACAGCATGAGATCGCCGCCCGTCAGCGCTGCCAGCTGCTCGCCGACGGCCGGGGGGCGGACCTTGTCCTCGGTGCCGTGCACGACGAGGACCGGGCACGACACCTCCTTGCACAGGGGCTCGAGCGGCGTCGACGCTGCGCCCCGAAGGCCGAGCCTGCCGGCGGTCGTGTCGGCGAGCGTCGTGGCAGAGATGCTGCCGGCCCACGACACGAAGTCCTCGACCTGCTTGGTGGAGTGCGGCTCGTGGAACATCTGCCCGGCGAAGAACCGGACGAAGTCGTCCTTGCCTCCCTCGAGCCAGTAGTGCTCGTTGTACTTGGCCCAGCCCCTCGTGCTCCCCGGACGGGCAGCGAACGCCGACCTCTCGCGTGTCGGGCGGGCCACCGCCAGCCCGCACGACGGTGAGATCGCGACGAGGCCGCTGACCCGGTCGGGGTGACCCGCGGCCACGTGCACCGACCAGGCGACGCTGCAGGAGAAGCCGACCAGCACAGCACGGTCCGTCCCACTGGCATCCAGGACGGCGACCGCGTCGGCGGCGTACTCCTCGTCCGTGTAGTGCTCGGCGCCGATCGGGCGCCCCGACCGGCCCGATCCCCGACCGTCGAACGTGACGACCCGGAAGTGCCGGGCCAGGTAGGGCAGCTGGAGCTTCCACACGCGCGAGTCGATGATCGACCAGGTCGGCAGGAGCAGCACGGTGGGCCCTGCGGCGTCGTGGACGTCGAAGGCGATCTCGACACCGTCGCGCTGGACGACGCCGGAGTGGTCCGGAGGCCGGGGACGGTGCCGCGCCACGCCCGCGCGATCTCCCTCGTGGTGCTCGGCACCCATCCCGGCCTCCTTCCCCGACCCTGGGACCTGCCCGATCGTCCAGTGTCCACCCGCAGCAGCCCTCCCGTCAGGGCCTGATCTCGAAGACCTGGTTGAAGGGGGTCTCCGCGACCCGATCGAAGCGGGTGAAGCCGCCAGCGGTGGTGACGTCCCGGATCCGTTGGGGCCCGGCCTGGGTGCCCAGCGCGAGGCCGACGTCCTGGGACAACGACGACGGTGTGCACAGCAGGGTGGAGAAGCCGTAGTAGGCGCGGCCGACCGGGTTGAGGTTGTCCTCGACGTGGTCGCCGGCCATCGGCTCGACCACCATCCACGTGCCGCCCTCGGCGAGCGCGCTGCGCACGTGCCTGGCTGCCCCGACCGGATCGCCCATGTCGTGCAGGCAGTCGAACATGGTGACCAGGCCGTAGCCGTTGCCGCCGAAGGCGTCGGCAGTCGCGACCTCGAACCTCACCCGGTCCGCGCATCCCGCGGCCGCAGCACGCTCGCGCGCCGCGGCAATGGACTCGGGGTGGTAGTCGAACCCGACGAACGTCGACTCCGGGAACGCCCGGGCCATCAGGATCGTGGACGCGCCGTGGCCGCAGCCGACGTCCGCGACCGTGGTGCCCTGCTCCAGCCGGTCGACGACACCGTCGAGAGCAGGAAGCCACTCGGTCAGGAGGTGGGCGTTGTAGCTTGGTCGGAAGAACCTCTCACAGCCGACGTGGACGTCGGTGTTGTGCTCGTGCCAGCCGTAGCCGGCGCCGTTGCGAGCGGCTTCCAGGATGTGCGAGGTGTCGCTCACCGTGCCGAGTGCGATCTGGAAGAAGCCGGGCAGGAAGGCCGGGCTGTCCTCGACCGTCAGCGCCACGACCTGCTCGGGCGGCAGCGTGTAGCGACCGGTGCTGGCGTCGTACGACACGTAGTCGCCCGCGGCCTGCGCGTTGAGCCACTCCCGTGCGTAGGGCTCGCTCGTCCCGGTGCGTTCGGCGAGTGCGGACGGCGTGCTGGGTCCGTGGGCGGCGAGGTCGCGGTAGTAGCCGAGCTTGTCGCCCATCACCACGAGGGCGGCGTTGAGTGTCGCCCCCACCTCGTCGACCGCGCGGAAGACGAACTGCATGAGCTTGTCGGTGTCGACTGCCTGGGCGGTCTCCGGAGCCGGCGTGGTGGCCGGCGCATCGATGGTGGTCATCGTGTGTCTCCCTTCGTAGACGTCTCGAAGCTAGGGACGTCGAGGGTTCCAGCGCGTCCGGTGACCCCCCTGGTGGTGGCCGCATGCAGCCCTAGACTCGGTGGGTGCTGATCGGCCGGGAGTCCGAGCAACAGGCCATCGATCGGCTCGTCTCAGGGGCGAGGATCGGCACCAGCGGCGCGCTCGCGCTCACCGGCGAGGCGGGCGTCGGCAAGACCGCCCTGCTGCGCTGGGCCGAGACGCGGCTCGAGGGCTTCCGCGTGCTGGGCGCGACCGGCACGGAGCCCGAGCGCGAGGTCCCGTTCGCCGGCCTTCTCACGGTCCTGCGTCCGGCGCTGGGTCTCCTCGACGAGATCCCCGCACCACAAGCGAGGGCGCTGTCTGCAGCGCTGGCGCTGAGTGAGGGGCCGCCGGGGGACCGGTTCGCGATCGGCGCGGCGACCCTGAGCCTGTTGTGCAGGTACGCCGAGGACGCGCCGGTCGCGGTGCTCCTCGACGACGTCCAGCTTCTCGACCCACCCACGATGGAGGCCCTGACGTTCGCCTCTCGACGGCTCTCCGCCGACCCGCTCGCCGTGCTCTTGGCGGCCCGTGAGGGCGAGTGCGACGAGATGTGGGAGGGCCTCGACCAGCTCCACGTCACTGGCCTGGGCCTCGACGCGACCCGCAGTCTCGCCAAGGAGATGGCCCCGGCGCCCCTCACCCCCGACTGGGTGGTCCGGGTCCACGAGGTGACCGGGGGCAACCCGCTCGCGGTCACCGAGCTGGCCCAGGACCCGGAGGCCCTGGTGCGCACGTCCCCCGGCCTGCCGCCTCCCGTGTCGGCCGCCCTGGGGGAGTCCTTCGCACGCCGCTTGTCCTCGCTCGGACCGGAGGCCCAGGCGGTGCTGCTGGTCGCCGTCGTGTGCAACGGTGACCTCCGGCTCACCGGGGCTGCGTGCGCGGACCTGGGCCTGGATCCGGATGCGTGGATCGCTGCCCGGGAGGTGGGGCTGGCCGACGCGGTCGGCACCGAGATCACGTTCCGGCACCCTCTCGTCCGGGCCGCGATATATCGGCAGGGCTCCCCGGTGGAGCGTCGCCGGGCGCACGCCGCCGCTGCTCGTGCCCTGCCCGACCACGAGGTCGACCGGCGTGCCTGGCACCTGTCGGAGTCGGTGTGGGAACCCGACGAGCACGTGGCGGGCCTGCTGCACGAGACCGGGGACCGGGCGGTCGCCCGATCTGCCTACGCCGTGGCCTCCGTCGCCCTCGAGCGAGCGGCACGGCTCAGCCCGGCGTTCCTGGATGAGCAGACCCGGTTGCTCGCCGCGGCGGACACCGCCTGGGCAGCGGGTCAGGGAGCTCGGGCCACGGTGCTGCTCGACGGGATGGCGGGTGCCACCATCCCCGCGGGCCTGGTGGCACAGGTCCAGGACCTGCGCGCCGCGATCGCACTCCGGAGCGGCTCGGTGCGAGAAGCCGCCGGGTTGCTCGAGCGGGCTGCGGAGAACGCCTCTCCCGACGAGCGCGCGCTCCTCCTGGCCGAGGCGGTCCACGCGACCTTCTACCTGTTCGACGGTGCGGCGCTGCGCCGCCTGACCACGTTGCTGGCGCCGGCGGTGACCGCGGCGAGGTCGTCGCGCGCTCGCGCCGTCGGGACGGTGGCCGCCGGAGTGGCGAAGGTGCTCTCGGGCGGGGGTGGGATCGACGAGCTGCGGGCCGCCATCCCCCTCCTGACCGAGAGCGAGGAGCTCGGCGAGGACCCTCGTGGCGCGGCGTGGCTGATGTACGTGCCGCTCTTCATCCGAGACGCCGACACCGGCCGGGGCCTTCGTGCCCAGGTCGACCAGGCGCGCCGGCGGGCAGGGGTGGGCGCCCTGCCGGCGCTGCTGTTCCTGCTCGCGCGGGACGAGGCGACCACCCACTCCTGGGCGAGGGCGGAAGCGAACTACAACGAGGCTGTACGCCTGGCCCGCGACACGAGCCAGACCAACGAGCTCGCGGTCTCCCTCGCGGCGCTGTCGTGGCTGGAGGCCCGCACGGGCCAGGAGGTGGAGTGCCGGGCGCACGCCACCGAGGCGCTGGCACTGTGCCGCAGCCGCGACATCCACCTGGGCGAGACCTGGACCCTCTTCGCGCTGGGCGAGCTGGAGCTGGCGCTCGCGAACCCCGCTGCCGCGGCCACCCACCTCGGCGAGCTGGACCGCCTGCTGGGCGAGCTGGAGCTCGGGGATCCCGACATCTCACCCGGTCCTGAGCTGGTGGAGGCACTGCTCCGGCTGGGTCGGGCAGCCGAGGCGGCCGAGATCGCGGCGACCCACCTCCGCGCTGCGGATCACAAGGGCCAGCCCTGGGCGCGGGCACGAGCGCGTCGCTGTGCGGGTCTCCTGGCAGCGGACGGGTTCGACGATCCGTTCCGAGAGGCGCTGGCTCTCCACGAGGAGACGCCGGACCTCTTCGAGACCGCCCGCACCGCGTTGGCGTACGGCGCCCGGTTGAGGCGCGCCGGGAGGAGGGTCGAGGCCCGCGAGCAGCTGCGTGCCGCACTGGCCGTCTTCACCGACCTCGGTGCCGAGCCCTGGGCCGACCAGGCCGCCACCGAGCTCGACCTCACCGGCGAGCGAGTCCCTCCCCGGCCGCTCGGTGGCGTCAACGCGCTGACGCCGCAGGAGCTCCAGGTGGCGCTGCTGCTCGCCGAAGGGCGGACCACTCGTGAGGCCGCGGCAGCGCTGTTCCTCAGCCCGAAGACGGTGGAGTACCACCTGCGAAAGGTCTACACGAAGCTCGGCGTGCGGTCACGGGCCGAGCTGGCTGACGCCCTCTCGGCCACGTGACCCTCACGGGGCTCGATCCCGGAGCTTCGTGCCGGATGTCAGGAGTAGTCGTAGAAGCCGGCCCCTGCGCCCTTGCCGAGACGCCCGGTCTCGATGTAGTCGCGCTTGATCAGGTCGGCGAAGGCGCGGAGCTCGGAGTCGTCGCTGTCCTCGAGGAGGTTGTACGGCGTCATCATGCCGATGATGTCGAGGAACTGGAACGGGCCGAGCGGCGCTCCGGTGGAGATCCGCCACGTCCGGTCCACCGTCTCGGGGTCAGCGACGCCGCGAACGAGGAGGCGACCTGCAGCCCAGAGGAACGGGACGAGAAGGCTGTTGAGGACGTATCCCGGCTGTTCCCTCAGGACCCGGATCGGGACCATCCCGATCTCCTCGGCGAAGCCTGCGACCGCTTCGTAGGCGTCCGGGTCGGTGTCGGGGTGCCCCATGACCTCGCCGATGTTGAGACGCCAGATCTCGTTGGCGAAGTGGAGGGCGAGGAAGCGGCTGGGCCGGCCGGTGGACTGTGCGATGTCGCTCGGGAGGAAGGTGGAGGAGTTGGTCGCGAAGATGGTCTCCTCGAGTGCCAGCCGGCCGACCTCGGCCCAGGTCTGCTGCTTGACCTCGAGCACCTCGGGGACCGCTTCGATGATCAGGTCGGCATCGACGACGGCATCTGCCAGGTCCGACGTGGTGCGGATCCGGCCCAGTGCCTCGGCCATGCGCTCAGGGGTGGCGTCCGTCAGGTCCTGCACGTAGAGAGGAGCCAGGTAGTCCCACCGGGCGGACAGGGATGCCAGGGCCGTCTCGCTGATGTCGTAGATGGTGACGTCCTTGCCGTGGAACGCGGCCTGGAGTGCGATCTGCGAGCCGAGGACGCCGCTCCCGAGGACCGTCAGGTTCTGCAGGGCCCCTCCTCGCTCGGGCGCCTCTGCGGATGCAGTGGACTGGCTGGTGTGGTCGGTCATGGTGTTCTCCTGTGGGTCGTGGTGGGTGGGGGGCCGCTACCAGTTGGCGGGCGGGTCGCTGGCCGGGAACGAGTCATGTCCCCAGACCTCGACGATGTCCCGGACCGGCTTGGCCAGAAGGACCTGGCTCCGTGACGGGGACTGGCGGGTCGCCTCTGCTCGAGGTCGCACCTCGACCGGTCCGGTGCGGCTGTCGGAGCTCGCCGACTGGCAGGAGGTGGACCGATCCACCATGACCACCCAGGTGCAACGCCTGGAGGCCCTTGGCCTGGTCGACCGCACCTCTGATCCGCGAGACGGTCGCGCGGTCCTGGTCGCCTCCACGGCCGCCGGTGCCACACGCCACCGACGCACCAAGCAGACCGCCCGAGACCTCTACAGCCAGCTCATCGCCGACTGGCCCGAGGACGACCTGGAGGCCGCAGCCAAGATCGCCCGCCGCCTCAGCGAGACACTGGAGCAGCGCAAGCCCCCCGCTCGCTCAGCGGCAGGGCCGCCGAAGGCGATCGCCAGGGACTCGCCCGGTCAGACGTAGCGCCGTGTGCGTGCCGACACGCGGCCCGGCCCGGCGATGACCAGTGCCGCGAGCTCGTGCTCCAGCACGGCTCCGACGCGGCGGCAGAACTCCTCGGGCTCGTCGGCGGCGTCGGGCTTCTCGGCGACGATGCGATCGACGATGCCGCGCTTGTAGAGGTCGATCGCCCGCACCTTCTGGGCCCGCGCCATCTCCGGTGCGTGGTCGAGGTCGCGGTGCACGATCGCCGAGGCGCCCTCGGGCGGCAGCGGCGAGAGCCAGGCGTGCTGGGCAGCGACCACGCGGTCGGCCGGCAGGAACGCCAGCGCGCCGCCGCCGTTGCCCTCGCCGAGCATCAGGCACAGGGTCGGCGCCTCGAGGGTCACCAGGTCGGCGAGCGAGCGAGCGATCTCGCCCGCCAGCCCGCCGTTCTCGGCATCGGCCGACAGCGCCGCGCCCTGGGTGTCGATGACGGTCACGAGCGGCAGCCCGAGCTCGGAGGCGAGCCTCATCCCGCGGCGCGCCTCGCGCAGGGCCTCCGGGCCCATCGGGTGGTCTGTCGTCTGGCCGCGCCGGTCCTGCCCGAGGAACACGCAGGGCGCGTTGCCGAAGCGGGCCAAGGCGATGAGGAGCCCGGGATCTGCCTCGCCCTGCCCCGTCCCGTTGAGGGGTACGACGTCGCTGGCGGCGTAGCGGAGGAGGCGTCGTACGCCGGGACGGTCGGGGCGCCGCGACCTCGTGACGCAGTCCCAGGTGTCGACGTCGGGCACGGACTCCTGGCCGGGGTCCGCGACCGGCGCGACGCCGTCGCGGGGAGCCATCAGGATGGTGAGCGCCCGCTCGAGGATCCCGGCGATCTCCTCGGGTGGCACGACCGCGTCGATGATGCCGTGGCTGTAGAGGTTCTCGGCGGTCTGGACGTCGGCGGGGAAGTCGCGGCCGTAGAGCGCGGAGTAGACCCTCGGCCCGAGGAAGCCGACCAGGGCCCCGGGTTCGGCGACCGTCACGTGGCCGAGCGATCCCCACGACGCCATGACGCCGCCGGTGGTCGGGTTGCGGAGGTAGACGAGGTAGGGGAGGCCGGCCTTGCGGTGGGCAGCGATCGCGGCGGAGATGCGCACCATCTGGACGAAGGCGGGGGTGCCTTCCTGCATCCTCGTGCCGCCACTGACCGGAGCCGCCACGAGGGGCAGGCCTTCACGGGTCGCGCGCTCGATGCCGGCCACCACGCGGTCGGCTGCGGCCCGGCCGATCGACCCGGCGAGGAAGCCGAACTCGCCCACGAGCACGCCGATGCGGCGCCCCCGCAGCCGCGCCGACCCGGTCAGCACCGACTCGTCGACACCCGACTTCGCAGCCGCGGCGGCGAGCTCGGCGGCGTACTCGTCGGGGTGGTTGCTGCGGTCCGGCGGGGAGTCCCACGACTCCCAGGAACCCTCGTCGAGGACGAGGGCGATGAGGTCGCGCGCGGAGAGGCGGGTCACCTGCGCGAGGCTAGCCCGTCGGTACTCCGCGCTCCGGGGTCGTCTCGCCCATGATCCACGCCTCGAAGAAGTCGGACAGCTCGAGACCGGTCTCGCGCTCCCAGTGGGCGTACATCTGCGAGCGCGTCACGGAGGTGTTGTCGTGCTCCTCGAGCCAGCGCGCGGCGATGTCGAAGAACCTCCGGTCGCCGAGCTCGAGGCGCAGCTCGTTCCACATCAGCGCCGGCGGGTAGTAGATGTTGGACTCGCCGAAGCTGCCCGGGTCATAGGCCCCCGGGGCACCGTGCTGGCGCCGCAGCGTGCGGTCGGCGGCGCGGGCGGCCGAGACCGTCCCGGCGATCGGGCGCACGTCGTGGTCGTCCTCCCAGAGCCACTGCAGCAGCATGGTCATGCCCTCGTTGAGCCACACGTCGCGCCAGTCGGCGGGCGAGACCTGGTCGCCGTACCACTGGTGCACGAGCTCGTGGACGATCACCGGCGCCGAGAGCACGTAGTCGGTGCTGCCGAGGGTCACCATCGTCTGGGTCTCCATCGCGCTCTGGGAGTCGGTGACGACCATCCCGAGGCTGGGGAAGGGGTAGTGCCCGAGACGCTCCTCGATCCAGTCCACGGCCGCGGCGGCGACCCTCACCTTCCGTGCCGCGTCGGGCATGTCGCGCGGGACCCAGTAGTCGACGCGGAGACCGTCCTCGGTGGTGTTGCTCGAGCGGACGTGGTCGGCGATGGCCACGGTGACGAGGTACGACGCCGCGGGCTCGGTCAGCTGCCAGCTCGTCGTGGTCGTCTCCTCGCCCCGCTCGAGCGAGACGAGCCGGCCGTTCGCGACGCCGGTCCAGGGCGAAGGGGCCTCGATGGTGAAGTCGTAGAGGGCCTTGTCGGAGGGGTGGTCGTTGACGGGGTACCAGGTGTGGGCGCCGTAGGGCTCCTGCATCGTCCACACCTCGCCGTCGTCCGTGACGGTGAAGCCCAGGCTCGTGAAGTCCGAGCGAGTGGTGGGTGCCGGCACCGGGCGGGGCCGGCCGACGTAGATGACCACCAGCTCGTAGCGGACGTCCTTCTCGACCGGGGCAAGGAAGACGAGGTCGTCGCCCCGTCGTCGGGTGGTGACGTGCTCGCCGTCCAGGGTCGACCCCAGGACGCGCATCGGCGGTGCCAGGTCGAGCTGGAAGCTCGACGCGTCGCGGGTCGCCCGGAACGTGATCCTGGCGTACGCGGACAGCTTGCGTGCCGTGGGGATCCACCGGAGGTCGAGGTCGTAGTGGAGCGCGTCCACGCGCGGGTCGCCGACGTCGGGGTAGACCGAGTCCTCACGGGGACTCGACAGCGCGAGGTCGAGGTCGCGATGTCCCGGGGTCGAGCCCCCCGTCGTCTCCGTGGCCGCGGGCGTGTCGGGTGAGGCGGACCTGGGCTCGGTGCCGGACGTCGTGCAGCCGGCGAGGAGGGCGAGGGTCGCGAGTGCCGCGACCCTCACGCGTCGCCCCGGAGCAGGGGGCGCACCAGCTTGCGGCCGTGGTGGATCTGCGCCTTGACGGTGCCGAGCGGGACGTCGACGAGCTCGGCGATCTCGTCGTAGGGCAGGCCGTAGACGTCGCGCAGCAGCAGGGGGTCGACGAACTGCGGGTGGTCGCGCTCGATCGTCTCCATCGCCTCGAGCAGGTCGAGGCGGGTGCCGGCGATGACGCTGGTGGTGCGCGGGTCGGGACGGTCGTGGCCGAACACATCGGTGTCGATCGGGGTCGCGAGGTTCTTCAGCCGTCGGTAGGTCGAGCGGGCGCTGTTGACCGCCACGACGTGCAGCCAGGTCGTGAAGCGGCCGCGCCCGCCCCACGAGTCGATCTTCGTGGCCACGTTGAGCATCGCCTCCTGGCAGGCGTCCTCGGCGTCGCTCGAGTAGGGCAGGACCCCCCGGCAGATGTTGAGCACCCGCGGACGTATCGCACCGAGGAGGTCCTCGAGCGCGTCCCGATCGCCATCGCGGGCGCGGCGCGCGAGGTCGTCGATGTCGTCCGGCGACAGGGCCGGGCCTTGGGGGTCCCCGGGAGTGATCACCTCGGCAACGATAATGCGGGGGTGTCAGCCCCTTCCCGCCTCGGCCGCTACCCGGTGCGGCGCCGACTCGGCGCCGGAGCGTTCGCGACGGTCTGGCTGGCCTACGACGAGCACCTCGACTCCGAGGTCGCGATCAAGGTGCTGGCCGACAACTGGACCGAGGACCTCCACGTCCGGCAGCGCTTCGTCGAGGAGGGGCGCTTCCTGCGCAAGGTCGAGTCCCCCCACGTGGTCAACGTCTACGACGCCGGCGAGCTGTCCGACGGGCGGCCGTTCCTGGTGATGTCGTACGCCGACCAGGGCACCCTCGCCGACCGCCTCGAGCTCGGGCGCCTCTCACCCGCCCAGGCGCTCCACGTGGTCGACCAGGTCGGGCAGGGCCTGGACGCGCTGCACGCCCGCGGCGTCCTGCACCGCGACGTGAAGCCGGCCAACGTGCTGTTCCGCACGGTCGACCGGGGGAGGTCGGGGCAGGAAGCCGCGTCCGAGGTGTGCGCCATGCTCGGCGACCTCGGGCTCGGCAAGGCCATGGACATGTCCTCGCGGCTCACCATGATCGGCGGCACGCCCACCTTCGTCGCGCCGGAGCAGGCCAGGGGCGAGGCGCTCGACGCCCGCGCCGACCAGTACTCCCTCGCCGCGCTGGCCTACCTCCTGCTCACCGGTCGCGCGCCCTTCGACCACCAGACGCTCACCGCGGCCGCCGATCCCGAGCCACCGGCACCCCTCGACCACGGCTTCCCCGACGAGGCCGACGCCGTGGTCCGTCGGGCCCTGTCACCGCGCCGCGAGGAGCGCTACGACGACGTGCCGTCCTTCGTCGCCGCCCTCGCCGCAACCCTGGGCGAGCAGCGAGACGACGAGAGGATGTGGACCCCCACCGCGACGCGCATCGGCCCGCACCCGGGCACCGACGCCACCGAGGCGCTGCGCCCGGACCCTGCGTCCGACCGAGCGGGCCGGCCGCGATGGCACTGGCTGGCTGCCGGCGCGCTCGCGCTGGTCGTCGGCGCGGGGGCGGGCTGGGCGGTCGAGCGTGCCGTCTCCACCGAGCGCGACGTCGACGACGAGACCGGCACCATCTCGGTCACGGTCCCCGAGGAGTGGGCGAGCGTCGACGCCGGCTCGTGGACGCCGCCGGGCGCCGACGCGGAGTTCGCCTCGATCTCGGCCGGGACCCGACCGGGGTGGAACAGTCGGGACCGTCCTGCTCCCGGGGTGTTCGCGGGGCTGCTGCCCGGTGACGAGCTCCCGACCGACGTGCCACCGCACCCTGAGTGCGAGACCCGCCGCGACCCGGTCTCCGGCAGCAGACTGGGCGACGCCACGGTCACGGTCGTCTTCACCGGGTGCGAGGGGCCGGGCTTCACCGTCGAGAGGGTCGTGCAGCTCAACGCCAGCGAGCTGCTGTGGATCCAGGTGCGCAGCGAGGACCGCCCCACCGCCAACCGCGTCCTCGACCAGGTCGACGTACGCGGCAAGTGAGGTCGCTCAGCCGGCGCTCAAGCCGGCGACGACCCGCTCGATGAGGTCGCTCGCGCCGGGGACGTCGGCGTCCCGGCCGTGGACGACCACCTGGGCGTCCACCAGACCGTCCTCGTCGAGGTCGACCCAGCTCATGAAGCTGTGCCGGAGCCGTCCCTCGGTGCTGATGTAGGTGTACTCGATCGACGTCTTGTTGCGGCTCAGCGGGATGAACCGCTTGTCTCGGTTCGCGTCCATGGCGGCGATCTCCGTGTCGATCGCCGCGTCGGCGGTCTGGTTGCGGGAGCGGACGTCGGTCACGCGCATCACGTAGGTGTTGTTGGAGGTCTTCGGCTTCTTCCACTTCACCACGTCGGCGGAGAGGTAGTTGGCCTTCCACCCGACCGGGACGGGGAAGACGATCGCCGAGCGCCCGGTGCCGAGCCTGGCCTCGGTCAGCTCGATGCCGGGGAGCAGGGGCGCGTCGGTGGGGTCGTCGCGCGGCACGAAGGCCTCGTCGCCCGGCGGGCTCGGGTGCTCGGTGCCCACGGGCTGCGCGGCGCCCTCGCCGACGGAGGCGTCGGCCAGGCCCCGGGACATGCCGAACCCGCCCACCGCCCCCAGGACGACGAGCAACGCCAGCACCGCAGGACCCCGCCACGCCATGGGTCGCAAACTACCTCGACGGGGGAAGTGCGACCTACGGTGACGCCATGCTCATCCGCAATGCCCGCCTGGTCGCCCTGGACGGCGCGGCGCCCACGGCGTCGTACGACACCTCCGAGCCGGTCGACGTCCTCGTCGAGGACGGCTTGGTGACTCAGGTGGGGACCGCGCTGGCGTACGACGGCGAGGTGCACGACGCCGCCGGCGCGTGGCTGATGCCGGGCCTGTGGGACCAGCACGTCCACCTCGCCCAGTGGACGATGTCCAGTTCGCGGCTCGACCTGGCGCCGGCGAGGTCTGCGGCCCAGGCCGTCGAGCTGGTGGCCGCACGGCTCGAGGCGTGGCCGGACAGGCCCGTGATCGGCTACGGCCACCGACCGACGGCCTGGCCGGAGGAACCCTTGGTCGGGATGCTCGACGCGCTCGACACCGACCAGCCGATCGTGCTGATCTCGGGCGACGCCCACCACGCCTGGCTCAACACCACCGCCCTGGTCCACCTCGCCCTGCCCGTGCGGCAGGGGATGGTCGCCGAGACCGAGTGGTTTGCGATCTTCGGGCGCCTGCGCACGATCCTCGGCGACGACGGCACCGGGCCGGAGGCCTACCGCCGCACCCTGGAGGACGCCGCGGCGCTCGGCGTCGTCGGGCTGACCGACTACGAGTTCAGCGGCGGTGTCGATGACTGGGTGGCGCGGTGGGGGGAGGGCGCCGACCTGCTCCGCGTCCGGATGGCGACGTACGCCGACGGCCTCGACGACGTGATGGCCCGGGGCCTCCGCACCGGCGACCCGCTGGCGGGCGACCCCCGCCTGACGATGGGGTCGCTGAAGATCATCAGCGACGGCTCCCTCAACACCAGGACCGCGTGGTGCTGCGAGCCCTACGCCGGGCCGTCACCGCTGGGGTTCCCCCACGGCCAGCCCAACCAGACGAGCGAGGAGCTGCGCGACCTGCTTGCCCGCGCGACCGCCCACGGTCTCACCGTCGCGGTGCACGCCCTGGGGGACCGGGCGGTCACCGAGGCCCTCGACGCCTTCGAGACCACGGGTGCGCAGGGGACCATCGAGCACGCCCAGCTGATCCGGCGCGAGGACGTACGACGCCTCGCCGACCTCGGTGTCACCGCCAGCGTCCAGCCCGCCCACCTGCTCGACGACCGTGAGGTGAGCGAGCGCCTCTGGCCCGATCGCGGTGACCGCTCCTTCGCGCTGCGGTGGATGCTCGACGACGGCGTGCGACTGGCCATGGGGTCGGACGCTCCCGTCGCGCGCCTCGACCCCTGGCTGGCGGCGGCCGCCGCCGTGCACCGCAGCCTCGACGATGACCCGTGGCACCCCGAGCAGTCGATCACCGCGCGTGAGGCGCTGGCCGCGTCCACCGACGGCTGGGGCACCGTGGCCACCGGCCACCCCGGCGACCTCGTCCTGCTCGGCGCAGACCCGCTCGAGGGCGGCGATGACGCCGATCACGCGGCTCGGCTGCGCGGCTTCGCCGACCACGTCCTCGCCACCTGGGTCGCGGGGCAACAGGCCTTCGGCTGAGGCAGCTCGGTGCCAGAGGATTGAAGACGGCGTCACGTGGGTAGCGTTGCCGCGTGGATCGTCAGCCTGACCAGTGGCCCGACGCCGGAGCAGGCGCACCTGCGCGTCCGGTGCTGGTGCCGCCCGTCCTCTACCTGCCCGTCGAGGTGGACGACGCCGGCGCCGTGCGCGACGTGCGGATGATCAAGCTCGGCGACGGCCGCGTCGCCCTGTGCGCCTACACCGCGCTCGACAGGTTCGTCGCCTGCTGGGGCGCTGCGCAGCCCTGGGCCCTGGTCAACACCGCCGACCTGCCGGGGATCCACGACCAGAAGCCGTTCGACGTCAAGCTCCTCGACGTGCTGGTGCCCGAGCCGGTGCGCTCGTCCCGACCTGAGCCATTGCATCTCGAGGAGCGCCCGGTCGAGGAAGGTCCGACACAGGAAGGTGGCCAGGCATGACCCTCCGCCTGACCGCGGGGACGGCCGAGGCCGTCGCCGCGCAGCACGACACCGCCGCATCGAAGATCGATGGGTCCGCGACGGGAGCGCCCAGCGCCCTGGACGCCGGCATCGGCACCTCCTACCTCAGCGAGATCATCGCCGCCGTGTCACAGACCGCCGGTGAGATCGCTGCGCTGAACGGTGGGATCGCGGCCCAGGTCCGGGACGCCGCCGACGACCTCGGGGAGACCGAGCAGCAGGTCGGCGCCGACTTCCGCGAGATGAACGGCCACCTCCAGTGATCGAGACCAAGATCGAGGGCGAGGTCGCCGCCGTCCGCTCCGCGGCGACCTGGCTGCGCGGCACCCTCGCCCCCAACCTCGACACTGCCGGGGACAAGCAGGGGGCCGCCCGCGTGAAGGCCGCGGGTGGTTGGGACGGCAGCGCCGCCACCGCCTACCAGGACTTCACGAAGACCGTGCTGAGCGCGACGGACAAGCACACCGCGCGCGTCAAGCGCGCGGCCACGGCGTGCGACGACTACGCGGCACGGCTCGAGGAGGCGAAGACCACGATGAGGGGCATCCGGACCCGTGCCGTCGCCGGTGGACTGACCGTCGACGGCACGGTCATCCAGGCTCCGCCCGACGTGCCCGCCGGCCTGGTGGAGGCCGGGTCGCCCGAGGAGGCTGCTCGAGAGACGGCGATCGCCAAGGTGACGCTCTACAACACCCTCGCGCAGGACGCCACGACAGGCCACGAGAACTTCGCCCTCTGGGTCGAGACCAACATGCCCGCCGACGTCGCGGACGCCGAGGACAAGGACGGCCTGGGCGCGCTCGCCAGCATCGCCGTCGGCTGGGCCAAGAACGCCGGGGCGGGCATGGCCGGGGTCGCCCTCACCAAGCTCGCCAAGGACATGCGTGAGGAAGGGCTGAAGTACCGCCTCAAGGCCCGACGTTCGGGCAACCCCGCCTACCGGCCGCCGAAGAACCCCGAGGACCTGCTCCACAGGTCCCGCCTCCTGGGCAAGTGGGGCGGCCGCTTCCTCGGCCCTATCGGCATCGGGGTCGACGTGTTCTTCGGCATCCAGGAGGCGCGGGAGACCGGTGACTGGGGACGTGCTGCCACCACCACCGGGACGAGCATCGTCGTCGGAGGCCTGGCCACGGCCGGGATCATCGCCCTGGGAGGACCGGTGATCCTCGCGGTCGGCGGCGGGGCGCTGATCGCCTACGGAGCCTCCGAGCTCGCGGGTTACGTGTGGGACCACAAGGACGAGATCGCGGGCTGGGTCGGCGACCGCTGGGACGACGCGTCGAGCGCCGTCTCCGAGGGGTGGGACAACGCCACCGATGCGATCAGCGATGGCTGGGACGCGGTCACGCCGTGGTGAGCTCGGAGGGACAGGTCCGGCTCGCACCCCGTTGGGCGGTCGTGGCGATGGTCGCATCGACGCTCCTGCTGGTGGTGGCGGGCGCCGTGCTGGCACCGTCCTCGAGCGGTGCGGACCGCTGGATCGCCGTCGGTCTCGCGCTGGCCGGCCTGTGCGGTCTGGTGTTCGTCGCCCACGGCTTCTGGCCGCGCACCCCCAGGCCCCTGCGCCCGTCAGCCGACGGGACCGTGACCATCAAGGCTCCCGCGCTCCAGGTCGCGGCGGCGCTGCTCGCCTGGCTGGTGATGTGGGTCGTCAGCGGACTCATCGTGTTCGTGGTCGTGTCACGGGGGATGAACGCGGTCGAGAGCCCGGGCGCGGCGGTGGCGATCATCGGGGCCACGCTGGCGAGCATCCCCGACACGATCCGCCTGCTGACGGGGCGCTTGCACCGCTGGCGCCTGTCGTGGGGCCCGGGCGGCGTGGTCTACAGAGGCTTCCGCACCTCCCTCGACGTCCCGCCCGGACGCTTGAAGCACGTCGGCCTCCAGGCCAGCAGGCTGTTCCGCTGGTCCGGGGTGCCCCCCCGCCTCCGACCCCGCGAGGGCGGCCCCCGCGGCTACGGAGTCCTCCTGGCTCCGCGGGGCGCCGAGGCGGTCGTGCTCGTGCCCCAGATCCTCTTCCGCGAGCCCGCCGAGCAGGTCGCGGAGGAGCTGCGGGCTGCCGCCCGGTGATCGGCGGAGCCTGCCGCCAGGGCTAGGTCGCCCGGCGTGCCTGCTCATCGCGCAGGAAGTAGGCGCCCAGGCTGCCGGCCAGGGTCGCGAAGACGACGACGGAGTAGATCGCCAGGACGACCTCGCTGATCGCCGCGAACCCGCCGTCGGCGCCGAGCGGCTCGCCGGTGATCGTGCTGAGCGCCGCGTCGTGCAGGGCGTCGGCGTACCGGTCGTAGCCGGCGAAGGCGTAGAGCAGCTGGCTCGCGCTGAGCACGACGATCACCGTTACGGCACCCAGCCAGCCCAGCCGGCTGCCGAGCAGGCCGCGTGCCGAGCGCGACGACCGCACGGCCGACGACAGCACTCGACCGGTGCGCAGCAGCCGGAAGGTCCGCAGCAACCGGAACACCCGCAGGGTCGGCAGCACCAGGAAGATCACCTGCCACCAGTTGCGGCGCAGGAACCGCCCGGTGGAGGGTGCGACCACGAGCCGCGCCACGAACTCGACGACGAACACCACCCACAGCACCCAGCCGGTCACCGTCAGCACCAGACCCAGCGCACTGTCAGGGCGGGTCAGCTGCTCGCCGAGGACCACCAGTGCGAAGATCACGCCCAGCGCGCTCATGACCGGGGTGAGCCGGTCGAGGAGCTCCTCGGCCCATTCCTCGCGCTGCGAGGGCGTGCGCTGCAGGACGGGCTGGGTCACGTTCCTCAAGTTACGCGAACGCAGACGGCCCACTCGGCGCAGACCACACGTCGAGTCGGCGCAGACCACACGTCGAGTCGGCGCAGACCACACGTCGAGTCGGCGCTAGATAGTCCGTCGGTGCGACGTTGGCGCCGACTCGGCGGGGTTTGGCGCCGACTCGGGGGGTCAGGCCAGGGCGACCACCGCGTCCCGCACGAAGGCGGGGTCGTCGAGCCGGTCGCCGTACAGCTCGCGCAGCTGGCCCACGCGATAGCGCACCGTCTGCGGGTGCACGAACAGCTCGGCGGCCACGGCATCGCGCCGACCGTGGTGGAGCAGCCACGAGCGCAGGGTCTCGGTGAGCTTCTCGGCGCTCGACGGCCTCAGGTCGCCCAAGGGGGCGAGCACCCGCGCGCGCAGCTCGGCCCGAGCGACGGCGTCGGCGCCGAGGACCAGCTCGGCGAGGTATGCGTCGGTGTCGACGACGCCGGTGAGTCCCAGGGCGTGGCACCGGACCGCGCGCTCGAGCGAGGAGGGGACGTCGACCCATGGCATCGCGGGACCGATGACCGCGTCGGTGTCGCGCAGGGCGTGCAGCATGCTCCGACGCGAGGTGGCGGAGCCGGTCGACGGCACGAGCAGTGCCGCGCTGCCAGCCGGCAGGCCGGGCAGGTCGTCCGGCGGCTGGAGCGTCGCGGAGTCGAGTGCCATGAGCGCCTGGGACGCCTGGGACTCGGGGAGCACGATCGCCGTCAAGGCGTCCGGCGCGACCCAGGCAGCGCGTTCAGCGGCGGCCGCGACGATCTCCGGTGCGGCACTGGTGAGCAGCGCGTGCGCGAGCCGCTCGAGGTTGCGCTGGCGCAGGCGGCCGCTGGTCTCGAGCTCGTCGGAGTGGCCGGCGACCGAGGAGGCGGAGAGCTCGTCGATGTAGGCGAAGACGAGCTCGGCGAACCGGGAGAGCTGGGCTGCGTCGACCCCGCTGGCCACCGCCGCCCGCGACATGTCGCGCCACGAGACGCGGGCTCCGATGCGGTACGCCGCCAGGAGCGCCTCGGCGCTGCGGCCGCTGCGGGCCTCGCCGCGGCCGAGCTGGTAGGCGCCCTCGAGCGCGGGCGCCATGGGCCCCCTCGCCGATCGCGACGCCAGTGTCAGGAAGCCCCCCAGCGCCAGCTGCACGGCGTTGCGGATGGTCGTGCCCATCTGCCCGGTGAGGGCGCCCTTGTAGCTGGGCACCTCCTCGATGATGGCGGTGACCGCACGATCTGCGACGTCGGGCAGCTCGCCCCGGAGGACCTCCACGACGGCCGGGTCCAGCGGCGGGCCGGTGGGATGCTCTTGTGTGGTGCGATACACAGATCGACGTGGCATCGCGTCTCCGTCTCACTCTTTGTTCACTACGAACAAGAGACTACCCGGGATTCACGCGGACCGGGCAGGAAGGAACGTGCCCTCGTGACGCATGATGGACACCATGAGCACCACTCTCGAGCCCGACGTGCGCCGGCCGCGCCTGCGCGACCACGTCGTACGCCTGGCCGAGGCCGGCACCACGCCCTACCTGCCGGCCGACTACCTCGACCTCTTCGCCCCGCTGCGCTCGGGCGCCGACCTGCGTGGGCGCATCGAGGAGGTCCGCCCCGAGACGGCGGACGCGGCCACGATCGTCATCCGTCCGGGTGCCGACTGGGCGGGCCACGTCCCCGGCCAGTTCCTCCGCCTCGGCATCGACGTCGACGGGGTCCGCCACTGGCGTGCCTACTCCCTGACCCACGGCCCGCGCCGGGACGGCTGCATCTCGATCACGGTCAAGGCCGTGCTCGACGGCGTGGTCAGCAACCACCTCGTCCACGAGGCGCGCCCCGGCACGCTGGTTCACCTGGAGCAGGCCTCGGGCGAGTTCGTCCTCGAGACCGACCACGACAAGCTGCTCTTCGTGACCGCCGGCTCCGGCATCACGCCCGTCATCGGGATGCTGCGCAACCTGTTCCCCAGCACCGACTCCGGGGTCCTGCAGCTCGAGCGGAGCAAGAGCTACGACATCGTCGTGGTGCACGTGGCGCCGAGCGAGCCCGACTCGATCTTCAGCCGCGACCTGCACGCGCTCGCCGACGCGGGTGCCATCCACCTCGTCGCGAGGTACGACGACGTCCACGGCGTGCTCGACGTCAACGACCTGGAGACCCTGGTCCCCGACCTGCGTGAGCGCCGCACCCTGGCGTGCGGCCCTGCCGGCCTGCTCGACGCGCTCTCGGCGCACCACGAGGCGGCGGGGCTGTCCCTGACCACCGAGCAGTTCCGGGTGGCCCGGGTGGCCCCCGGAGAGGGTGGCAGCGTCTCCTTCGACAAGTCCGGCACCCTCGTGGAGGCGGACGGCTCGACACCGATCCTCGACGCTGCCGAGGACGCCGGGCTCCTCATGCCCAGCGGCTGCCGCATGGGCATCTGCATGGGCTGCGTCCTCCCCCTGAAGGAGGGCTCCGTGCGCGACCTGCGCAACGGCGCCATCACGACCGCCATCCCGGGCGAGACCGGTGCGATCAAGGTGCAGACCTGCATCAACGCCGCTGCCGGCCCCTGCCACCTCGATCACTGACCCTCACGGCACCGTCCGCTGTCCCCACTCCGAAGGAGTCTCGATGACCACGATCCAGAAGCAGGACCACAACCCGATCGCGCACCTCACGGAGGCTGACGTCGAGCAGATCGGCATCGAGCTCGACGCCATCCGGCAGAGCGTGCTCGACACGCTCGGAGCCGACGACGCGGCCTACATCCGCGGCTTGATCGCGGCCCAGCGCAAGATCGAGCTCGGCTCGCGGGCGGTGCTGCTCTTCAGCGCCTTCCCGCCTGCGTGGCTCCTCGGAACGGCGGGCCTGAGCATCTCCAAGATCCTCGACAACATGGAGATCGGCCACAACATCCTCCACGGCCAGTGGGACTGGATGCGCGACCCCAAGATCCACTCCAGCACCTGGGACTGGGACAACGCCACGCCTGCAGCGCAGTGGAAGCACAGCCACAACGAGGTCCACCACACCTACACCAACGTCATCGGCAAGGACAACGACCTCGGCTACGGCATCATGCGCGTGGACGAGGAGCAGCGCTGGCACCCGATGCACCTGGGCCAGCCCCTCTGGAACTTCATCAACGCCTGCTTCTTCGAGTACGGCATCGCCGCCTACGACCTCGACCTCGGCGCCACCATCAAGAAGAAGCAGACCAAGGACCCCGCCTTCCGGGCCGCGGCGGCCAACGTCGGTCGCAAGATCCGACGCCAGATGACCAAGGACTACGTCGTCCACCCGCTGCTGTCCGCACCCACGGGCTCGTTCCTCCCGACGCTGGCCGCCAACTTCACCGCCAACGTGGTGCGCAACCTCTGGTCGCACAGCGTCATCATGTGCGGCCACTTCCCCGAGGGTGTCGAGACCTTCGAGAAGCGGTCGATCGAGGGCGAGACCAAGGGTGACTGGTACGTCCGTCAGATGCTCGGCTCCGCCAACATCTCCGGGTCGAAGCTGATGCACCTGATGACGGGCAACCTCTCGCACCAGGTCGAGCACCACCTCTTCCCCGACCTGCCGTCCAACCGTTACGCCGAGGTCGCCCCGCAGGTGAAGGCACTGTTCGACAAGTACGGCCTCACCTACTGCGAGCGCCCACTGGTGCCGCAGGTCTACTCGGCCTGGCACAAGGTGGTGCGTCTCTCGCTCCCCAACGGGTGGCTGGCCACGACCAACGCCAAGAACCTTCCCTCGCAGCTCGGGCTCCTCTACAAGATGTCCACGGGTGGCCGCAAGGTGCGCAGGGCCGCGCAGGCGCGCTTGGAGCAGCAGGCTCGACGCAAGTCCGGGCGCCACATCGCCGCGGTCCCCGACGCTGCCTGAGCGCAGATGTGGCGGGGGTCACGTCGACGTTTCGTCACGCTGCGCAACATTGAGTTACACTGAGCGTCACGCCTTGGCGTGCGGAGGATAGAGCAGTACGGCGTTCGGCGCCGACAGTTCGAAGATCCCGCAAAGTGGTCCAGACATACGTGTATCCACGGATGCGCTCGGGCTGCGACCGCTGCAAGGTAGGAATTGTTCGTGGGGTTCGGCAATGGGGATGGAGCTGGTGGGGATGTGGGGAGTCAGTGCAGGGTTGACGGCCGCGGGGGTGGCCCGATGATCCGCATCGGTTCGATCGAGGTGCCGGAGCAGACACCCGTCGCTGATTCCTACGACGAGGTGGCCGCGCACGTCCTGGTGCCTCGCCCTCGCCGCGTCGAGGCCTGCTGACCGGCCCTTCCCGCACGTCCGGTCAAGGTCGTGACGAGTTGGGGAGCGTGGTCTGGACCGCCTGGTCTGGATCTCCCCGAGGCTTCCCGAAGTGGCTGGTCGAGGCCGCAACCGCCTCCTAGATTTCTCATCGAGGCGCGGCGCGCCCGGCCGGGGAGACCACTTCCGCTGGCCCGTCCTGAGGGGAAGCAAGATGAGCAGCGAGATGTCGGGAATGGCCGGGCGACTTCGACAGGTCGAGGAGAGCACGCGTGCCGCACTCCAGCAGCGCGAGCGGATGGTGTCGCAGGGCGCGATCGAGCTGTATCCCGAGTCGACTCGACTGCCCGTGCCCGTGCCGCGTCGCGGCCGCATGTTCATTCGTCACGGCGAGGGCCACGGCGCGTTCAGCGACGTGACGCTGACCAGCCCGCCTCGCGCTGGCGAGGTCGCGCCCGCGTGAGCCTTCCGCTCACCCCTGCACCTATGTAGATTCTTCACGTGGCACCGCGCCGCGGTCACCGCCCCATGGGCTCGGACAGAGGGGAACGCTCGATGAGCACAGACTCGATGAGCACTGAGACGTCACTCATGGCGGCGCGACTCCGGCAGATCCAGGAGAGCGATGCCACGATCCTCGTCCCCCAGCCTCGTCGGTCCGCCCTGGCCGCAGCCCTCGAGCAGGCCTCCGCGGCCCACGTCGTCGTACCCGTGCCGCGTCGTGCCCGCATGTTCGTCCGGCACGGCGAGGGCCACGGCGAGTTCAGCGACGTCACCCTCACGAGCCCGGTCCGCGACTCCGAGGAGCCGTCGGCCTGACCGGATTTCGCGCCGGCGTCTCGTAGCATGCGCGGGTGACCTGGCTGCTCCTCGGCACACTCCTGGTGTGGCTGGCGTTCGGGCCATGGGTCGTCGTCGCCGTGCTCGGCGCCATGCTGGTGCCTCGGCTTCGCTGGTGGCTCCAGGACCACCTCGTCGTCCCCCGCAGGCTCGTGACGGTCGCGGCGGCCGTCGTCACGCTGACAGTCGGCGCGGTTCTGGTCGTCCCCGACGGCTGGTTGCCGATCCCGCCCGGGCCAGGGGTGCTCGCGGCACCGTCCTACCTCGGGCGGCCGGCGAGCGAGCGCGCGCTGGCGGTCGAGCCCGTCCCGGAGCATCCCCATCTCGCACGCCACGGGGCGGCCGCGGGGTCGGGTGACTCCTGGCGCAGCGGCGCGGTGCCGGGAGTCGGACCGGCGGGGCTGCAGCCGGAGGTCGAGACCGCGTGGTTCGGCCGTGAGTCGTGCCGTGACCTGGCGTTCGACACCCGCGGGCGCCTCATCACCGTCTGCGACGGCTCGGGTGGACCGCAGCTCCACGTCGTCGACCCGGAGTCGATGCGCAAGGCGGCGAGCCTGGACCTTCCTGAGCGCGCCGGGGACGCTGCCGGGCTGTGCGGAGCAACCCCCTTCTACCTCGACGCCGAGGACCGTGCGGTGGTGGCGCGTGCCGACAGGCACGTCGAGGCCCTGCGCACCAGCGACGGCGGGGGAGACCCCGACCTCACCGTGGACCAGACCTGGGACCTCCAACCGTTCGTCCCTGACGGGGACTGCCTGGTGGCACTCGCTCCTGACTGGTCGGGCCGCATCTGGTGGGCGAGTCGTGCCGGCCTGGTCGGCACCATCGCGGCCGAGAGCGGGGAGGTGGCCGCGCACGACCTCGGCGAGTCGGTGCACGACGGCCTCGCGGTCGACGGCGCCGGTGTCCTGGTCGTCACCGACCACGCGCTGCACCGGCTCACGGCCCGGCCCGACGGCCAACCGGAGCCGATGTGGACCTTGCCCTACGACCGCGGTGAGGACCGCAAGCCCGGGCAGCGGGTGCGCGGCAGCGGGACCGGCCCCACCCTCCTGGAGGGTGGCGTCGTCGCCTTCGCCGACAACGCCGACCCCGCGATGCAGGTGGTGTTCGCAGACGCGGCGAGCGGCAAGGAGATCTGCCGCCGGCCCGTCTTCGAGGACGGCGCCAGCGCCACGGAGGCCGCGCTCGTGTCCGTCGGCACCGGCGTGGTGGCGGTCAACCAGTACGGCAACCGTGGCAGGCGCAGCACCGCCCTCGGGTTCGCCAGCGAACCCGGGGTGGTCCGCGTCGACGTGGCCGGCGGTGACTGCACCGTGCGCTGGACGAGCGACCGGGTCGTGCCCTCCGGCACACCACGGGTCAGCTGGGGCAACGGTCTGGTCTACGCCTACACCAAGCGCCCCTCGTGGACAGGGGTGAGCGCGTGGTACGTCACCGCGCTCGACGTGGCGTCGGGCCGCGCCATGTGGAGTGCGCGCGCCGGGACCGGCCCGTGGTACGACAACCGCGGCGCCTCCGTCGCGCTGGCCCCTGACGGCACGCTGTGGACCGCCACGGTGGCCGGCCTGGTGCGGGTGCGAGACCGCGCCTCGGGCTAGCCCATCGCGGGCCAGCGCAGGCTGACGGTCTCCTCGCTGATGTCCCAGAGCCGGCGCTGCGCGACCTCGTCACGTGCCAGGGGACTCATGCCCACCACCCGTGGTGGGCCGGCGGCCTGTGCTGGGCCGCTCGGGCCGCAGTAGGTCCCACCCGGCAGGTCGGCCGTCGCGGCCATCAGGGTGGGGAGTGCACCGCTGGCAGCGGACTGGGAGACGGCCTTGACAGCGGCGTCGAGGATCGAGGCGCGCCGACCCCGTGTCGTACCGAACTGGCCGTTGACCGCGAGGTGGGTGCCCGCGAGGCCGGGGTGGGCTGCGAGTGCTCGCACGTGGACCCCGGCACGGCGGCAGCGCCGCTCGAGCTCGAAGGTGAACAGCAGGTTGGCCAGCTTGGTCTGCCCGTAGACGGGCCACCTGCTGTAGGGGCGCGACGCCCGGGGGTCAGCCAGCGGCGCCGAGCGCGCGACGCGGTGCATCTGGGAGGACACCGTCACCACGCGGGCATCGCCTGCGGCGGTGAGCTGCGGGAAGAGCAGACCGGTGAACAGGAAGGGCCCGAAGTGGTTGGTCGCCATCTGCGACTCGAGACCGTCGGGGGTGCGGCGCAGGGGCGGAGCCATGATGCCGGCGTTGTTGACGAGCAGGTCGACGGGGCCGAGCCCCACGGCTGCCTCAGCTGCCTGGCGCACCGAGGAGAGGTCGGCCAGGTCGACGACCAGGCGTTCGAGGTCTGCGCCGGGGACCTCCTCGAGGATCGCCCCGGCCGAGTCGTCGATCTTGTCGAGGCTGCGGCCGGCGAGCACGACCCGTGCTCCACGCCGGGCGAGCTCGAGGGCGGTGTGGAAGCCGATGCCCCCGAGGGTCGTGCCCGTCACGACCGCGGTGCGAGCAGTCAGGTCGGGCATGTCTGCCAGGCTCCAGCTCACGGCGTCACAGCCATCGCGGCGAGCACGCGCTCTGCGAGCTCGGTGTCGCCGTCGACCTCCACCCGGCCCTGCTCGACCGCGCGACGACCGCCCGCGAGCAGGATGAACGCCTCACGGTCGGTGCGCAGCCGAGTGGTCGGCTCGTCGGGGACAGCGACCGCGGAGCCGCGACCGTCCTCGCCCACCCGGACCGCAGTGGACCCGTGGCCCTCCACCTCGACCACGACAGTGGCACCGGCGGGCGCCTTGGCCCGCTTGGCCACCACGATCGGCAGGCTCTCGAGGAGGTAGGAGGCGGTGTGCACGGCGGCACTCGAGTCGAGCCCGCCGGGGATCCCCACCGCACGGCGGACGTCCTGCTCGTGCATCCACACGTCGAGCGGTCGGTTGCGCAGGAGGGTGCGGGTGGACCAGCCGATGGCGCCGAAGAGGCCGGGGGCGGGCGCGTCGGGATCGGTCGGTGGGTCGGCGACCAGGGAGGTGTGGCGCTTGGTGGTGGACTCGTGGATCTCGTTGATCAGCTCGTCGGCGCTGCGGTCCCGGCGCGCCACGACCCCCTGCTCGGTGAACGTGCCCATCACGCCGCGGACGTGCGGCGCGTCCGAGACGTCGACCTCGTCGTGCGCCTCTCCTGCGAGCAGGGACTCGAGGTGGGCGATGTGGGCCACGACCGCGTGGACGTCCCAACCCGGCAGGTCGGTCGGTGTCGCCCACTGCTCGGGGGGGACCGTCTCCATGAGCTTGATGAAGGAGTCGATCGCCTCCCACCACGCATCGACGCACTGTCGCAGCTCAGGCACACCGGCGAGGTCGGCGTTCGCGGCGGACTGGTCCGTGCCGGGCTCCGGGGAGCGGGACTCGGGCGGGGAGGCGGACTCAGTCATGGGGGAAGCGTAGGGGACGCCGGAGTGGGTACCCCCTCATGACAGGCGCGTCTGCGCCCTACACGAAGGAGTGACCATGGGAATCGGACTCGGAATCATCCTGCTCGTTCTCGGCCTGATCTTCGCGATGGGTGTGGTCGACCTGCCCGCCAGCGTCGACGACGTCGTGGCCACCAACACCCTGGGATGGATCCTGATCATCGCGGGCGTGCTGGCCATCGTGCTCGCGCTCGTCATGAACCAGCAGCGCGCGCGGACCACGCACGTCGAGGAGCGCCGCGAGATCTGATCAGATCGGCTCGATCGAGGAGATCAGCCAGGACCCCTCGCGCTTGACCGCTGACACCTTGAGCTGGGCTGCGGCGACGCTCGAGCTCTCGTCGGCCTTGCGCACCGAGGACTGGTCGAGGAAGACGAGCAGGTCGGCCTTCGACTCGGTCAGGCGGCGTACGCCGACCACCGCGACGCGGGCGGACAGGGTGAGCTCCTGACCCTCGGCCCTCTCCTCGAGGTCGGCGAACAGGGTGTCGTACTGCTCGGCGGCGTCGCCGGTCAGCACGCGCTCGGCGGCGGCCTCGGTGGGCGCGGGGTCGTCGTGGTCGTAGCTGAGGATCTGGCCGAGGGCGGTCGCGACCTGTCCTTCGACCTCGGTCGACAGCTCGCCGTCGACGACCGCCAGGTTGGTCGCTGACTCCGTCGAGCGGATGCTGTCGGCCTGGACGAGGAAGACCACCCCGGCGAGCAGGCACAGCGCAGCGACCAGTCCAACGGCGGCAAGAGTGCGGGTGCGCGTCATGGCGACACCACCGGGACATCCGCGAGGCTGGCGAGCTTCCAGTCGCCGTCGACCTTGAGCAGGTCGGCGGTGAACCGGTTGCGCTTGACGGTGGCCTCGCCCTCCTTGGGCTCGACCGTGATCTCCACCGCTGCGATCACCGAGGCTGAGTCGCCGCCGGCGGACAGGTCGATCACGGCGGCTTCGACGACCCGACCGGTGGCGACGTTGGCTGCGGCCACGAGGTCCTTCTTGTTCTGCTCGTCGACCTTGGTCAGCTCGTCGTTCAGATCACCGGTGGAGGCCTCGAGCCAGGCGTTTATGCCGGCGTCCACGGACTCCTCGTCACGCTGGTCGAGGCTGGTCAGCGTCTCGATGTTGCCGTGGGCCGCGATCAGCACCTGGTCGCGGGTCCGGGCGAGATCGAGCGAGTCGTCGTTCTTGGCCTGCCACCAGCTCAGTCCGGCCCACCCGGCGAACACGGCCGAGGCAACGGCGAGGCCGACGAGGAGCCACAGCACCCGACGCCGCCGGGGTGATGACCCGGCTTCGGGTGAGGTCGCCGGTGGCGGGGAGGGGCTGTCGGTGTCGGTGTCGATGACGTCTCCGTGTGCAGTGGTCACTGGGCGCCCATCAGCTCGGCCAGGCTCGAGGGCACCGTCACCGTATCGTTCGCCACCACACGCACCTGGCCCCTGGGAGCACGGGCGGGCCCGCGCACCATGTTGGCGGTGCAGCCGGCGTTGATGTTGAGGCGGCCCTTGCCGGTGTCGGTGCCCCGGCGCATGTTGGTGCCCGAGTAGCCGGTGGTGCAGGGCAGCGGGTTGGTGAAGCTGGTGACGAGGCCGAGCTGCAGCCCGTTGGGACCGAGGACGTCGCGCGCTGCGGAGACCGCCTCGGGGGCGCGGATCAGCACGTCCTCGAAGCCGGCGGAGTGGGCGCTGAAGATGTCGTTGGCCGTCAACAGGTTGCCCAGCAGGACTCCGAGGGGCGCACCCACCTCGTCGATCAGGGACTCGACCTCGCGAGCCATGTCGGGGGAGGCGGCGATCAGGTCGCGAAGGCTGCGGTCGTTGGCCTCGAGGGTCTCGGCCATCAGCTGCAGGTCGCGGCTGAAGGAGGCGATGTTGTCGGCCGAGCGGTGCTGGGTGGCCAGCACCGTGGGTGCTGAGTCGATCAGGCTGGCGGTGACGTTGAAGTTCTCCTCGGCCACCACGACGAGGCTGTCGGAGGCGTCGATCAGCGCACGCAGGTCGTCGCTGGCACCGCGAGAGGCGTCGTAGAGCTCGTCGACGGTGCGGCGCAGGTCCTTGCGGGGGAGCGAGTCGGTGAGCGCGATGGCGTTGCCGAGGAAGGCCTCGACCTTGACCGGCAGCGCGTCGGCCGTGGCGGTGATCTCGGCGCCGTCCTCGAGGTAGGGGGCCCCGTTGCTGGTCGGACGCAGGTCGACGTACTGCTCGCCGATGGCGGAGCGGTTGGCGACGACGAGCGTGAGGTCGGCGGGGATCTGTGGGCCGTCCTCGGCGAGGTCGAGGTCGACGAGGATGCCGTCGTCGACCAGCGTCAGCTCGCCCACTCGGCCCACCGGGACCCCGCGGTAGGTGACCTCGGCGTTCTCGAAGATGCCGCCGGACTCGGGGAGGGCGACCTTCACCGAGTAGCCGCCCTGGCCGAAGAGCCGGCCCAGCCCGACGTACTCGGCGGAGACGTAGCTGATGCCCAGGGCTGCGATGACGAGGAACGCCATCACCTGGAACTTGACCCGCTTGGTGATCATCGTCCGGTCACCTCCTGCTCGTCATCGGCGGGAGCGGACGTCTCGACCGACGGTGTCGGTGAGGTCGAGGGCTCCGTGGTGGGCTCGGTCGTGGGCTCGGTCTCCGCGGACGGCTCCGGTGTCGAGCCTGTCTCCGGTGACGGCTCCTCCGTGGAGGACCCCTCGGTCGACAACCCCTCGGTCGGCGGGATGAGCAGCGGTGGCGCAGAGGCGTCGGGTGCGGGCTGCAGGGTGGTGGTGCCGGGGGTGCGCAGGCTCAGGGTGAGGAAGGTGTTGAAGTAGTCGCCCTCGATCGCCGAGAGCACCGAGTCCGGGAACGGGAACGTCAGCAGGATCTCGAGCGAGCGCGGGAGGTTGCGGCCCGACCGGGCCAGCTGGTCGAGGATCGGCTCGAGGCTCTTGAGGTCCTGGACCATGGCGTCGGCGGAGCGGTCGATCGTCGTCACGCTGACGTCGGAGAGCTTCTTCAGGGCCGCCAGCATCTCGATCAGGTCGGCGCGCTGCTCGGCGAGCTGGGAGATCGCCGGGGTGAGCTCGATGAGTGCCTTGTCGATCGTGTCGGTCCGAGCGGCCAGGGTCGAGGTGAGGACGTCGATCCCGTCGATCGCCTCGACCAGGTCGTCGCGGCGCGCGTCGAACCCGCCGACGAACTGCTCGACGGTGCGGATGAAGGCCTTGATCTCCTGGGTGCGGCCGCCGTTGAGCTGCTGGAGCTCGCGGCTGATGCGCTGGGCCTGCCCGAGGCCACCGCCGTTGAGCAGCAGGGAGAGCGCGCCGAGCACCTCCTCGATGCCGGCCGCCGCGGTCGTCGTGCTGAGGCCGATCGATGCGCCGTCCTCGAGGCGCGGACCCCCCGGATCCGGCGAGACCGGCAGCAGCCCGATGAACTTCTCGCCGAGCAGGCTGGTCTGCTGGATGCGGGCCGTGGTGGCTGCCGGCAGGTCGGTGGAGTCGTTGATCTGCATCTCGACCACGGCGCTGTGGCCGTCCTCGGCGAGACGGATCTCGGTGACCTGCCCGACGTCGACGTGCCCGACCTTGACGCTCGACTGGGGAACCAGGTCGAGCGCGTCCTTGAAGTGGGCGGTGACGGTCATGGGGTCGGAGCCGAGCTCAGGGCCACCGGGCAGCGGCATCTCGTAGGCGCCACCGGAGACGGCGCTGCACCCGGCGGTGGTGGTCAGCAGCACCGCGACGGCGCCGGCGGCGACAGAGCGGAGGGATCGGCTGGTCACTGGGTGCCTCCCTGGCTGGACGATGCCTGACTGGGAGCGTCCGCGTCGGAGGCGGCGGGTGCGGGGGAGTCCCCGAGTCCGGGCAGCAGCAGCGGCGGCGGCGTCTTCCACCCTGACTGCATCTGGCCCTTCTGGATGCCGTCGGTGGTGCCGCCCCAGATCGTCACGTCGTTGGGGTTGCCACGACCCTCGAGGATGCCGAGCTTGGGGTTGTAGGCCATGAGGAAGTTCTGCAGGGTCACCGGCAGCGTGCGCAGCATCTCCTCGAGGGACTTGCGCTGCTTGACCAGGAGCTGGGTGGTGGTGCCCATGCTCTTGACCGTCGTGTTGATCTGGCTGCGGTTCTGCCGGATGAACTTCTCGACGATGGCGAGTGCGCCGGCCAGCTCGCGAGTCGCGGCGGCGAACTCCTCGCGGTCGTCGGCGAAGTTGCCCTGGACCTCGGCGAACTGGCGGTTTACCTCGCTCACGGCGCGGTCGTTGCGCTCGAAGAGCGTGGAGATCTCCTCCAGGTTGGTCACCGACTCGAACATGTCCTCGTCGAAGCCGTCGAGGGTGCGGCTGGCGGCACCGAAGTCGGTGAGCACCTGGCGCATCACCTTGCCGTTGCCCTTGAGGTTTCGCGCGGCGACGTTGATGACCCTGGAGAGCGACCCGTCCTTGTTGGCGCCCTTGGGGCCGAGGGCCACGTTGAGGTCGTCGATGCTCTCGACCATCTCGTCGATCTCGATCGGGGTGAGGGTCTGGTCGGCCTGGAGGACTGCACCGTCAGCCAGGGCAGGGCCGCTGGTCCAGGGGTTGGTGAACTGCACGTAGCGGTCGCTGACCAGCGTGGGGACGATGAGGGCTGCGCCGGTGTCGGCAGCCACCTTGACGTCCTGGTCGACGGTCATGGACACGCGGACGAGCTCGCCCTCCGGCTCGATGGCGGTGACCTCTCCGACGGCGACCCCGAGCACGCGGACGTCGGAGCCGGGGTAGAGGCCCACGGTGGAGTCGAAGAGCGCCTCCACCTTGAACTTGTCGTCGCCGGTGAAGAGACGCACGCCTGCGACGGCTGCGACTGCCAGCACGACGACGGCGACGGCGACTGCGACGCGTCCGGAGCGGCTGATGGCCATCAGGAGTTCCTCCTGCCGGGGTTGCAGTTGCGCTCGGCGCCGGGGTCGAGCTCGGGACGCTTGTCCTCGTCGAAGAGGCCGCAGACGTAGCCGTCGATCCAGCGACCGGTGCCCGTCGCGGAGTTGAGCATCCGGTAGTAGGGGCCGATGAGCTTCATGGCCTGGTCGATCTCGCTGTGGTTGCGGTTGAGGATGCGGCTCACCTTGTCGAGCTTGGCGAGGGCGGGGCTGAGCTCGTCCTCGTTCTCACGCACCAAGGCGGTCAGCTGGGTGCTGAGACGCTGGGTGCCCACGAGAAGCTCGTGGATGGCCTCGCGCCGGGCCGCGAGCTCGTCGAGGAGCAGGTCGCCGTCGTTGAGGAGGGACTCGATCTCGGTGCTGAGGCCGGAGAAGACGCCGGTGATCTCGGCGGAGGACTGCATGAGCGAGGCGAGCTCGTCATCACGCTTGGAGATCGTGGTCGCCAGCGCCGACATCCCCTCGAGCATCTGGCGCAGGGCCTTGGGGGTGCGCTCGAAGGAATCGGCGAGCACGTCGAAGCTCTTGGCCATCCGCTCGGTCTTGATGGCGCCGACGTTGCGCGAGAGGTCCTCGAACGCGAGTGCGACGTCGTAGGGCACCGTCGTGCGCTCCAACGGGATCGGGCCGTCGAGCTCGCCGTCACCTGCGGGGGTGAGGGCGAGGTACTTCTGGCCGAGGAGCGACTTGATCTTGATCGCGGCGCGGGTGTCCTCGCCGAGCGAGACGCCCTTGGCGCGGAACTCCACGATGACCTTGGCGCCGTCGAGGCGCACGTCGCTGACCTTGCCGACCTTCACGCCGGCGACCCGCACCTCGGCGCCGTCGGTGATGCCGGCCGACTCGGCCACCTCGGCCGAGTAGGTCTTCCCGGCCACGCCGGGGAGCGAGTCGGAGTAGAACGTCATGCCGCACAGCACGGTGAGCACCACCATGCCGATGACCCCGATCCAGGCCGGGTTGCGCTCGCTGAAGGAGATTCTCATGCTCCGCACCTGCTCACGTTGGTCGTGGCGCCGACGGAGCCGAGGTAGCCCTCGGGCACCGGGATGCGGCCGCCGACCTCGCACAGGTAGAAGTTGACCCACGAGCCGTAGCTGGCGGTGCGCGCGAGCGCGTCGAGCTTCTTGGGCAGGTTGCCCAGGGTGCGGTCGATCAGCTTGCCCTCGGCGGCGAGGTTGCCCGAGAGGGTGTCGAGGTGCTTGATGTCGGCCTTGAGCGGCGGACGAGCCTGCTCGACGAGGCCGCTGAGGCTGTTGGTGAGGTTGCCGATGCTCGTCACGGCGCCGCCGAGGACGGCGCGGTCGTCGGAGAGCCCGGACACGAGGCTCTGGAGCGAGGAGATCACCGTCTGGAGCTCGGTGGTCCGGCCGTTCATGGTCGTCAGCAGGGTGTTGAGGTTGGTGACGACGTCTCCGATCACCTCGTCACGCGACGCAAGGGTCTGGGTGAGCGAGGCGGTGCTGGAGATCAGCCCCTCGACGGTGGAGCCCTCGCCCTGGAAGACCTTGATGATCTGGAAGGACAGCTTGTTGATGTCCTCGGGGGAGAGCAGCCGGAAGAGCGGGCGGAAGCCGTTGAACAGGGCAGTCAGGTCGAGGGCCGGCTCCGTGCGGTCCAGGCCGATCTTCGACCCGGCCGCCAGACCAGGCCCGGAGGCGCCGGTGCCCTGGTCCAGGGAGATGTAGCGCTGGCCGATGAGGTTGCGGAAGCGGATCGCGGCGGTGACGCTGGAGGAGAGCTCGATGTCGGGGTCGACGGCGAGCGAGACGGTGGCCTCCTCGGCGCCGCTCACCTCGATGTCGGTCACCTGGCCGATGCGGACCCCGGCCATGCGCACGTCGTCACCCTCGTTGAGGCTGGTGACGTCGCTGAAGACGGCCTTGTAGGGGGTGCCCTCCACCGAGCTGGAGTTGCGGATCGTGGCCGCCAGCACGCCGGTGGCGAGCACGGTGCACAGGATGAACGCCACGCTCTTCCAGAGCGGGCCGATCACGGACCTCATCGGGACTCCTTGGTCGTGGCGGATCCGGAGACCGTCACCGAGGTGCCGCGCAGCGCAGGACCGACCACGAGGCTGGACCAGGCGGGGTAGTCCTCGGGTGCCATGGCGGACCCGGTCGAGAGCAGCTCGGAGATCAGTCGGTTCTCGGCGGGCGAGTTGGCGTCGGCGGCGCCGCCGCCGGGGCAGCTGGGGCCGCTGCCAGAGCGGAAGCGGATCGCGTCCTTGCTGGTGTAGCGGCCGCGGGAGGGTACGACGCTGATCTCGGCGTGCAGCCCGGGCTCGTCGGTGCCCTTGCCGAGGGCGCGGTCCATCAGCGGGATCTGCTCGACCAGGGCCTGGTTGAGGCAGGGGAACTCGGGCGAGTAGCGCGCCAGCATCTGGAGGAACTCGCGACTCTCGACGCTCAGCGAGATGATCGTCTGCTGGTTGCTGCCGACCCAGCCTGCGGTCTTGTTGGACGAGGAGGTGACGGTCTGCAGGAGCGTCTGGATCTCGGCGCGCTTCTCGGTCAGCGTGTTGGCGGTGACCGCGAGGTCGTCGAGGGCCTGCAGGAAGTCCGGGGAGGCGGCGGCGTAGTCACGTGAGACCTGGCCGAGCAGCTCGAAGTCGTCGGCGATCGTGTCGACGCGCGGGTTGAGCCGGTTGAGGTAGCGCTGCCAGCTCGTCATCGTCTGGCCGATGGCCTCGCCCTGTCCCTCGAGGGCGTCGGCGAGCTCGGTGAGGGTGGCCGACAGCTTCGCCGGCTGCACCGCCCTCAGCACGGGGAGCAGGGAGTCGAGCAGCTCCTCCATCTCCAGGGCCTCGCTCGAGGTGTCCTGCAGGATCGTGTCGCCGTCGTTGATCGGCGCGCCGGTGCCCGAGGTCGAGGCGAGGCTGACGAAGCGCTCGCCGAAGAGCGTCTTGGGCAGCAGCCGGGCGGTGGAGTCCTGGGGGATCCAGTCGGCCTTGTCCGCCTCGATCTGGAGGGTGACGCGCGCCTCGCTGCCGACGTTCTGGACGTCGATGACCGTGCCGACCGGCACGCCGCGCACCTTGACGTCGGAGCCGTCACGCAGCGCGTTTCCGACGTCGCCGGCCTCGAGGGTGACCTCGATGTTGTCGGCGAAGACCTTGTTGTAGGCGGCCATGCTGGCCACCACGACGAGGGCGGCGAGGCCGATGTAGACCAGGCCGAAGAATGCGTCGCCGACCTTGCTGGGGGTGCGGCTCATCCGGCGATCCTCACTGTCGTGGTCGTGCCCCACAGCGCGAGCGACAGGACGAAGTCGAGGAGTGCGACGACGACGATGCTGCGGCGCACGGCATTGCCGACCGCGCGGCCCACGCCTGCCGGGCCGCCACTGGCGGTGTAGCCGTAGTAGCAGTGGATCAGGATCACCAGGACCGCGAAGATCAGGACCTTCACGAAGGAGAGCACGATGTCGACCGGGGGCAGGAACAGCTTGAAGTAGTGGTCGTAGGTGCCGGCGGACTGTCCGAAGAAGTAGACCGTGATGAGGCGGGACCCCATGTAGGAGGTCAGCAGGCCGATGACGTAGAGCGGGATGATCGCGATGAAGCCCGCGATGATCCGGCAGGTGACGAGGTAGGGGACGCTGCGCACGGCCATGACCTCGAGGGCGTCGATCTCCTCGGAGATGCGCATGGCGCCGAGCTGGGCGGTGAAGCCCGAGCCGACGGTGGCCGAGAGTGCGAGAGCGGCGACGAGAGGTGCGATCTCACGGGTGTTGAAGTAGGCGGAGATGAAGCCGTTGAGCGTGGAGGTGCCGATCTGGTTGAGCGCGGCGTACCCCTGCATGCCCACGACCGTGCCGGTGAAGAGGCTCATGCCCAGCATCACCCCGATGGTGCCGCCGATGACGGCCAGCGCGCCGGAGCCGAAGGTGACCTCGGCCAGCGTGCGGATGACGTCCTTGGGGTAGCGGACGATCGCGGCCGGGATCCAGGCCAGTGCCCGGGCGTGGAACTTCAGCTCGGCGCCGAGCGTGACGAGCATGTCGACGGGCTTGCCGAGCATCGCGCGGGTGTCAGTGGAGAGGCTCATCAGGCACCCTTCGCCGGGATGACTTGGAGGTAGAGGGTGGTGATCACGAAGTTCATGAAGAACAGCAGCAGGAACGTGATGACCACGGACTGGTTGACCGCGTCGCCCACGCCCTTGGGGCCGGCGCTGGGGTTGAGGCCGCGGTAGGCGGCGACGACTCCGGCGATGAAGCCGAAGATCACTGCCTTGATCTCGCCGACGATCAGGTCCTCGATCTGGGCGAGCGCGGTGAAGGAGGCGAGGTAGGCGCCCGGGGTGCCGTCCTGGACGAGCACGTTGAACACGTAGCCGCCGATCACGCCGACGACCGAGACCATGCCGTTGAGGAGGACAGCGACCAGCATCGTGGCGAGCACCCGCGGCACGACCAGGCGCTGGACCGGGGAGACGCCGAGCACCTTCATGGCGTCGATCTCCTCGCGGATCGTGCGGGCGCCCAGGTCGGCACAGATGGCCGCGCCACCGGCACCGGCGATGGCCAGCGCGGTCACGATGGGACTCGCCTGCTGGATGACCGCCAGCACGCTGGCGGCCCCGGTGAACGACTGGGCGCCGATCTGCACCGTGAGGGTGCCGAGCTGGAGCGCGATGACGGCGCCGAAGGGCACCGCGACGAGCGCGGCCGGCAGGATCGAGACGCTGGCGATGAACCAGAACTGCTCCAGTGTCTCGCGCCACTGGAACGGGCGCCGGAAGATGTTGACGATGACGTCGAGCGCCAGGGCGAAGAGGCTGCCGACCTGGCGCAGGCCGCGCATCGGCGCGGAGTAGGCCGCCGGTCGCGTGACCGGGCGACGCTCGAGCTCCTTGTCGGGCTGGCGGATCACCAGCTCCTCGATGTCGGGAGTGGTGCGCAGGCGCTCCGCGTGGCGTACGGCGCCGGCTCGCTCGCCCATGCCCTCGCTGGGCTGGATCTGCGGCGGCACGTCACCGAGCTTGAGGTGGTCCATCGCGCCGAGCAGGTGGTGCGGGGTGGCGTCCTTCTCCTCGGACATGCCGATCGGCCCGACGGGGGAGCCGTGGATGAACTGGGTGACGGCCGGCTCGTCGGTGGTCAGCATCGCCTCGCGCGGGCCGAACATCACCAGCTCGCGGCGGAAGAGCATCCCGAGGTTGTCGGGCAGCGTGCGCGCGAGGTTGGTGTCGTGGGTGACCACCAGGATCGTCGCGTCGGTCTCGGTGTTGACGTCGACCAAGAGCTGCGCGATGTAGGCGGTGCGGACCGGGTCCAGACCGGAGTCGGGCTCGTCGCAGAGGATGATGTCGGGGTCGAGCACGAGCGAGCGCGCCAGGCCGACGCGCTTGCGCATGCCGCCGGAGACCTCGCCGGGCAGCTTGGTCTCGGTGCCGGTGAGGCCGACGAGCTCGAGCTTCTCGCCGACCTTGCGCTTGATCTCGGAGGCGGAGAGGTCGGTGTGCTCGTGGAGCGGGAACGCGACGTTGTCGTAGATGCTCATCGAGCCGAACAGCGCGCCGTCCTGGAACAGCACCCCGAAGCGCTTGCGCAGCTCCTGGGTCTCGCGGTCGGTGGCCGAGACGATGTCGACACCGTCGATCTTGACGCTGCCCTCCTCGGGGTTCAGCAGGCCCATCACCGTCTTGAGGAAGACGGACTTGCCCGTGCCCGAGGGGCCGAGCAGTGCGGTGATCTCGCCGGGCGGCAGCGTCAGGGTGACGTCGCGCCAGATGTTCTGGGAGCCGAAGCTCTTGGTGAGGCCTTCGACCTCGACGGTGGCTCCCATGCTCAACCCTTCGGGATGGGGAACGGGGCGGGGGTGGTCTTGGGCAGTGGATCGACGAGGGCGATGTCGCTCTGCTCCACCTCCAGCGTGTTGCCGGTGCCGGAGACCATGGAGGTGATCAGCGGGCTCAGGTCCTCGCCGTTGACACCGCAGCCGGTGAAGACCGGCACGTCGACGGAACCGGCGAGTCGGCCACCGATGTTGGGGATGTAGCCCGGCTGGCCGTGGAGCGTCACGCGTGCAGGCGTGGACGTTCGACACTTGGGTCCGACGGCCATCTTCTGACCGTCCAGCGACAGGCTGGTGATCCGGAGGTCGGCGTCGCCGGTGAGCAGGTGCACGCCCTCCTCGATCGCAGGCCCCTTCAGCTGCCAAGCGACAGGGATGTTCTCCGTGGCGGCCCCGTCCGGATCTGGGGTAGAGAGGTCGTCGTCCGGCGCATCCACTCGGTATTGGGCGATGCTGATGGTGACTTCGGACGGGATCATCCCGAAGGCGAGCGTCCGCACCGTGATCGGCGGGAAGTAGCCGTAGGGGTGGGGCGCGCCCTTGGGGGACACGGCGAACACCGAGGCGATGGCGTCGATGCCCTCGTAGGAGACGTCTGCCATCAGCGTGGTGAGCGGGACGCGGTAGAACTGCTTCGCGGGTGCGGCCGAGCCGAGGCCCGTGCTCAACGTGGGTCCGCGGGAGCGCCCGTCCTCCTTGGTGGGGATGCCGTCGTCGCTGACGGCGCCGGGTGCAGCGACCAGGATCAGCGCCGAGACGACACCCAACGCGCGCGCCGTGCGCCACGCACGGGCACGGCCGACCGCCGCCCTGCTGAAAACGTGCTCCACCCGAACCCTCTCCTCGCAGCGCGCCTGACGACGCGCTGGCCTCCCTGACCCCTCCCGGGGTTGCTGCTCCCAGTCCAGCGCTCGCCGACCCCCTCAGATCGGTTGAGCGCCTGCCGTTGCTGACGGAGAACACTTCGACGGCCGGTCTGTGGTCATCGCCGTTGATGACCAGGTCCGGTCGTCCAAGAACTACCCGTCGTGCGACACGGGTCCGCCGGGGGCCGACGTGCGGCCGGCCCCCGGCGAATCAACGTGGTGTCAGCCCTTGACCTTGACCTTGACGGTCTTCTTGGCCTTCTCGGTGGTGGCGTTGCCGCCGTAGGTCACCTTGAGCTTGATCTTGCCCTTCTTGACGTACTTCTTCTTGATCTTCTTGAGCTTGATCGTCGCCTTGCCGGCGTCGTCGGTCTTGCCCTTGCCCAGGGTCTTGCTTCCGACCTTGACCACGATCTTGCCGGCCAGCGAGGTGCTGGCGGACTTGATCGCGATCTTCAGCTTGGCAGCCTTGTTGACCTTGAAGGCCTTGGGCTTCGGCTTGGCGTTGATCTTGGCGTCCGCGATCGGCGCCGGCACGACCGGCGGGAGGGTTGCCGCGGTGCGGACGACCGACACGTTGGCCTTGGAGCCGAGGTGCGTCGCGTCACCGGAGTACTCCGCCTGGAGTGCGTAGGTGCCGACCTTGGGGAAGGTCGTCGCCGGGATCGAGATGGACGCTGCGCCGGCGGCCACGGTGGCCTTGCCGATCTCGGTGCCCTGGTAGGACAGCGCGACGGTGCCGGTGCCGGTGGCCGGGGTGACCGCGAAGTTCACGGTCGCCGGCTTGTCCACGGGGCTGGGCGCCGCGGTGGCGGCCAGCGTGGTCGTCTTGGACGCGTCAGTGCCCTCCACCTGGATCGTGCCCAGACGCAGCTCATCGACGTTGATCACGGTGCACTCGAGGTGCGACGTCCCGACGTGCGGGTCGGTGCCGGTGCTGTTGTGGAACGCGTCGATCGTGAACGAGCTGGGGCCGTCCACGGTGATGGTGCCGGACGCGCTGTCAGGCACGGTGACGACCGGGGCGGTGCCCGCCACGGGCACGACCCACGTGCCGGGAGCCTCGAGGCCGGTCGGGTTGTTGTTGGGGATCACCATCCAGGGAGCCGAGAGGTTCTGGAGGGTGTAGGCGTTGTCGGTGCCGTTGATCCCGAAGTGGACCTGCGTGTTGCTCGAGCCGCCCTTGACGTGGGTGCCGAACGAGGTCCGGGCCGTGTCGGCGACCGAGCTGAGGTCGATGTCGATGAGGACCGGGGTCTCGGGGATGGTCTCGCCCTTGGCGACCGTGTCCGGGATCGTGACCCGGGTCCGAGCGACCACCGGCTGCGTGATGGGCAGGTAGGGGACGTCGATGGAGCCGTCACCGTTGGCGTCGGCGTCGGTGATGACGCAGGTGTAGCTGATGTTCTTGTCGATGGCCGCAGCCGAGGCCGGAGCAGCGGTTGCCACTGCCAGGGCACCCATTCCGAGGCCGACGGCGCCCGCAAGGGTGGCGGAGCCGATAGTGCGAAAACGAGATCTCGTGGTCGAGATTGTCATGGTTCTCCCTCCGTAGACCGGAGGACTGTAACCCGGATCTCTTTGCTTGTCGTGGGGTAGGTCACTAATTGGACCCGTGGTTGAACATTCGTCTTTACCCACGCGTAGAGGCGGGTCGTGATACGGCGTGACCGCTAGAGCCAGCCGCGCTCCTGGGCGATCCGCGCAGCCTCGGCGCGGGTGGTGGCTCCGGTCTTGCCGATGGCCGCGGAGAGGTGGTTGCGCACGGTGCCCTCGGAGAGGTGCACCTGGCGGGCGATGGCCGAGACCGCTGAGCCGTTCAGGGCGAGGGCCAGCAGCTCGCGCTCCCGAGCGGTCAGCGGCGAGGCGCCGTCCATGAGCGACTCGGCGGCGAGGTCGGGGTCGACGACGCGCAGGCCCTGGTGCACGCGTCGTACGGCGTCGGCGAGCTGGCGTGCGGGGGTGTCCTTCACGACGAAGCCGGCGGCGCCGGCGTCGAGCGCACGGCGGACGTAGCCGGGACGACCGAAGGTCGTGACGATCAGCGACCGCACCTGCGGCAGCTCACGACGCAGCTCCTCCGCGGCCTCGAGCCCGGAGGCCCCGGGCATCTCGATGTCGAGCAGGCACACCTCGGCCGCCGAGTCGCGCGCGGCCGCGACCACCTCGTCGCCGCGGCCGACCTGGGCGACGACCTCGAGGTCGGGCTCGAGGTCGAGCAGGGCAGCCAGGGCGCCGCGGACCAGTGCCTGGTCGTCGGCGAGCAGCAGCCGGATCACAGGACCACCTCGAGCCGGGTGCCCGGGTCGGCCCCCGAGACCACCACTCGCCCGCCCGCCGCCGAGACGCGTTCGCGCATGCCGCGCAGGCCGTTGCCCTCGGGACCCGCGAGTCCCCGCCCGTCGTCGCTGACCACCAGCCCGGTCGGGGCCAGGACGATGCCCACCCGGTGGGCACCCGAGTGTCGTACGACGTTGGTCACAGACTCGCGCAGCACCCACGCCAGCAGCGCACGATGGCGGGGGTCGGTGTCGGAGACCTCGCCGTGCACCTCGGTCGCGATGCCGGCGTCGGCCAGCACCTGCGGGGCTGCCGCCAGCTCGGCCTCCAGGTTGGCCGCGCGGAGGCCGCCGACGGTGGACCGGACCTCGGCGAGGGCGAGGCGGGCCGTCTCCTGGATCGACTCGAGCTCGGCCTTGGCGCGCGCCGGGTCGACCTCGATCAGGCGGGAGGCGAGCTCGGCCTTGATGGAGAGCGCGGTGAGCGAGTGGCCGAGCACGTCGTGGACGTCGCGAGCGACCCGCTCCCGCTCGGCGACCAGGGCCAGGCGCTCCTTGGTGACGCCGAACTCGTACTCCTTCTCGGCGAAGATCCGCAGGAGCACGCCGCCGATCGCGATCGGCCACACCGTCAGGAAGAAGAAGGACGGGAAGCCGCCGACGTCGAGCAGCGCGACCAGCGGCACCGCCGCCCAGGCCGCGGTGGCCCACTTCCACCACGGCGGGGGCAGCTGGAGCGCCGAGAGCATCACGAGGTAGGGCGTGTAGGCGACCGCTCCCATCCCGATGACCGGGATCGTCGCCGCACCGGCCAGCACCATGCCCGCGACGGCCAGCCACGCACGGCCCTGCAACGGGCCGTAGCCCAGGATGTTGAAGACGGCGAAGGCCAGGATGCAGGCGAGCGCGAAGACCCGCGTCGCCGCTGGGCCATCGGCCTCCAGGGCGGTGGTGACGGGGTAGACGAGGAAGACCAGCCAGATGCTCGCGAACGCCCAGCCCCACTTCTGCCAGGGGTTGACGGGGAGGGGCTCCGGCGTCACACGCGCTCCCGACCGCGTCGCACGCCCAGCACCGCGAGCAGGGCGAAGATCACCGTCCACGCGACCACGTTAGCGAGCAGGAGCCACACCGGGTCGCGGCCGGCGTCCATCGGCAGGTAGCCCGAGGTCAAGGGATAGCGAGCCAGGCCGGCGTAGCCGTAGAGAGGGGTGAAGCGACCGATGTCGAGGATGAGCCCGCTCATCGGTGAGAACACGTTGCCGAGGAAGGCCATCACCACGATCAGGCCGGCCGCCACCCCCGAGGCGTTCTGGCTGCGGAAGTTCGTGCCCACGGCCAAGCCGTAGATCGCGAACATCGCCGACCCGAGCCAGATGACCACCGCGGAGGCGATCCAGTCGAAGGCGTTCCCGCGCGCACCGGTGGCGGCACCGATCACGAAGATAACAGCAACCGGGACGGCCGCGACCACCATGGCGATCGCCGTCTTGAGTGCGACGAGCTGGCGGGGCCTGGCCGGGGTGAGGGAGAGCTGGCGGCCCCAGCCCATGACCTGCTCGATGTACGCCGACCCCGCGATGCTCGTGGTCGCCGTGACGGCGCCGTACGCCGCCATCGAGACCATGACGTACATGGAGACGTTGGCGCTGCCGACCGGGCCGTCGGAGCCGAGACCGAACACCAGGAACATGAAGGCCGGCAGGGCGACGACGAAGAACATCCCGAACGTGTCACGCAGCTGCCGCGCGAGGTCGAGCCGCACGTAGGCGAACAGGAGGGGCCGTGCCGGGCGCAGGCCCGAGTGGGTCGTGCTCATCGGTGCCCCCCGGCCGCCTCGAGGACGCCGTCGTCAGCGGTGAGGGCGAGGAACGCCGACTCGAGGCTGGCCATCGACACCTCGACGTCGCCGACTCCGAGCGGGGCCAACGCCCGGCCGACGCTCGCGAGCCAGGCGGGGTCGATCCCGTCGGTGTGCACGACGTCGGGCGGCGGCCTGAACGTCAGGGTGCGGCCGCCGTAGGCCGCTCGCACGTCCGCTGTGGCGGCGTCGTGCACGATGCGTCCGTGCGCCATCAGGACCGTGCGGGCGGCGAACTCGTCGGCCTCGGCGAGGTAGTGGGTCGCGAACACGACAGTGCGGCCCTCCGCCGCGTCTGCGCGCATGGCCGCCCAGAACGCCTGGCGCGACGCCACGTCCATGCCGGTGGTGGGCTCGTCCAGGACGATCAGGTCGGGGTCGGGCACCAGGGCGAGCGCGAACTTCAGCCGCTGCTGCTCACCCCCCGAGCACGCCTGCACCCGGCGCCCGGCCAGGGCGGTCAGGTCTGCCCTCTCGAGCACGGCGTCGACGCGGTCCGGGCGGCCGTGGAGGGCGGCGATCGCGACCACCGTCTCGCGCACGGTGAAGTCGGGGAGGAGGCCGCCGGTCTGCATGACCGCAGAGATCCGGCCCGCCTCGACCGCGCGTCGCGGGCTGTCGCCGTACACCTCGACGGTCCCGGCGTCAGGACGCGTCAGGCCCAGCAGCATGTCCACCGTGGTGGTCTTGCCGGCGCCGTTGGGGCCCAGGAAGGCGACGATCTCGCCGGGCTCGATGGTGAGGTCGACGTCGTCGACCGCCACCACCGAGGAGCCGTCGGTCGATCGGAACGTCTTGCGGAGCCCGCGGGCCCGGATCGCGGGCACGGCTGCTGGTGAGGTCATGCCACCAGCGTCGTCGTACCGGCCCCTCCGTCCTTGGGGGAAGTGTCACGACCTGGGCATGACACCTGTCAGGAGCATGGGCCTTCGCTGGTTGAGGTGCGAGCGCAGCGAGCCTCGCGCCTCAACCAGCGAGGTGCGTCAGAACGCGGCCTCGTCGAGGTCCATCAGGTCGAGGCCGGTGGCCTCGGCGATCGCGCGCTCGGCCGTCAGTCGGGGGAGGTTGGTGGCGGCGAAGAACTGCGCGGCCGCGACCTTGCCCTCGTAGAAGGCCTTGTCCTTGCCGGGGTCGCCGGCGAGCTTCTCGAGCGCGACCTCGGCCTGGCGCAGCAGCAGCCAGGCGCAGACCACGTCACCGAGCGCCATCAGCAGGCGCGTGGTGTTGAGGCCGACCTTGTAGATGTTGCGGATCGCCTGCGGGTCGGCGGCCGACATGAGGTCGTTGATCATGTGGCCGACGATGGCGTTGGCGTCCTCGAGAGCGGTCGCGAGCAGGGCGCGCTCGTTCTTGAGTCGACCGTTGCCGGCCTCGGAGGAGATGAACGCCTCGATCTCCTTGGCGAGGTGGCCCAGGGCGCGGCCCTGGTCCTTGACGATCTTGCGGAAGAAGAAGTCCTGGCCCTGGATGGCGGTCGTGCCCTCGTAGAGGGTGTCGATCTTGGCGTCGCGGACGTACTGCTCGATGGGGTACTCCTGCAGGAAGCCGGAGCCGCCGAAGGTCTGCAGGGACTCGGTGCCGAGCAGCACCCACGAGCGCTCGGAGCCGTAGCCCTTGACGATCGGGAGGAGCAGGTCGTTGACCGCTGCTGCGAGCCTGGCCTCGTCGGAGGAGGCGGTGCCCTCGTGCTCGGCCACCATCACCTGGTCCTGCCAGGTGGCGGTGTAGAGCACCAGGGCGCGCATGGCCTCGGCGAAGGACTTCTGGGTCATCAGCGAGCGACGCACGTCGGGGTGGTGGGTGATGGTGACGCGCGGGGCGGTCTTGTCGGCGGCCTGGGTCAGGTCGGCACCCTGGACGCGCTCCTTGGCGTAGTCGAGGGCGTTGAGGTAGCCGGTGGAGAGGGTGGCGATGGCCTTGGTGCCGACCATCATGCGGGCGTTCTCGATGACGTCGAACATCTGGGCGATGCCGTCGTGGACCTCGCCGAGGAGCCAGCCCTTCGCAGGCTCGCCGCCGCCGACCTGCGGGTCGCCGAAGGTGACCTCGCAGGTGTTGGAGACCTTGATGCCCATCTTGTGCTCGACGTTGGTGACGTAGACGCCGTTGCGCTCGCCGGTCAGCTCGCCGGTCTCGTGGTCGAAGTGCTGCTCGGGCATCCAGAACAGCGAGAGGCCCTTGGTGCCGGGACCGCCGGCGCCCTCGACGCCCTCGGGGCGCGCGAGGACGAGGTGCATGATGTTCTCGCTCATGTCGTGCGTGGCGCTGGTGATGAAGCGCTTCACGCCGGTGATGTTCCACGAGCCGTCGTCGTTGGGGGTGGCCTTGGCCCGGCCCGCGCCGACGTCGGAGCCCGCGTCGGGCTCGGTCAGCACCATGGTGCAGCCCCACTGGCGGTCGACCATGATCTGGGCGACCTTGCGGTCACGCTCGTTGCCGTTGTTGTAGACCACGCCCGCGAAGGGCGCGCCCGCGGCGTACATGTGGATCGGGGCGTTGGCGCCGAGCACCATCTCGCCCATGGCCCAGTTGAGGGAGGAGGGGGCAGGCGTGCCGCCGAGCTCCTCGCGGATCTGGAGACGCCAGAACTCGGAGTCCATCCACGCCTGGTAGCTCTTCTTGAAGGACTCCGGCATGGGGGCGGTGTGGGTCTTCGGGTCGAACACCGGGGGGTTGCGGTCGCTGTCCTCGTAGGAGGCGGCGATGTCCTCGCGGGCGAGGCGGTCGACCTCGCGCAGGATCTCGCGAGCGCTCTCGCCGTCGACCTCCGCGAAGGGACCCTGGCCCAGGATCTCGTCGCGACCGAGCACCTCGAAGAGGTTGAACTCGATGTCGCGGAGGTTGCTCTTGTAGTGGCTCACTGATTCAACCTGTTTCGTCTCGTAGCCGATCGAGGGTCTTATCGGCCGATGGAGGCGCAGCGTGACTGCTACCCGTCGGTAACAAAATGATGCATGGCGATGTCGCGGTATGCAACACGGCGTGGCGAGCGCCACTCCATGCGTCTCCATTGTACGTCGGGTTGACCGGACCCCCGGGCGTAATGTCTACTAACCCACCAGACAAACTGTATTCACTCCGGAAAGGCATTCTCGCCATGCGCAAGCTCCTCGTGCTCGGAGTCGTCGGGCTGCTCGCCCAGCTCGTCGACGGCTCCCTCGGCATGGCCTACGGGGTGACGTCCTCGACGCTCCTGCTCGCCGCCGGGATCGCGCCCGCCGCCGCCTCGGCAGCGGTGCACTTCTCCGAGATCGGCACCTCGCTGGTGTCCGGGTTCTCGCACCACAAGCTCGGCAACGTCGACTGGAAGACCGTGACGCTCCTCGCCGGCCCCGGCTTCGTCGGCGCCTTCGCGGGAGCGACGCTCCTCTCCAGCCTCCCCGGCGACGTGGCCAAGCCCTGGGTCGCGGGAATCCTGCTGAGCCTCGGGATCTACGTCATCTGGCGCTTCCTGCGCCTGGGCGGGCAGCGTCCCACGTTCAAGCCCCGCCCCTCGGCGCGCTTCCTCACCCCCGTGGGTCTCGTCGGCGGCGCGCTCGACGCCATCGGCGGGGGCGGCTGGGGACCGGTCGGGACGACCACGCTGCTGTCCTCGGGACGGCTCGAGCCCCGCAAGGTCGTCGGCTCCATCGACACCTCCGAGTTCGTGGTCGCCGTGGGTGGCTCCCTCGGGTTCCTCGTCGGCCTCGGGTCCCAGGGCATCCTCTGGGGCTACGCCGGCGCCCTGCTCGTCGGCGGGGTGATCGCCGCCCCCATCGCCGCCTGGCTCGTACGACGCCTCCCGGGTCGTGTCCTCGGCGTCGCGGCCGGAGGTCTGATCGTGATCACCAACTCCAAGACGATCATCGAGACCTTCGGTGCCACGGGGACCACCGTCGGCGCCGTCGCCTCGGTGCTCGTCGTGCTGTGGATCATGGGGATCATCTGGGCGGTCGGCCAAGAGCGGGACGCGCGCCGCGCGGAGGCGTCGTACGACGACGAGCCGGTCCTGGTCGCGTGAGCACGGCGGAGTTTTCGCCCGGCCGTCCGGCCGGTGTGGCCGGGGTCCCCTCGGAGTGGTCTGCGAGACTTGGCTGCATGCGAGTCTCGACCAGGTCCGACTACGCCCTGCGGGCGTTGATCGAGATCGCGTCGCGCGACGAGCCGGGCCCACTCAGTGCCGACGCGATCGGCAAGGCCCAGGACATCCCGCACGGGTTCCTCCAGGCGATCCTCGCCGACCTGCGCAAGGCCGACATCCTGGTCTCCCAGCGAGGTCCCTCCGGCGGTTGGCGGTTCGCCAGGAGCCCGGCGGACGTCAGCATCGCCGACGTCATCCGAGCCGTCGACGGTCCGCTGGTCTCGGTCTACGGCCTGCGACCCGAGGCGGTCGACTACAAGGAGTCGGCTGCCAGCCTGAAGCCGGTGTGGATCGCCGCCCGCCGCGCCCTGCGCGAGGTCTTCGAGCAGGTCAACATCACCCAGCTCGCCGAGGGCAACCTGCCGTCCAGCATCGGCGCGCTCATCGCCGACGAGGACGCCTGGCAACCGCACTGACGCCGGCTCACCGCGTCAGGCGACGAGCTTCCAGGCCTTCCGTCGCGTCCTGGCCTCGCGCTCTCGCACGGCGATGCCCGCCACTGCGGCGGCGATCCCGTCTGCGACGACGTGCACCCGGTGCGGCTTCACCAGGCCCGTCCATGCGGAGGGGAGCTCCGGCGAGCTCGTGAGCAGGTGGACGCGCATCCCCATCAGGCCGTCGAGGGCGAGCGCCGCCTGGTCGGCCTGCGCGCGGAAGAAGCGGGGCTGGCTGATGAAGGCATCGGAGCGGAGCTTGAAGGCCCGCCGGCCGACCTTGGCCCAGGAGCCCTCGACGTCCCTGCGCCTGAGGCCGGCCGACTTGTGTGCGCGCCGGATCTCGAGGTCGGCACGGTCCAGGTCGCCCTGGCCCACGTCGGGGAGCAGGAGGCCTGCCCGGGCGAGGTCCGAGCGGAGCTCGTCGTCGAGCGTGACGGTGGCGGGTCCGATGTGGAGGAACACGTTGTACTTGGCCATGGCCCCAGCGTGCGGGGCCCAGGTGTCGTACGAGGGTCGACGAGATGAACTGTCTGGCTCAGAGAGCAGCCAGCCAGTCGACGAGCGGCTTGAGGGCGCGCCAGTCGGCGCGGACCTCGTCGAGCACGTCGGGGGTGTGGATCACCGGCTCGAAGCCGATCAGGCGTCCCGCGAAGAGCTGCTTGTGACGGAGCAGGTCGATGCGCGGGTGGTCCTTGTCGTAGCCGCGCGGTGACGTCTTCAACCGCTCGCCGGAGACCTCGAAGCCCGACCTCTCGAGCTTGGCGAGGATCCGCTTGAGCCGAGGTCCCGCCTTGTCGTCGACGATCGCGTCGCGGAAGGCCGACATGGTCGCCGAGTCGGCGTCGTAGAACCCCGCACCGGTGCGCAGGCCGCGCGCCGAGATCTCGACGTACCACCCGGTCGCGGGGGCGACCCCGACGAAGGCGCCCTGGTGGGTCTTGTAGGGCGTCTTGTCCTTGGCGAAGCGCACGTCGCGGTAGGGACGGAACACCTTGGCGGTGCCGAACTCGGGCTCGAGGGCGGCGACGAGCGCCTTCATCGGCGCAGCCACGCTGTCGCGGTAGACCTCCTTGTGGGCCTCCCAGAACGACTTGGTGTTGTCCATCTCGAGATCGTCGTAGAAGTCCAGCGCGGCGACGGGGAATCCGGTGAAGCTCACGCGGCGACGCTATCTGCTCGGAGGTCAGCCCGGGGTCAGCCCAGGGCGGCGACGGCCTTCGTGGCCAGGCCGATCGTCTGCTTGCGCAGCTCGTCGACCCCGGTGCCCGTCGAGGCGTCGAGCTCGAAGTCCATCGTGACGCTGCTGGTGCACACGCGGAGTCGGGCCTCGACCTCGTTGGGGTCCTCGCTCGCGAGCCACGTCGCGGACTTGGCGCCCGGGACCTTCGTCGGGCCGCCCTCCTCGCCGAGATAGGTCACCGGCTCGCACGCGAGAGCGCCGCCGAAGTCCTGGGCGGTCGAGACTGCGAGCTGGACCTCCAGCTGGTCCTCTGCCTCCCACTCGCAGTCGGTGCTGGTGTAGGAGACGTCGCCGTCGGTGTGCGATCCCATGCCGGGCTCCCCGGGCCCGACCTTCACGCCGAAGGCCGCGTTCACGTCGGTGTGGGTGACCAGGGTGCACGGGTCTGCGGCTGCAGGTTGGCCCGGCTCCTCAGCCGGCTCCTCGGTGTCGTCGGTCTCCTCCGTGGCCTCCGGCGTCTCGGACGGAGACTCGCTGGTGGTCGTGGGCTCGGGATCGTCTCCCGAGCATCCGGACGCGGCCAGGGCCAGGACGGTCAGTGCAACGGCGATCAGGCGCATGGGGTCCCCCGAGGTTGGCTTGTCCTGGCATCCTGCCGGACTCGGAGGTCCTCCGACAGGGGCGGCCGAGCGGTGGTCGTTCGCCGGGCTCACCCGACGGGCGCGGTCACCTGCTCGTCGCCGTCCTCGCCGAACGCCGTGACGGTCAGGATCCCGTCCGCGCACTCGGGCTCGGCGAGGAAGGCGTTGCCCCTCGACCGCGACTCGAACGCCACCGAGAGGGAGGCCCCGTCCCAGCGCATCAGGCGGGCCGGGTCCTTCCTGCTGCGGGGGTCGCGGACGAAGAAGGCGTCGCCACCGCACGGCGTGAGCGAGCCGGTGGTGCCCCGCCCGAGGTCCTCGGTGGTGCCGTCGGCGCTCGCGAAGAAGCGGGCCTGCTCCTGGCGCCGCTGCTTGGGGACCTCCGACCAGATCGCGCCGTTCCCGGTGGCAGCGACGTCCCAGCCCCTGCACTCGGTCGGCTCGTCCAGGGGTGCCGGCGTGCCGGCGTCGTCGAGCACGTGCAGGGTCCGGCACGACACCGGGCGTGTGTCGTCGAAGGTCATCAGGGCGACGCCGTGCTCGCTGGCAGTCAGGCTGCTGAAGCCGGTGCGCGGAGGCGCGCACCAGCCGTCCTCGCCGTTGCCGTCCCGCACCGCGAGCGTCGCGAGGCAATAGGCGCCGTCCTCGCCGAGGGCCGGGTAGTGGAGGCTGTCGTCGTACATCGCCCACGCGCCGCCGTTGGCAGGTTGGGGGCTGACGATCTCGGTCCACTCGCGGTCCATGAGGTCGACACGGAAGGCCTTGCCCTCCGTCGTCTCCCCGCCGAAGCCGTAGGACACGACTGCCGACTCTCCCTCGACCAGCACCGCGTCGACGCTGCCGCCGGTGTCCTCGGCGAGGAGGAAGTTCCAGGCGGGGCTCTCGAAGCTGACCTTGTCGTCCTTGACGACTGCGGTCCACTCCTCGCCCACGACCACGCGGTCCTTCGGCAGGAAGCCAGTGGGCTCCCACTCGAGGGGGCCGCCCCCGGTCGAGTCGTCCTCGGACGACTCGCTCGGCTGTGTGGGTACGGCGTCGGGCGCGGGCGTCGCCTCGTCATCGGCGCAGGCGGTCGTCGCGAGCAGCACGGCCGCCGCCAGCGTCGTACGGACCAGACGCATCAGACGCCCACGTTGTGCTGGAAGTGCGCCTGGTTGGCGCGGTAGGACTTGTAGGCGCTGCGCCACTGGACGCGCGGGATGGACGGCTCCGTCGGGTCGAACCGCGACTGGTCCCAGGGCTCGAAGTAGCCGATCTGCGGGTTCCCCCTGGGGTTCTTGTCGTAGCCGCGGCCGACCTGGAAGTGTCCGCTGGCGTCGTCGTCGAGATAGGGGTAGAACCGCTTCTCCAGGACCGGGTGGAGCACGACGGGCGCGTCGTAGTCGTGGATGTGGCGCATCATCAGCAGGAACCACTTGTCGAAGCTGTAGTCGGCGATGTCGAGGGCGACGTAGGGGCCGGCGTACTTCTTGTTGTCGAAGCCCGTGTGGTTGTTGATGACGCGCACCATGTCGGTGATGCCCGTGCCGGCGGTCGTGGTGCGCAGGCGGCGCGCCCAGTAGGCCTGGTCGTGGCGCCGCTCCTTCCAGGCCCAGGCGATGGCCTGCATGGTGGCAGGGCCGCACCAGTAGTACTCGTTCTGCGCCTTCACCTGGCGGCTGGTGAGGATCTTGTCCTTGCGCGGGTAGTCCTCTGCGGTCCTGCGGGGGCGCTTGCGCAGCTCGATGACCTTGTCGACCGAGCGGGCCGCCATCGTGAGCTCGGCCCGTTCGGCGCGGGCTCGGGCAGCGGGCGAGGTCCTGATGGCGCGCGCCAGCAGCGCGCCGGGACCGAGATCACCCGTGCGCTCCGCGGCGCGGGTCGGGCGAGCCGTGAGCCGGCCCGCCAGCTCGGCCTCGGGCGCGTCGGTCCAGCCGTGGCCCAGGCAGTAGCGCTGGCCCTCGAAGGTGGCGCAGCGCACCAGCGCGCGAGCTGTCGCGGCGCGACCCTGGGCGCGGCCGACCGCGCGACCTTCAGCCACGACCCGGTCGATCTCGGCGAGCACCTCGGGGGTCAGGCCGGTGCCTGACGGGTCGGTGCCTGACGGGCCAGACGTCGAGTCGCCGGACGGGGTGAGCGCGGGCTCGGGACCGGCGCTGTCGGGCAGGAACGGCACGGCGACGACCACCAGGGCGAGGGCTGCGGCGAGCGCAGCCCACAGGCGCGGGCGACGGACGGGATGGTGCATGGGGAAGACCTCGATCCGAGAGGGTGCCGTCCCACTGTTCCCTCTGATCACATCCGACGCAACCTCACCACGCGTTGCTTGAGCCACAGGCGGCGCGTCCTAGTCCTTGTCAAATGGGTCGCGATCGGCGACTGACGAGGAGCCGTTTGATATGGACTATCGGAAAGATGGAGCGGATGACGAGATTCGAACTCGCGACATCGACCTTGGGAAGGTCGCGCTCTACCAGCTGAGCTACATCCGCCTGCGGCCCGGAGGCTGCGGCGGGAATGCTACCCGACCGGGCCGAGGGTGGGCCGTTTGGGCGCCACCCCGTCGCCGGAGGAGCGGCCGGTCACCCGACGGTGGACCCACGGCGCCAGGAACTCGCGCGTCCAGCGTGCGTTCTCGCGCCACTGCTCGCGCCGACCGAGCGCGGGTGTGGGCTCGGCCTCGTGGACGAGGTCATGCTCGACGCCGAGTGCCTCGAGGACGCGGCCGGCCATGAAGCGGTGGCCGGCGCTGTTGAGGTGCAGGCGGTCGGTGTCGACCACCGCGCCGGGGTCGATGTCGCGCATCCGCCACATGTCCACGACGGTGCCGCCGTGCGTGTCGGCGATCTCACGGACCCACTCGTTGAAGATGGCCATCCGCCCGCGCATCGGGCCGTAGATGCCGCCGGGACCGGGGTCCTGGATCGTGAACATCACGACGTGGGCGCCGCTGTCGGCGAGCCGGCCGACCGCGCCGTCGTACGACGCCGCCAGGGCGTCGAGGTCGACGCGCGGCCGCAGCACGTCGTTGCCCCCGCCGTGGATCGTGACCAGGTCGGGCCGCAGGGCGATCGCCGGGTCGAGCTGCTCGGCGATGATGGGGCCGAGCTTGCGGCCCCGGATCGCCAGGTTGGCGTAGGCGAACTCAGGGGTGTGCGAGGCCAGCACCTCGGCGACCCGGTCGGCCCAGCCACGCAGGCCGTTGGGGCGGGTCGGGTCGGGGTCGCCGACGCCTTCGGTGAACGAGTCGCCCAGGGCGACGTAGCGGTGGAAGGTCACCGGGTCATTGTGCCAACGCGTGTGAGACTTCCTGGATGGAGGAGCTGGTGGCCCTGGTGGACAGCGCCGGACGGGTGTGCGGCAGCGCGCCGCGGTCGGTGATGCGCCGCGACAACCTGCGCCACGCGGCGACGGGGGTGCTGGTGCGCAACTCGGCCGGGGACGTCTACGTGCACAGGCGCACGAGCACCAAGGACGTGTACCCGGGCCGCTACGACTTCGCCGCGGGTGGTGTCGTGGCAGCAGGTGAGCATCCGTACGACGCCGCGGTCCGGGAGCTGGCCGAGGAGCTGGGCATCGCAGGTGTGACGTTGGAGAAGCTCTCCGAGGGCGACTATGCGGACGGCTCCACCGACTACCACGCCTACCTCTACACATGCGTCTGGGACGGCCCGATCCAGCATCAGGCGGAGGAGGTCGACTGGGGAGCCTGGATGTCGGTGTCGGAGCTGGTGGAGCACCTCGACGACACGGAGTGGTCGTTCGTGCCGGACACGACCGCCCTGCTCGGTCCTCACGTGCGGACACTGCGCCGGTAGGTTGTCGCCGTGCTGCTCTCCGACCGCGACATCCTCGCCGAGATCGACCAGGGCCGGATCGCCCTCGAGCCCTGGGACCCCGCGATGCTCCAGCCCTCGAGCATCGACGTGCGACTGGACCGCTTCTTCCGGGTGTTCGAGAACCACCGCTATCCCCACATCGACCCGGCCGAGGACCAGTCGGAGCTGACGCGGGAGGTCGAGCCCGAGGGTGACGAGCCGTTCATCCTGCACCCCGGCGAGTTCGTGCTGGGGTCGACCTACGAGGTCGTCAGCCTGCCGGACGACATCGCAGCGCGGGTGGAGGGCAAGTCCAGCCTCGGTCGCCTCGGGCTGCTCACCCACGCCACCGCGGGCTTCGTCGACCCGGGCTTCTCCGGCCACGTCACGCTCGAGCTGGCCAACGTGGCGACGCTGCCGATCAAGCTCTACCCCGGCATGAAGATCGGGCAGTTCTGCTTCTTCCGGCTCTCCTCGCCCAGCGAGCACCCCTACGGCTCGGAGAAGTACGGCTCGCGCTACCAGGGCCAGCGCGGTCCCACTCCGAGCCGGAGCTTCCAGAGCTTCCACCGCACCTCGATCTGAGGTTTGGCTCACACCGACTTGCGAGTACGCCGGTGACTTCGGTTAGCCTGTCCTAAGTAAGGACGACCTAACTGAAGCGAGACACCATGCGACGCCGTACTTCCCACGCCCTCATCGGCGCGGCGCTGGCCCTGACCGCACTCACCGCCTGCAGCACCGGCTCGACGACCGCCACCGAGTCCACGGCGCCCGAGGCCGAGACGACCGCCGAGGCGGACGCGTTCCCGGTCACCATCGAGCACGCCCTCGGCGAGACGACCATCGAGGACGAGCCCACCCGGGTGGCGACCCTCGGTTGGGTCGACCACGACCACGCCCTGGCGCTGGGCGTCGTACCGGTAGGCGCCACCAAGATCACGTGGGGAGGCAACGCGGAGGGGTCGACCGAGTGGTTCGACGCCGCCATCGAGGAGATCGGCGCCGAGGCGCCCGTGCGGTACGACGACGCCGACGGCGCGCCGGTCGACGAGGTCGCCAAGCTGACCCCCGACCTGATCCTCGCCACCAACTCGGGCATCACCGAGGCGGAGTACAAGAAGCTCAGCAAGATCGCCCCGGTCGTGGCCTACCCCGAGGCGCCCTGGACGACCTCGTGGCAGGACAGCCTCGAGATGATCGGTCAGGCGCTCGGTCGGACCGGGCAGGCCGACGAGGTGAAGGCCGACACCGAGGCTGCGATCGAGGAGGCCAAGGAGGACAACCCGTCCCTCCAGGGCGCGGAGCTGATCTACGGCTACCTCACCCCCACCGACCTGTCCACGATCGGCATGTACGCCCCCGAGGACCCGCGGGTCTCGATCCTGCGTGACTTCGGGATGGTGGACGCCCCCGCCGTCGCCGAGGCCATCAAGCCCGGCGAGTTCTACGGCTCGGTCTCGGCCGAGCAGGCCAGCGAGCTGGACTCCGACGTGTTCGTCACCTGGGTCGAGTCGGAGAAGAGCGTGGATGCGATCGCCGAGGACAAGCTGCTCGGTCAGATCCCCGCGATCGCCGAGGGCCACTGGTACGCCGAGTCCGACAAGGAGATGGCGATGGCGTCGACCAACCCGACACCGCTGTCGATCCCGGTCATCGTCTCCGACTTCCTGCCCAACGTCGTGAAGGCGCTCGAGGGCGAGTGACCACCAGGACGCTGGTCGACGCAGGCACCCCCGGGACAGGACCCGCCGCGGGGTCTCCCGAGGCTGCCGCCACGCGTCGACCCGGCCTCCCGTCCACCACCGCGACCTGTGTCGCGGTGGTGGCCGTCGCCGTCGTCCTCTCCGTCGTGGTGGGGGCCCGCGCGGTGCCGCTGACGGCTGTGTGGTCCGACACCCACCCGCTGCACCCCGTGGTGGAGGCGCGCCTCGAGCGAACCCTGCTCGCCCTGGCGGTCGGCGCTGCCCTCGGCCTCGCGGGCGCTCTCATGCAGGGGCTCACCCGCAACCCGCTGGCGGACCCCGGCATCCTCGGAGTCAACGCCGGCGCCACGTTCGCCATGGTGATCGGGATGACCGCCTTCGGGGCCAACGCCCTGAGCCAGTTCCTGCCGCTGGCCTTCGCCGGCGCGGCCCTGGCGACCGTGCTCGTGCACGCCATCGCCGCGCTCGGTCGCGACGGTGCCACCCCCATGAAGCTCGCCATCACCGGCGCCGCCCTGACGGCCGGACTGATGAGCTGGACCACCGGCCTGCTGCTGGCGGACCGCAAGACCATGGAGTCCTTCCGCTTCTGGCAGGTGGGCACGGTCGGTGGCCGTGGCCTCGACGTGCTCCTGGTGGGCGCGCCGTTCCTGGTGGCCGGCGCCGTCCTCGCGCTGACGGGGGCACGCCTGCTCAACACCTTGGCGCTCGGCGACGACCTCGCCCGCGGCCTGGGTCGTCGTACGACCCGCGACCGGCTCGTGCTCGGGCTCGCCATCGTCCTGCTGGCGGGCACCGCCACCGCGCTGACCGGCCCGATCGCCTTCGTCGGCCTGGTCGTCCCCCACGTGGTCCGGGGCTTCGTGGGACCCGACTACGGCAGGGTGCTGCCCTTCTCCATGCTCGCCGGCGCCGCCCTGGTGGTCCTCGCAGACACCGTCGGTCGAGTGGTGCTCCCGCCGGCCGAGGTGCAGGTCGGGATCATGGCGGCTGCCGTCGGCGTGCCGTTCTTCCTGTTCCTGATCCGCAGGACCGGGAGGAGCCTGTGACGATCACCGCCCCGCCCCTGGAGACCTCGGCAGGTGCCGCACCGCCGACCCTGGAGGCCGTCGACGTCGTACGACGTGCTCGCCGCGCGCCGTCCCGCCGTCACCGGCTCCTGGTTTCCGGCCTGGCCCTCCTCGTGCTGGGTGCCTTCGCCGCCCGGGTGCTGCTGGGCGACTACACCGTCACCGTGGTCGACTTCTTCCGCATCCTGTTCGGTGAGGAGATCCCCGGGGCCACCTACATCGTGATGGAGTCCAAGCTGCCGCGGGCCGTGCTGGCGGTGCTGGTGGGTCTCGCGTTCGGCGTCGGCGGGGCGATCTTCCAGACGACGTTGCGCAACCCCCTGGCCAGTCCCGACGTCATCGGTGTCAGCCTGGGCGCTAGCGCAGCCGCCGTGACCGCGATCGCCCTGGCCGGCTGGTCGGGATGGCCGGTCTCCGCCGCCGCCGTCGCCGGCGCGCTGGCCGTCGCGATGACCGTCCGCGCCGTGGCCGGTGACCACTCCGGCTTCCGCCTGGTGCTGGCGGGGATCGGCATGGCTGCGGCCATGCAGTCGACGATCCAGTACGTCTTCACCCGCGTCGACGAGTACGACGTCCAGCTCGTCCTGAGGTGGCTCACCGGCAGCGTCAACGGCGTCGCGTGGTCGACCATCGGCCTGCTGGCCCTGTGCCTGGCGGTGCTGCTTCCCGCGACACTGCTCGTGGCCAGGGCGCTGCCCGTGACCGAGCTCGGTGAGGACGTCGCCGCCGGGCTGGGCGTGCGGAGGTCCCGCACCGACGGGCTCATGCTGCTCGGCGTCCTTCTCATCGCCCTCGGGGTCGCAGCGGCAGGCCCGGTCGCCTTCGTCGCGTTCCTCGCCGGACCGATCGCCCGGTCCCTCAACCAGGGTCGTACGACGCTGCCGGCCGCCGGCCTCGTCGGCGCGGTGCTCGTCCTGGTGGGGGACTACGCGGGCGCCTATGCCTTCGCCGACCTCAACCTGCCCGTGGGCGTCGTCACCGGCGCCTTCGGCGCACCGTTCCTGCTCTGGCTGCTCGTCCGTGGTGGCCGCCGTACCGGAAGTCGTACCGGAAGGACCTCGGCATGACCGTCACCCACGCCCCGGCAGTGGAGTCCAGGCTCGGCGCGCAGTCACTGACGCTCGGCTACACCGACACCGCGGTGGTCCACGACCTCGACCTGCGCGTCCCCCACGGGAGGATCAGCGTCATCGTCGGTGCCAACGCGTGCGGCAAGTCCACGCTGCTCCGTGGCCTGGCGCGACTGCTGAAGCCTCGCGCGGGCACGGTGCTGCTCGACGGCGGGTCGATCCACCGCCTGCCGACCAGGCAGGTCGCCCGCACCCTCGGCCTGCTGCCCCAGAACCCCGTCACGCCGGAGGGCGTCACCGTGGTGGACCTGGTCAGCCGTGGCCGCCACCCCCACCACGGTGCGTTCCGTCGCTGGACCAGCGAGGACGACGCCGCCGTCAGCGAGGCCCTTGCACTCACCGACACGCTGGGCCTCGCCGACCGGGTCGTCGACGAGCTGTCCGGAGGGCAGCGCCAGCGCGTCTGGATCGCGATGGCCTTGGCGCAGGGGACCGACCTGCTCCTCCTGGACGAGCCGACCACCTACCTCGACGTCGCCCACCAGGTCGAGATGCTCGACCTGCTGGCCGAGCTCAACGCCCGGCGCGGCACGACGATCGTGATGGTGCTGCACGACCTCAACCTGTCCGCTCGCTACGCCGACCACCTCGTGGCCATGCGTGAGGGCCGCATCGTGGCCGAGGGACCGCCGCGCGAGGTCGTCACCGAGGACGTCGTACGCACCGTCTTCGGGCTCGAGAACCGCGTGATCGACGACCCCGTCTCACACACCCCGCTCGTCGTGCCCGTCTCGAGGCACGTTCCCGCGCCGAAGGCCATGGAGGACCGATGACCACCACCGCCCAGCTCCGCTCGACCTTGCCGATGCTCCTCGCCGAGGTCGAGGTCGTCTCGATCGAGCGGATCAGCCCGACCTTCCTGCGCTTCGAGCTCGGCAGCCCCGCGCTCGCGGAGTACGGCGTCGAGGGGCCGAGCTTCGACCAGCGCTTCAAGCTGATCCTCCCGGACCCCGTCACCGGTGGCATCTCCTCGGTCGCCGACGCCGACGAGACGTGGATGAGCACCTGGCTCGACCGGCCCGCCGAGGAGCGCGGCCACATGCGCACCTACACGGTCCGCGCGGTCCGCGGCACCGGCACGGACACCAGGCTCGTCGTCGACATCGCCGTGCACGGGTCCGGGGTCGACTCCGGCCCGGGCTCGCGCTGGGCCAGCACTGCCGCCGTGGGCGACCGCGTCGTGCTGCTCGCGCCACGCCGCGGCCACCCGTTCGGAGGGATCGAGTTCGATCCACCCGCAGGGAGCGACCTGCTGATGGCCGCGGACGAGACCGCCGTACCCGCCGTGTGCTCGGTCCTCGAGCAGCTTCCCGCCGACGCGCGCGGGTCAGTGTTCATGGAGGTGCCCGAGACCGGCGACGTGCTCGACGTACGACGTCCGCCCCAGGTCGAGGTGACGTGGCTGCCCCGCAACGGAGCGCCTCTCGGCGAGCGCCTCCACTCCTCGGTGCTGGCACACCTCGGCCTGCCGGACCTCGCCCCTGACGTGGCGCCGGAGGACGTCGATCCCGACCTGTGGGAGACGCCGACCCACTCCTCGTCCGGCGAGACGGTCGACGGCGCGACCCGCGTCGACGGACACGACCTCGACGGGCTCTACGCCTGGATCGCGGGGGAGTCGAAGGTCGTCACCGGCCTGCGGCGGCACCTCGTCTCCGAGCTCGGGGTGGACCGTCGGCAGGTCGCGTTCATGGGCTACTGGCGGCGCGGTGTCGCGATGCGGTCCTGAGCCTGGCCCACCGAGAGCGTGACGTCGCCGGAGACCGTGGTCGCGCGCAGCTCGACGAAGTCCTGACCCTCTGCCGGCTCGCCGGTGGGGGGAAGGGTCGAGGAGATGCGGCCGGAGACGGTGTTGACGTCGGTCCACACCGGCGTGCCGGGGGTGAAGCCGATCCCGATGTCGCCGCTGGCCGACCTGGCGGTGACGCGACCGCGACTGGCGACCCGGACGTCGACGTCGCCGCTGCCGGTCGTGCAGGCCAGCTCGTCGCCGCTCTGGCCGACCAGGACGTCGCCGGAGCCTGACTTCACGGCGAGGGTGCCGCGGTGGGACTCGACGCGGACATCGCCGGAGCCCGACTTGATGCGCCCCTCGAGGTCGACGTGGCCGACACGGACGCCCCCACTGCCCGACTGGACGTCGAGGGTGCCGTCGACGCGCTCGAGCGCGACGTCCCCCGAGCCGCTGTTGACCCAGGTGGTGCCGAGTGGTCCGTGGGTGACGAGGTCGCTGCTGCCGAGCTTGGCCGTCAGGCTGCTGCAGCGGGGTGCGACGACCTCGACCTCGGCCTCGGAGTCCTTGCGGAGGAAGCCGCTGCCGCGTGGGGCCACCACGGCGACGCTGTCGTCGCGGTGCTCGACGACGAACTCGCCGGCCTGGGGGCCGAAGACGCGGACCTCGGTGCGGGCGACGTCGGCCGTCGTGACGACGACACGGCCGCGGCCGTTCTCGACGTACAGCTCGACCGGTCCCGGCGTCTCGAAGGTCTGTTCCATGGTCGCTCCTGGTGGTAGGGGGGTCAGATCCAGCCGGTCATCCGGCGGCTCCCGTGCTTGCTCCCCGGCCGGGGGGAGAAGGGGTCGTAGCCGACGAACGGGATGCTGCTGAGGTCGATGTCGACGCTGACCGCATGGTCGGAGGTTGCGGCACGCACGACGTTGACCAGCCAGGTGTTGAGGCTGTGCCCGGCATGCGCGGCCTTCTCCTCGGCTCGTGCCTTCACCGACTCGGGTATCCGCAGCGTGATGCGCGCGAGGCCCCCCTCGTCGTCGGGCTCGGGCGGCACCGGGGTCGGGGGAGCGGGAGGCTCGGGTGGTGCCGGCACAGGCGCGGCCTCGACCACGAAGTCGAGCTCTCGCCCGGCCAGGCGCACGTCGACGTTGCCGCCCGGCAGCTCGGCCGTGATCTCCGCGGCAGCATGCGAGATGGCCTCCATCAGGGCGAGCCGAGCAGCGGGGTCGAGCGCGTAGGCCAAGCGGGCGGCAGCCTCCCGCAGGTCCTCGCCGCCGGCCTCGGCGGCGGCGAGGAAGTCGCGGCGGAGGTGGTCGACGTAGGGCGTGATGTCCATGCGCACCACTATGACACCATCATGACGTCAGAACAAGGGCAAGCTGGTGTCAGACCGGCCTGCAGAGGTCGGCGGACGGCGACGTACGGTGTCCCCATGCCAGACCGCGCCCAGCGTCGAGACGTCGCTCGCAACCGCGAACGGCTGCTGGCGACCGCCGAGGTCTACTTCGGGAAGCGCTCGCTCGACGCCCCGCTGCAGGGACTGGCCAAGGCTGCCGGGCTGGGGGAAGCGACGCTCTTTCGGCACTTCCCCTCCCACGAAGCGTTGGTCCGGGCTCTCTACGACCGACTCGTCGAGCGCATCGATCACGTCGTGACCCGGGCGACCGCGACTGAGGACCCCTGGCTCGCCGTGGAGGTCTTCCTGCGGGGGTGCATCGAGATCGTCGTGGACTCCCCGGCAGTGCCGGAGATCATGCGACGTCAGGCCGTGAACGATCCGTCCTACACCCCCGGCGACGCGTGGGTCGAGCCGATCCGGGCCCTGGTGGAGCGAGCGATCGCTGCCGGCGTCCTGCGGCCGGACGTCCGGGGATCTGACCTGGTGACGAGCGCGCAGATGTTCTGGGGGATCGCCCGGGTCCCCGAGCCGGGCCGTGAGCTCAGGGCGCACCGCCATCTCCAGCTGCTGCTCGACGGGCTCCGGGCGAACCCCGCGCACGGTCCCCTCCCGAGCAGACCGCTGGGGGCCGGCGAGGTCCACCGGCTGCTGCACGGCGTGGGCGACAGCACCGACGACGACTGACACGCCTGGCCGGGCCGGCGCCCATCGGGCTGGCGGCAGTCAAGCGTCGGCGTCCGTCAGAGGTCGAAGAGCGAACCTGATCCGTTGATGTCGGCATCGGTCTTCGGCGTGTGGGTCGCGCCGCTGGCGGGCTTGGACTCGGACTCAGGCGTCGGCTCGGTCGCCGACTCCTCGGTCTGGGTCTGCTCGGACGACTCAGCGGCAGGCTGCTCGACCGCGGACTCGTCGGCAGCCGGGGCCTCGGCAGGCTCAGGTGCTGCCTCGTCCTCGCTGCGCCCGGCTGCGGTCGCGGCCTGGCTGAGCTCCGCGCCGCTGGGCGGCGCGGCGGGAGCCTGCGGCTCTGGCTCCGCCTCGGGCTCGACCTCCCCCTGGGGCTCGGGCTCGGGCTCGGGCTCCGGGGTCGGCTCGGCCTCGGGTGCAGGCTCCGACTCCGACGTGGCTGCCGGGGCCGGCTTGGCGGGCTCCGCGGCGGGGATGTCGAAGAGCGAGCCACCCTCGGGGATCCCGGCGGACGGCGCGGGGGCCGCACTCGACTCCGGGCTGCTCGAGGCCTCGGCGGCCGGCGCCGGCTCGGACTTCGCCTCGGGCTCCGGCTCGGTCTTCGCCTCGGGCTCCGGCTCGGTCTTCGCCTCGGGCTCCGGCTGGGACTTCGCCTCGGGTGCCGGGGCCTCCAGGTCGAACAGCGAACCGCCCGAGCCCAGGTCGGCCGCCGGGGTCGTCGGCGCGTCGGCTGCAGGCTTCGGGGCCTCGCTCGCAGGCTCTGCCTGCACCTCGGCTTCCGCCTCGGGTGCCTGCTCCTCGGTCTTCGGCGTGGGCTCGGTCGCCGGCGCCTCCAGGTCGAAGAGGGATCCTCCCGACGTGGCCGCGGGCTTCGCAGGCTCCTCGGCCTTGACCGGCTCGGCGGACTCGGGGGCGGGCGTGTCGAACAGCGACCCGCCGGACGCGGGCTCCGTCTTCGCCGGCTTGGCGGGCTCGGGGGCGGGCGTGTCGAAGAGCGACCCGCCGGACGCGGGCTCGGTCTTCGCGGGCTTGGCCGGCTCGGCGGCCGGCGTGTCGAACAGGGAGGATCCGCCGGAGGCCTTGGCGTTCGGCCCGACGTCTGCAGTCTCGGTGACGGTGTCCTCGGTCTGGGTGGCGTCGCCCACCTCGGGCTCGTCCTTGGTCGCGACGTCCCCGGTGGAGACAGCCGCCCCGGCGCTGGCGCCGGCGGCCGCGGCCTTCTTGGCGGAGCCGGGCGCGGCCTTGGTGGCCTGCTCGCCCTTCACCGAGGCGAGCAGCATCTGGGCGACGTCGAGGACCTCGACCTCCTCGCGGGCCTCGCCCTTGGCCTGCTGGGCGGTGAGGCCGTCGGAGAGCATCACGCGGCAGAAGGGGCAGCCGACGGCGATCTGGTCGGCGCCTGTGCCGACGGCCTCCTTGGTGCGGTTGATGTTGATCCGCTCGCCGAGCGTCTCCTCCATCCACATTCGGGCACCACCGGCGCCGCAGCAGAAGGACTTCTCGGAGTTGCGCTCCATCTCGACGACCTCGGCGCCGGGGAGGACCTGTAGCAGCTCGCGCGGCGGCTCGTAGACCTGGTTGTGACGACCGAGGAAGCAGGGGTCGTGGTAGGTGATGGACCGCTTCGCGGCGCCAGCGCCCTCCTTGACCGGGGTCAGCTTGCCTTCACGCACCAGTCGGTTAAGCAGCTGGGTGTGGTGCACGACCTCGAGCTCGATGCCGAAGTCCTTGTACTCGTTCTTGAGGGTGTTGAAGCAGTGGGCGCAGGTCGAGACGACCTTCTTGACCTTGAACTCCTTGAAGGTCTCGACGTTCTGCTGCGCGAGGCCCTGGAACACGAATTCGTTGCCGGCTCGACGCGCAGGGTCTCCGGTGCAGGTCTCGCCGTTGCCGAGCACGCCGAAGGAGATGCCCGCGATGTTGAGCAGCTCGGCGACCGCGCGGGTGGTCTTCTTCGCGCGGTCCTCGTAGGCGCCGGCGCAGCCGACCCAGAAGAGCCAGTCCACCGACTCCAGCGACTCGAGGTCGTCGCCGACGACCGGGACCTCGAAGTCGAGCCCCTTGGCCCAGTCCATGCGGGCGTTCGGCGACATGTTCCACGGGTTGCCCTTGTTCTCCAGGCCCTTGAACAGCCCGTTGAGCTCGGCGGGGAAGTTGGACTCCACCAGCAGCTGGTGGCGCCGCATGTCCATGATGTGGTCGACGTGCTCGATGTCGACGGGGCACTGCTGGACGCAGGCGCCGCACGAGGTGCAGCTCCAGAGGACGTCCTCGTCGATGACGAAGTCGCCGTCGGCGGGGTTGTAGAAGTAGTCGAGGACGTCGGTGCCGGCGCCGTGGTCGGCACCCTTCTCGCCGCTGCCGACGAGCACCCGGTCGGTGTGGGCGGGGTCGCCGGCCGCCTTGGCGTAGGCGTGCTCGCGCAGCCCCATCACCAGCAGCTTGGGCGAGAGCGGCTTCTCGGTGTTCCACGCCGGGCACTGCGACTGGCAGCGACCGCACTCGGTGCAGGTGGTGAAGTCGAGGATGCCCTTCCAGGAGAAGTCCTCGATCCTGCCGGCGCCGAGGGCGGAGTCCTCGTCGAGGTCGTCGATGTCGTCGAGCGTGATCGGCTTGCCGTCGGAGGTGAGCGGCTTCATCGCGCCCAGCGCGGTCGTGCCGTCGGCCTCACGCTTGAACCAGATGTTGAACCACGCGGTGAAGCGGTGCCAGGCGATGCCCATGGTGATGTTGCGGGCGATGACGATCAGCCACACCATCGCGAGCACGATCTTGAACGCCGCGATGGCGTAGATGAGGTTCTCGAGCGAGGACTTGTCGACGGGGTAGATCGCGTCGCCGAGCCACGACGAGAACGGGTAGTGGATGCGTCCCGACTCGGTGTCGAGCCGCCACTCCGCGGCACGCACGAAGAGGATGGCGGCTCCCTCGAGCAGGGCCAGCGCCTCGACGAAGTAGGCCTGCCAGAAGGTCGACCCGAAGAATCGGCTCTTGCGACCTTCACTGCGCGGGTGGTGCTTCTGGCGGTAGATGATCAGGAAGACGATGCCGATGGTGCTGAGCGCGCCGATGAGCTCGTTGAACCACTCGAACGGGATCCAGTGCCCGACGACGGGGTAGGCGAAGTCGGGCTTGAAGAGCTGGAAGTAGGCCGCCAGCACGGCCGTGCTGAGGAACAGGAACGCCATGTAGACGAACCAGTGCATGATGCCGATCCAGGTCCACTGCAGCATGCGCGTGTGGAGGAACGTCTCCTTCAGCATCGTGACGGTGCGCGCTCCGGGGTTGTCGCTGCGCCCGACGGCAGGCTGCCCCTGTCGCATCACCCCCAGCATCTGGCTCACTGCGCGTGCCGTGAGGGCCACGGCGACGACCGTGAAGGCCAGCGAGATCACGATGGCGAACATCTGCATGGGGGAGTGCTCCTCGGGGCCGGGGCAGAACAGCTCGTCGCAGTGGTGGACGGCTGGACAGAGCCTAGGCTCTGCCTGCTCTGGTGTTGAGCGACGTGCGAGTGGCGAGAATCCTACCGGCAGGTAGCTTTCGTCCCTGCCCCTACCGGGGCGTAGTGACCGTCGCCACACCATGGCTCGTCTTTGTGGCGCCCATCACCATTGGGCCGGTCACGGCTCCTTCATAACGTCAGGTCGAGCAGCGTGTCGGTGTCCGGCAGCAGGCGGCTGACGGCCTCGGAGTCGAGCCAGGTGAGCGGGGCCATGTCGGCAGCGTAGGAGACCGCACGACTGGTCCAGTCCACCCCTGACTCACGCGACCCCCCGACGTAGCCTGTGGGAGGTCGGCCCGTGGGGGGCTGCGTGTGGGGATGGGGAGGTCGCGCGTGCGACGACTGGCCGTGGTGCTGACCGCTCTGGTGACGATGGTCGCCGGGCTGGGGGTGCTGGTGACCTCGCCGTCGTACTCCGCCTCCGCTGAAGCGCCGGTGACGGCACGGAAGGCCGCCCGGCTGCACATCCCCGCCATCGGGGTGGACGCCGGGATCCGTCGCGTGGGGGTCCGCAACGGGCGCCTGGCGGTGGGCGGGAGCGTCCGCGACGTCTACAGCTGGCGCCACGGCGTGCGCCCCGGCCAGCCCGGCAGTGCCGTGCTCGCCGGCCACACCTGGTCCAAGGGGCCCGGTGTCTTCGACCGGCTCGGGCAGCTTCGCCCCGGAAACCGGATCTCGGTCGGGATCGCCGCGTTCAAGGTCACCAGGGTCAGGCGGGTCTCCGGGCTCAGCCCCGCGGCGGTGCGTGCGCTGTTCTCCGACCGGGGCAGGGCCAGGCTGGTGCTGATCACCTGCGGTGACCGCAACAACACCACCGGGATCTACCGCACCCGCATCATCGTCACCGCGAAGAAGGTCCGTCGCCTCCCAGCCGGCGGGTGAGCAGCCCGGCCGTGCTCACCACGGCCCTGGCGATGGATCCCGGGTCCGGCTCGTCGTCGGGGAACGTGACCGCCACTCCCGCGACGGGGAACTGGTTGTGGTCGAGAACCGGCGCCGCCACGCTGCTGAGGCCGGGGGTCACCTCTCCCGCCTCGACCGCGTGCCCACGCTGCCGGGTCTCGGACAGGATCACCCGCAGGGCGGCCAGGGTGTGCACCTCGCTGCCGTGGCGTGTCACGAAGGCATCCCGGTCGGGGTAGAGCGCCCGCACCTGGCTGGCCGGAAGGGCCGAGAGGATGGCGCGTCCACTCGCGGTCAGGTGGGCAGGCAAGCGCACCCCCACGTCCGTGACCAGCGGCGGGCGTCCTGGTGCGCGCTCCTCGACGACATAGAGCACGTCGCGACCGTGGAGCACGGCGAGATGGGCGCCGTGGCCCGTCACGTCGACGAGGGCAGCCAGTGGGCGCCGCGCGAGCCGCTGCAGCGGCTCCTGCCGCGTGAAGCCGCTCCCCACCTCGAAGGCGGCCACCCCCAGGCCGTAGCGGCGGTCATCCGGCAGGTGGACGACGAAGCCCTCGTCGATCATGGCGTTGACCAGGTGGTAGGCCGTGCTCCGCGGGAGGTCGCAGGCCCGCATGATCGAGTCGAGGGGCACCGGGTCGGACTGGCTCGCCAGGTACCGCAGGACCCGGAGCGCGCGGGTGGCCGCCGGGACGTGGCTCATGCCCGAATCCTGCCCGACCCCGGGCTCGGGGACGGGCAGGAGCGGTCGACGCGAGGCTCAGGCGCGGCGGTGGTCCTCGCCCGAGGTGGTGTCGTCAAGGATGGTGTCGGGGTCGCGCGAGGAGTCGGTCGCGGTGGTGTCAGTCGTGGTGGTGCCGGTCGTGGTGGTGTCGGTCGTGGTGGTGTCCGTGCGCGGCGTGTAGTCGTCGGACTTGTGGTCGACGCGCGGGTCGAGCCGGTCTGCAGCGCGGAGCTGGTCCTCCTTCTTGGCCTCCTCCTGCACCACACCGGTGCGGGCCTCGGCAGCCTGGCGCTCTGCGCGCTCGGCCTGCAGTCGGGCCTGCTCTGCCCTGGCCTCGGCCTCCCGGGCGCGAGCGTCCTCCTCCTGGAGGTCGACGCTGCGCTCGTCGGCCCGTTGACGCATCTGATCGGCCTCTGCCATGGCGTCCTCGTGGCGGCTCTTCTGCACCGAGCGCGCGATCACGGCGATGACGATGAGGCCGAGGACCACGACGGCGGCAAGGACGATGATCTCCATTGTGCTCATGGCTTGCTCCTTCCGGCCGTCAGGCGGCCTTGATGTGCGGTAGGCAGGGAAGTACCCCTGAACCCGACGCGACAGCCGCCGGAGTCTCGTATCCGAGACGTAGGGGCGCCGGCCGGGCTGGTGGACGGACCGGGCCGAGAGTTTGATGGCGGCCATGCAGCTCCACGTCTCCGCCGGCCCCCGGGCCGAGGCAGTCCAGGTCGGTGTCGGTCCCGTCGGCCCCCGGGAGCTCCTCTCCGTCGCGCGCCACGGCGCCCCAGTCACGCTCACCGACGAGGCGCTGGCTGCGATCGACCGGGCGCGCGCCGTCGTCGACGAGCTCGCCGCGGCGCCCACGCCGGCGTACGGCATCTCCACCGGCTTCGGCGCCCTCGCCACCCGGCACATCCCCACCCCGATGCGCGCCCAGCTCCAGCGGTCGCTGGTGCGCTCCCACGCGGCCGGATCCGGTCCCGAGGTCGAGCGGGAGGTGACGCGCGGGTTGATGCTGCTGCGGCTCTCCACCCTCGCCACCGGTCACACCGGGGTCCGCCGCGAGACGGCCCAGCTGCTGGCCGGGCTGCTCACGCACGGCATCACCCCGGTGGTGCGCGAGCACGGCTCGCTGGGCTGCTCAGGCGACCTGGCGCCGCTGGCCCACTGTGCCCTGGCGCTGATGGGCGAGGGCGAGGTGCGTGACGCAGCCGGCACGCTCATGCCGGCCGCCGAGGCCCTCGCCGCGGTCGGACTCGAGCCGGTCGAGCTCGCCGCCAAGGAGGGGCTGGCCCTCATCAACGGCACCGACGGCATGCTCGCCATGCTGGTCCTCGCCATCTCCGACCTGCGCATGTTGCTGCGCACCGCCGACATCGCCGCCGCGATGAGCGTCGAGGGCCAGCTCGGCACCGACCGCGTCTTCGCCCCGGAGCTGCAGGCGATCCGGCCACATCCCGGCCAGGCCGCCTCGGCGGCCAACCTGACGAGCATCCTCGCGGACTCCGGCGTCGTCGCCTCCCACCGCGGTCCCGACTGCAACCGGGTCCAGGACGCCTACTCGCTGCGCTGCTCCCCGCAGGTCCACGGCGCTGCGCGCGACACGGTCGAGCACGCCGCGCAGGTCGCGGCCCGCGAGCTCGCCAGCGCCGTCGACAACCCGGTCGTGCTCGCCGAGGAGGGGCGGGTCGAGTCCAACGGCAACTTCCACGGTGCGCCAGTCGGCTACGTGCTCGACTTCCTCGCCATCGTGGCCGCCGACGTCGCGTCGATCAGCGAGCGGCGCACGGACCGGTTCCTCGACAAGAACCGCAGCCACGGGCTCACGCCGTTCCTGGCGGACGACCCCGGCGTCGACAGCGGCCACATGATCGCGCAGTACACCCAGGCCGCGATCGTCTCCGAGCTCAAGCGCCTCGCCGTGCCCGCGTCGGTCGACTCGATCCCCTCAAGCGCGATGCAGGAGGACCACGTCTCGATGGGCTGGTCGGCTGCTCGCAAGCTGCGGCGCTCGGTGGACGGCCTGACCCGCGTGGTGGCCGTCGAGGTCCTCACCGCCGCCCGCGCCCTCGACATGCGGGCGCCGCTGACACCGTCGCCCGCGACCGGCGCCGTCGTACGCCTGCTCCGCGACTCCGGCATCGAGGGCCCCGGCCCCGACCGCCACCTGTCCCCCGAGATCGAGGCAGCCGTCTCGCTCGTCGCCTCCGGCGCGGTGCTCGCCGCAGCCGAGTCAGTGGTCGGCGCGTTGGCCTGACGAAGTCCCCGACGAAGGTCGCTCGCGGGATCGGAAGATCCTTCGCGCTAGTGCCGGAGGGACGAGCCGCAGCGTCCGGTCGAGCAGCGGCGGCAGGCCACCGACTGCCTTGAGCGGGTCCCCGAGCGGCTGGCCGGGGACCGCGCCCATCGTCACCAGCCCGACGGTGGCCGCCGCGAGGGAATCGGTGAGGGCCTCGACGTCCATCGCGGTGTCGAGGCCGCGTGAGGCGAGGACCCGGTGCACGCTCGCGGAGATGGCGGCCCGCCAGTGGCCCATGCACTCACCCAGCATCACGGCCATCTGATCGTCGCTGTGAGCAGCGGCGATGACGTGGCTGAGCAGGGCGGCGCTGCCGTCGTCGGTGGATCGGGCTGCGAGCCGGGCGCCTACGCCGTAGAGCTCCTCGAAGGTGGTGACGGCCTCGAGGTCGGCGGTGAAGTCGGCGATCAGTGCCAGCGTCGCCCGCCGGTAGGCCTCGTGGAGCAGGCCGTCCACGCCCTGGAAGTGGTAGTAGACGAGCGCCTGGTTGACCCCAGCCTCTGTCGCGATGCCGCGCGCGGTCAGCCCCTTGGTGCCGGTCCTGGCGGTCAGTCTCACGGCCGCGTCCATCAGGGCGACCCGTGTCGCCTCGCTGCTCATGGCCTCATCCGATCGTCGGCACCGGTTCGGACCAGCGGACGAGGCCCGAGCCCACACGCGTCGGCCACCACCTGCAGCCACGGCCGTACCACCGGGAGGCGCATGCACCAGCCCAGCCAGGCCCACGGGAGGGTGGTGTGCTCCAGGGCGCGGGCGAAGGCGGCGATGCCGTCGCTGTGGTCGCTGTCGGGTGGGTCGCCGGCCTGCCAGCGCATGCGGACCAGGGCCACGGGGGCGGCCTCGGCCGGCCGCCGCTCCAGGCCGGTGGGTGCCAGGGAGTCGAGGACCACACCCGTGGCCGAGCACAGGGCACAGGCCTCGCTGACCCAGAGGGTCGCCGGCGCTGCCACCCACGGCCTCCAGCGTGGCACCCACGAGCGGACATGACGGCGGTAGTCGTCGTGCGCCGGCCAGCGGGCGCTGAGCGTGGCTCGCTCGTGACGTTCGGCGAGCACCACCGAGAAGGCCACCGAGAAGGCCGTCAGGCCGGCCAGGACTAGCGATCCGGTGGCGGCGGTCAGCAGCGTCATCAGGCCAGCGATCGAGATCTGCATCGGGTTGGAGACGTAGGCGTAGGGGCCGCTGGTGACCAGGTGCGCGGGCGGGTCCCACGGGAAGGGCGTGCCGCCGGCGCGGGCGAGCTCAGCGACCGCGGCGAGACCGGGAACGCCGAGGCCCACAGCCGCGGTCAGCAGCAGCGCGCGCATCGGGTAGGGATGGTCGACCACGGACATCCAGGTCAGCCCATCTCGGGCCAGCGCCACAGTCGGCACCAGCCAGCCGAAGACGGCCGGGAACAAGACCACCTGCAGTCCCGCCCGCACGGGCAGCCAGGTGCGCTCGCGGGTTGCCTTGCCCAGGATGAGCGCTGGCACGAGGCCTGCCCCCAGCAGGATCGCCTCGCCGGCCACCCAGCCAGGAGCGAGCGCGACGAGGTCGTCGGCCAGCCGCATGGTCAGCAGGTCGACCCAGGCCAGCCCTGCGACCCAGGCCCACAGCGGACCGCCCGCGAGGACGGGTAGCGCCCCCCACAGCAGCGCCCAGCCCAGGGACACCTCGGCGGGGACACCCAGCAGGGACGTGGACGAGGGGGCGAACGTCCACCACGAGGTCGTGACCTCGACCACGTGGACGGTGACCCACACCCAGAGCGCGGCGAGGAAGGCGGCCGGCGCTCGGGTGAGCACGTCACCGGTGCGTGCCTGGCGCACGGCGGTCGCCACGACCACGAGCGCCAGCGGCCAGGCCAGGACGAGGTTGCGGGCGAGAGCTGCGTCGTCCATCGGATCAGTCCAGTCCGGCGAGGAAGGCGTCAGCGCCGGCGCTCATGAAGATCTCGCTCAGGGGGCCGAACCAGAAGGCAGGGTCGAGGTCGCGCACGTAGGTGAGGGAGATCTCTGCACCACATCCAGCATCGGTCTGCTGCCAGGTCAGCGCGCCGCGGTGAAGGGTGACCCACCGGGTGGTGCGCGCGTCGTCTGCCGTGACGTCGAAGACGAGGCGGCCCGGGCCGCTCTGGGCGATCTCGGTGCTGATCGAGCCGGCCGGCATGCTGAGCTCCCAGGTGTCGCCCAGGTCCAGGCCGGTCCCCGTGGCAACGGTGGGGGTGGGGTACTGAGCAAGCTGGAGGAGCCAGCCGCGGTCGGCATCCTGGTCGATCTGAGGGCCGCGGGCCAGCGCCGCCTCGAAGTCGGCGCAGTCGACGGCCACGATGCGCTCGGCCGTCACCTCGTGCTGGGGGCTGATCCGCAGCCCGGGCGTCGTCCCCTCCAGGGCGGCGAGGACGAGCAGGACGCCGATGCCGAAACGTTGTGAGTGCCGTTCGGCCAGCTTCATGACGCCGTAGCAGGCGAAGGCCAGGCCGTAGACGAGCGGACTGACCAGGAGCACGCACAGGGCGCCCTCGTGCAGGAACGCGGCGACAAGCAGCAGGGACACCGTCACGGCCTGGAACAGCTCAGCGGCCGAGGACTCGCCCGGCAGCAGACCCACCGCCAGGGCGAGGAGACAGGGGACGCCGACGAAGAAGAGGGCCGTGTCGAGACGGCCGATGGCCGCGGCGAGGACCGTTGCGGCGATGGCCACCGGCACGACGGCCACGAGCATGAGCGCGAGGCGGGACCGGAACGGGGCGATGCTCACGACTTGAGCATATGCTCAAAACGTTTGCTCAATCAAGCAGTCTGAAATCCGAGACAACACGCGTGCCCGGGGTCTAGCCGTCCTCGTGCCTCCAGGCGTTCGATGGACCCATGAGCGAGACCAACCCGCGACTGCCCATCCACGCCGCCACCGGCACCGAGCTGACCGCGAAGAGCTGGCAGACCGAGGCGCCGCTACGGATGCTGATGAACAACCTCGACCCAGCCAACGCCGAGCGTCCCGAGGACCTGGTCGTCTACGGCGGCACCGGCAAGGCCGCCCGCAGCTGGGAGGCGTACGACGCCCTGGTCCGCACACTGCGCACGCTCGGTGACGACGAGACGATGCTCGTGCAGTCGGGCAAGCCCGTCGGTGTGATGCGCACCCACGAGTGGGCCCCGCGCGTGCTGATCGCCAACTCCAACCTCGTGGGTGACTGGGCCAACTGGGAGGAGTTCCGCCGGCTCGAGGATCTCGGGTTGACGATGTACGGCCAGATGACGGCCGGCTCGTGGATCTACATCGGGACCCAGGGCATCCTGCAGGGCACGTTCGAGACGTTCGCGGCCGTGGCCGACAAGAGGTTCGGGGGCACGCTGGCCGGCACCATCACCCTCACGGCCGGGCTCGGCGGCATGGGCGGCGCCCAGCCTCTGGCCGTGACGATGAACGACGGTGTCGTGATCTGCATCGAGTGCGACCAGTCGCGCATCGACCGCCGTATCGAGCACCGCTACCTCGACATCCAGGCCGACTCCCTCGAGCACGCCGTCGCCCTGGCCGTCGAGGCGCGCGACGCGCGGAAGCCGCTCTCCATCGGCGTGCTCGGCAACGCCGCCGAGATGGTGCCGGCGCTGCTGGAGCAGAAGGCGCCCGTGGACATCGTGACCGACCAGACCTCGGCGCACGACCCGCTCTTCTACCTCCCGGTCGGCGTCCCGTTCGAGGAGTGGAAGCAGCGGCGCGAGGCCGACCCGGAAGGCTTCACCAAGGAGGCGCGGGCGGCCATGGCCTCGCACGTGCGTGCCATGGTCGAGTTCCAGGACGCCGGTGCCGAGGTCTTCGACTACGGCAACTCGATCCGGGACGAGGCGCGCAAGGGTGGCTACGACCGGGCCTTCGAGTTCCCGGGCTTCGTGCCGGCCTACATCCGCCCGCTCTTCTGCGAGGGCAAGGGACCCTTCCGCTGGGCCGCGCTCTCCGGCGATCCGGCCGACATCGCCGCCACCGACCGGGCCATCCTCGAGCTCTTCCCCGACAACGAACGCCTGCGCAAGTGGATCACCATGGCGGGGGAGAGGGTGTCGTTCCAGGGCCTTCCCGCGCGCATCTGCTGGCTGGGCTACGGCGAGCGTCACCTCGCCGGGCTCAAGTTCAACGAGATGGTGGCCAGCGGAGAGCTCAAAGCGCCCGTCGTCATCGGCCGAGACCACCTCGACTGCGGCTCGGTCGCATCGCCGTACCGCGAGACCGAGGCGATGCTGGACGGCTCCGACGCGATCGCCGACTGGGCACTGCTCAATGCGCTGGTCAACACCGCCTCGGGGGCGTCCTGGGTCTCCATCCACCACGGGGGCGGCGTCGGGATGGGCCGGTCGATCCACGCCGGCCAGGTCTGCGTCGCCGACGGCACCGACCTCGCCGCGCAGAAGATCGAGCGCGTCCTCACCAACGACCCCGGCATGGGCGTCATCCGCCACGTCGACGCGGGGTACGACACCGCGGTCGAGGTGGCCGAGACGCGCGGGGTGCGCATCCCGATGCTCGAGGACTGAGGGGCCGGACCTGCCCCAAATGTGCGTGTACCCGCCCCGAGCGTGTCGGGGCGGGTACAGCGACTCGAAGGCCCGCGCTGTCAGTGGGGGGACTCCCAGCGCTGGGCGCAGTCGAGGGTCGAGGGTGGGGCTACCAGACCCTGCGGCTCGAACCGCCGATCGGAACGAAGTTCAGGATCAGGCCGACGATCAGCAGGATCGCGCCGATCGTGGTGAGAATTCCGATGTCAGCCACGAGTCCGACGATGAGCAGGATCAGTCCAAGGACGACCATGAGGTTGCCTCCTAATTTCTGGCCTCTTCGGTGAGGCGTCACCCCATGCAGTTCCCCGCCCGAGGGGGTTCATACGCGGTTTCTGCACAAATTTCGGAGAAGTTCTTCTGCGGAGCGCGGGGACTCGCTCCCGACGCAGGGGATCACCCGCGAAGTGCGCTGATCGCCTCGTGGATCTGGAGCGTGCGGCGAGCCGACTCGACGTGGAGGTTCTCGACCATCTTGCCGTTGTAGGTGACCACGCCGGAGCCCTTGCCGTCCTCGAACGCCTGGATCAGACCCTGTGCGTCCTCGACGGCCGCCTCGCTCGGGGCGAAGGCAGCGTTGGCGCCCTCGACCTGGCCGGGGTGGATCAGCGTCTTGCCGTCGAACCCCATCTGACGGCCCTGCTCGCACTCGGCGAGGAAGCCCTCGGAGTCCTTGACGTTGTTGTAGACGCCGTCGATCACCGCGATACCCGCAGCGCGACCGGCGAGCAACGCCGTGTGGAGGCTCGGCAGGAGGGGGGCGCGACCCGGGACGTGCTCGGCGTACAGCTCCTTGACGAGGTCGTTGGTGCCGAGGACGAAGGCTCCGAGGCGATCGGACGCCTGCGCGATCTCCAGCGCAGAGAGGATGGCGATCGGGGTCTCGACCATCGCCCACAACCTGGTGTGGTCGGGGGCGCCGGCCTTCTCCATGGCGGCGACGAGCTGCTGCACCTCGGCGGCGCTGTTGACCTTGGGCACCACGATCGCCGCGGGCCCAGCCTCGGCGGCGGCGACGATGTCGGCGTCGTGCCACTCGGTGCCGATGCCGTTGACACGGATCGTGACCGTGCGCCGGCCGTAGTCGCCGCTGGCCGCGGCAGCAGCGGCCGCCTCGCGCGCAGCCGGCTTGGCGTCGGGGGCGACCGCGTCCTCGAGGTCGAGGATGAGGCCGTCGCACGCGATGGACTTCGCCTTCTCCAGCGCCCGCTCGTTGGAGCTGGGCATGTAGAGGACGGAGCGCAGGGGGGTGAACTCACTCATCTCAGGCCTCCTGGCCCTGGTCGGGGATGGCGTCGTACTGCTCCTTGAGCTCCGGGTCGATCGCCGCGAGCTCCTCGGCCAGGTTGACCATCACCTGGCACTGCTTGACCGAGGCGTCGTCCTCCATCTTGCCGTCGATCATCACCGCGCCGGTGCCGTCGCCCATCGCGGCGATCACCCGACGGGCGTGCGCGACGTCCTCGACGCTGGGGGAGAAGACCTTGTTGGCGATCTTGATCTGCACCGGGTGCAGGCTCCACGCGCCGACGCAGCCGAGCAGGAACGCGTTGCGGAACTGGGCCTCGCACGCGACCGTGTCCTTGATGTCGCCGAACGGGCCGTAGTAGGCGTAGATGCCGTGCATCGCGCACGCGTCGACCATGCGCGCGATCGTGTAGTGCCACAGGTCCTGCTGGTAGCCCGCACGCTCGGCGTCGTACTGGTAGTTGCCCTCGGCGTCCTTGGGGGCGTCGGCCCGCACGAGGTAGCCGGGGTGGCCGCCGCCGACGCGGGTGGTCTTCATGCGACGGTCGGCCGCCAGGTCGGCCGGGCCCAGGGAGAGGCCCTGCATGCGCGGGGAGGCGGCGCAGATCTCCTCGATGTTGGCGACGCCGCGGGCGGTCTCGAGGATGGCGTGGATGAGGATCGGCTTCTTGATGCCGGCCTTGGCCTCGAGCTGGGCGAGGAGGCGGTCGACGTAGTGGATGTCCTCGGCGCCCTGCACCTTCGGCACCATGATGACGTCGAGCTTGTCGCCGATAGCCGGCACCAGGGTGGTGAGGTCGTCCAGCACCCACGGTGAGTCGAGGGAGTTGATGCGGGTCCAGAACTGCGTGGGCCCGAAGTCGGTGCTCTGCCCGATCCTCACCAGCCCCTCGCGCGACTTCTCCTTGTTCTCCGCCTTGACGGCGTCCTCGAGGTTGCCGAGGAGGACGTCGACGGTGCCGACCATGTCGGGCACCTTGGCGGCCATCTTCTCGTTGCCGGGGTCGAAGAAGTGGATGGCCCGGCTCGGGCGCGCGGGGATCTCGCGCAGCGGAGTGGGGGCACCGACGGCGAGCGGGGCGAAGAAGTCCTTGGCAGTTCGTGACATGGCCCGGAACTTACCCGCGCCCGCCGGGCGGTCGGTATGACGGTCGTCTCGGTGGGACGCCTGTCGCGATCACCGGCTACCCGGTGATTGCCACGGTTCCTGCCCGGGCGGTGTCAATCGGTGGAAGCAACGGTCATGCTGCTGCCGGGTCGGCGAGCAGCGCGGCCAGCGCTTGGGCTGGTGTCCGTAGGTCGAGGGTAGGGCGCGGGCGCTTGTTGAGGGTGGCGGCGATGCGGGCCAGGTCCTCGGCGGTATGGGTCGAGAGGTCGGTGCCCTTCTCGAGCCAGAACCGCAGAAGCCGGTTGGTGTTCTCGTTCGACCCGCGCTGCCAGGGCGAGTGGGGGTCGCAGAAGTAGACCGGCATCTCGAGCGCGGCCTCGACGTCGCGGTAGTTGGCCAGCTCGCTGCCCCGGTCCCAGGTCAGCGATCGGCGCAGGTGCTCGGGCAGCCTGCTCATCTCGCGGATCATCGCCTCGGCCACGGACTCGGCGTCGTGGCGTCCGGGCAGGTGCAGCAGGATCACGAACCGGGTCGAGCGCTCCACCAGGGTCCCCACCGCAGACCGGTTCCCGACGCCGAGGATCAGGTCGCCCTCCCAGTGGCCAGGCACCGCCCGGTCGGCTACCTCGGCGGGACGCTGGCTGATGGTGAACGCCTCGCGATACAGGCTCCTCCCGCGCCCGTCCACCGACCCGTGGGGCTTGCGGGACCGACGCTTGGTCGACAGCTGGGCGGCCAGGTCCTGGCGCAGGCTGCCGCGGGTCTGGACGTACAACGCGCGGTAGATCGTCTCGTGCGACACACGAGCCATCTTCGCCGCTGCCGTGTCGTGTGGGTGCTGCTTGCGCAGCACGGCCGCGATCAGGCCCGGTGACCAGCCGTCATCCATCCAGGTCTCGATCGACCCGCACAGCCTCGGATCGTGCAGCTTGAACGCCTTGGGTCGGCGCCGGCGTTCGTGGGCCGCGCGGTGTGCCACCGGCCCGTGATAGCTCCCGTCCGGACCACTGTTGCGCGCGACCTCCCGGCTGATCACCGACACGTCACGTCCCAGCAACCTACCGATCTCGCGCAGCGAAACCCCTTGATGAACCAGCGCGGCGATCACCGCCCGGTCCTCACTCGTCAACGGCCGCCGTCGACGTACCTCCCGGTCATCACCAGGCCGCCGCAACGGCGCGGACCCGGGAAGTCCGCCCCGGGCACCCACTGCCATCTGAAGTCCCATGACGCCACGCTCACGCCACCACTTCGTCGCGGTCTCGATCGACACGCCCGACCAAGCCGCTGCATGGGCGATCGGAGCACCCGCACAGAGAAGCTCGAAGAACTCCTCCTGAGTCTCAAACGAGATCCACTTCGGCATCGCAACACTCCTGGAGAGTCAGGTGTTGCTTAGACCGATGGACTCCGCCCCGTTGCAACGGTCGATAAGGCGAAGAGTCACCGGGTAGCCGGTGATCGCCCCCGCGGGCGCTCAGGGGCGGGCCATGAAGTAGGCGTTGAACGGGTCGGCCTCGAGCTCGTGGCGTACGACGTCGGAGAAGCCGGCCGCGCGCAGCATCTCCTCGGCGGTCTCGACGCCCCAGGCGGTGCCGAGCCCGGCGCCGCCCTGGCCCAGCGAGACCGACATGCAGTGGGTGGTCGAGATCGCGTAGATGAAGCTCGCCCAGGGAAGGCCGAGGTTGTCCTCCACGCAGCTGTGGGCATTGAAGTCGACCATCAGGAACGCGCCGTCGGGACGCAGCGCTGCCCGCGCGTTGGCGAGGACGCGCGCCGGGTCCTTCTGGTCGTGGATCGCGTCGAAGGCGGTGACCAGGTCGTAGGCCCCGACGCTCTCCGGCGGCAGGGTCGCCACGTCGCACTGGTGGAAGGTGGCGTTCGTCAGGCCCCACTCCGCGGCCTCGGCCCGGGCAGCGGCGATCGGCTCGGGGCTGAGGTCGAACCCGACGAACCGGCTCGCCGGGAAGGCACGGGCAAGCAGGTTGACCGCGTGGCCCTGTCCGCAGCCGATGTCGGCCACCGTGATGCCCGAGCGCAGCCGCTCGGTCATGCCCGTCACGGGCACGACCATGTCGAGGAGGGAGGCGTCATGCGTCGCCCTGCTCTCAGCCGCCTGGATGTCGTGGAAGCCGGGGTACTCCTCGTAGGAGAGCCCGCCACCCGTGCGGAACTTCTCGGCCACCTTCGCGGAGACCTCGCCCATCATGTTGACGTAGCGGATCACCCGGCTGAGGTTGTCGGGTCCCGGTCCGCTGAGGAACGGGGCGTGGTCGGGAAGCAGGGCGTAGGTGCGGTCGAGGGCGTCGTACTCCACCAGGCCCGCGGTGACGATGCCGCCCAGCCACTCGCGGGTGTAGCGCTCATCGAGGCCAGCCGCGTCGGCGATCTGCTCGCTGGTGGCCGGCGGCAGCTCGGCGAGGGTGTCGAAGAGTCCGAGGTCGTGGCCGATGCCGATCAGGACGCAGATCGCGCCGTCGTTCATGATGCCGATGATGCGGTCGGCGACCTCCTCCGACGCGACGGCGTCGTGGTGGGCAGGGGAGTGCTCGAGCGTGGTCATGTGGTCCTCCAGGGTCATGTGTGCGAACACATCGACGCTAGGAGCGCGACAGGGACGGACGCGTCGGGCAGACGCCCCATCTTCGGCCACGTCGTGGGGCGTCTGCCCCACTACACCGGCCGGTATCAGGCCACGCCGTGTTCTCGCGCCCAGGCGGCAGCGGCGGTCCGGGAGGAGACGCCTATCTTCGTGAAGATGCTGGCGAGATGGCGGCTGACGGTCTTGTCGCTGATCACGAGCGCCTCGGCCACCTGCTTGTTGGTCAGGCCGGCAGCCACCTGGGCCAGCACCTGCACCTCTCGTGCCGTGAGCCCGCCGGGAGCGGCCAGGACCGACAGGCGAGCCAGGTCGGCACGGGCGCCGAGCCGGTCGTAGATCGCACGGGCGGTGGCCTCTTCCGCGTCGGCGCGTACGACGTCGCCGCGACCTCGGCACGCCACCGCGAGGGCCTCGTGGACCTGGGCGCTCGCATGCCGGTACCGCTGCTCGCGGTAGATCCGCGCGGCATCCTCCAGCAGCGGCACGGCGTCGTCGTACCTGCCGGCGTCGCTGAGCAGCACCGCCCGCGCGTGCGACGCCGCAGCCACCAGGCCCGGGGTGCCGAACCGGCGGGCCGTTGCCTCCAGCTCGTCGACCAGGGACGCCGCCCACTGGCGCTCGCCTGCGTCGAGGGCGAGTCGCACGGCAGGTCCGATGACGCGGGAGCGAGACAACGGCCCCTCGGCGGCCATCGCGACCCGGAGCCCGGCCAGAGCCTCATCTGTCCGCCCGGCTGCGTGGTGGAGGAGCGCCTGACCCGGCTCCGGCTCGATGCCGAGCTCGCGCGCCCGGTCGTACGCCGCCTGCGCCGCATCGCGGTCGCCCCGCAACCGGTGCACCTCCCCGAGCTCGTGGAAGCCGGCGCCGGCCAGCCAACTGTGGGCCGGCGCGAGCTGGTCGCTCTGCTCGCCCATCTCTGCCACCACCTCGTCCCAGCGCCCCTCGGCACGCAGCAGCTGGAGCTGGTGCACGCGGGTCACCCCGGCGTAGAGGAACGTGTCTGACAGGGGCGATGCCCATGCGGCGAGGGTGTCCGTCCAGGCGCGCATGCGGGCCAGGTCGCCCAGTCCCTCGCACAGGTGGATCACCGAGCAGAACAGGTCGCCGGCCCACAACGGGTCGACTTGGCCGTCGACGATGGGCAGCAGGGCCTCGTCCAGCACCTCGAAGCCGGTGAGGTCTCCGCTGCGCACGGTCGCCATGCCGGTCAGCCCGAGGGCGAAGCAGTCGAGGGTGCGATCGTCGTACGCGTCGGCCATGTCCCGGAGCCGCGACGCAACCTCCAGGGCCTCGCTCGGGTCGGTGTCCAGGTCGAGGTCGGCCGTCGCCAGCACGTAGTCCGCGTAGCTGTGCACGACCGAGGGCGGCTGGTCGCGCAGCAGCCGCCGCGCCCTGGCGAGCCAGGTCGAGGCGACGGTGAGGTCGCCACGGATCGCCCACTGGAGCCCGACACGAAGCGCACGCTCGGCCGCCTCGACGACCCGCCCGTCGGCCAGCAGCCTCTCGTGCTGCACCTGGTCGAGCCGGGTGCTCTCGTCGGCATGGCGCAGCCACCAGTGGGCGCGACCGAGCTCGTCGAGCTCGGCAAGGGTGAGCTCGCCCTCGCGGGGGCCGAGACGCGCCACAACTGCGCCCCAGTCGGGCCCGGCGACGGGAGCGCGTGTGCTCACGTTCGCATCGAACGCCATCTCCCGAGTGTTCTCCCCCGGGCGGCCCATTGGCAACGATCGGGGGGATCAGTCCCGGCGACGGAACAGGCCGCGCCGGCGGCGGGAGGGCTGGTCGGCCTGCTGCCGGGCGAGCGCGGCGCGCTGGGCCTCTACCCGCGCCGTACGACGCTCCCGCCACGCAGCGACCTCGGCGTCCACGTCGCGGGTGGGCGTGATCACCGGCGGTCCGCCCTGGAGCTGGCGTCGTACCTCCACCACCCGACGGTTGAACTCCTCGAGCTCCCGACGGACCTCGGCCTCGACGTTCAGCCGGTCGAGGGTGCTGTCGAGCTCGGCGTCCTCCTTGCGCAGGGCCAGCGCCGGGGGCAGCACGCCGGTGACCTGCTCGCGCTCGATGAGCTTCTTGACCCACCAGTCGGGATCGTGCTCGGCCCCCAGCCCCTCCAGGGGCTTGCCGTAGCCCGGCAGGTCGTCGAAGTCGCCGCGCTCGAAGGCCACGCGCAGCTGCTGCTCGACCCACTGCGTCTGGTGCTGGATCCGTGCCGCCGCGGCTGAGCCTCCGGTGCGCGTGTCGCGGGCAGGCTCACGGTCTGGCGCCTGTCGTTGCTCGTCGGTCATGTGCTCACCTCCGCAGCCCCAGCCTACGACGGCGCCGGACCAGACCCCACTCAGCCGGTGACCTTCAGGACCACCCTCTTCGACGTGGACGCGACGATCCCGGTCGTGCCGGAGTAGACCGCGCGGAGCTTGTAGCGGCCCTTCTTCAGCTTGGGGAGACGCGCCTTCGCCACACCCTTCGCGCTGGCTGCGAGCTTGATCTTGGCGACCAGCTTCTTGCCTGCGAAGACCTTGACGACCCCGGTGGGGGAGACGAGGCCCGTTGCCTTGACCGTGACGGTGACCCGGGCGCGCTTGCCGACCGAGGTCGACTTCGGAGCCTTGAGGGTCGTCGTCGAGGCCGCGGGTGCCACGGGTCCCACAGGAGGCGCGGGCGGCTGGGTCGGCACCGGCGTCGGGGTGGGTGTCGGTGTCGGGGTGGGGCTCGGCGTCGGTGTCGGCGTCGGCGTGGGAGTCGGCGTCACGACCGGGGCCGCGGTGGCGAGGACCCCTGCCGAGGTGACGACACCCGTGCGGTAGCCGACCCTGCTGGCGCTCACGCGGACGGACAGGCGGCGACCTGCGTCGCCCGCCCGCACCTGGTAGGTCTCACCCGTCTCGCCTGCCACCGGCGTTCCGTCGAGCAGCCACTGGCGTGACTGCTCCACGTCCGTGGGAGTCCAGGACGCCGGCGGTGCGGTCAGCAGGGTGCCGACCACGCCCGAGCCGGTCGGCGCGGGCAGCGGGTCGGCGACGGGGGCGTCGCCCTCGAGCGCGACGACCGCGTTGCTGGTCGCTGTGCCGGTCGCCCTGCCCGGTGCCGTCGCGGTGTAGCGGACCGAGATCGGCGCTCCGACGTCCCCGGGGCGCACGACGTACGTGGTCCCGGTCTCACCGGCGATCTCCTCACCGTTGCGCAGCCACTGGATGGTCTGCTCCACCTCGGCGGGGGTCCACACGGGCGAGGCGCTGGTGAGGACGGTCCCCACCTTGCGGGTGCCCGAGGGAGCAGCGGGTCGTGGCGTGGAGGGTGCTTCACCGATCAGCCCGACGACCGGGTTGCTGGTCGCGGTCCCGTCGGCCCGGCCAGGGACCCGGCCGGTGTACCTCACCGAGAGGGGCTCGTCGACGTCGGTCGGCTGGACGACGTACGTCGCCGTGGTCGCGCCAGCGATCACCTCACCGCCGCGCAGCCACTCGACCGTGGACGTGACGCCGGTGAGGCTCCAGGTCGGCGCCGTGGCGGTGAGGGACGTGCCGACCTTGCCGGAGCCGCTCACCACCGGCAGCGAGGTCGCGGTCGGAGCGTCGCCCTGGACGCCCGTCACCGGGTCGCTGACCGCGACGCCCGGGTTCCGGCCGGGGACGCTGGCGGTGTAGCGCACGGTGATCGCCTGGCCGACGTCCTCTGCGCGGACTGCGTACGAGCTGGTGCTCTGGCTCGCGATCGGGGTCCCGTCACGAAGCCACTGGATCGTGTGCGTGACACCGTCGAGGTCCCACGTCGGCGCGGTGCTCGTGAGGGTCGTGCCGACCTTCGGTGTCCCGGAGATCGTGGGCTGCGTCACCAGGGCAGGGGCGGATCCCTGCGTGCCGGTGATCTGGTTGCTGAGCACCTCCGTGGGCGAGTGGCCGGGCAGGGTGCCGGTGACCTGCAGGGTGAGGGCGGCGCCCACGTCGGCGGCCACGACGTCGTACGTCTGGCCGGTGGCGCCGGTGATGGGCGAGCCGTTGCGCATCCACTGGCGCGAGGACTCGGTGCCGGCGCGGTCCCAGGTGGGCATGGTCGACTCCAGCACCGTCCCGACGGCGCCGCTGCCGGTGATCACCGGATCGGTCGTCGCGACGGGGCCGGGAGCGGGCTTGCCCACGAGGGCGGCGCTGGTCGAGGTGCCGGTGCCGAACTCGTCAGAGACACCGGTGGCCACGACGGTGATGGAGGCCCCGACGTCCTGGGCCCGCACGGTGTAGGTGGATCCGGTCGCTCCCGCGATGTCCGTGGAGTTGCGGCGCCACTGGTAGGTGGTCGTCGCGGGCACGCCCCAGATCGGCGGCACCGCCGTCAGCTCGGTCTCGAAGACCCCGCTGCCGTCGATGGCCACCGGAGTGGTCGCTTCGGGCACGCCGCCCACGGTGAACGTCTGCCAGGTCGTCGGGTCGGTCGAGCGGCCGTCCACGTCCACGGAGGTGACCCGCCACTGGTAGGTGGTGCCCACGACCATGGGGATCGTGGGCGCCCAGCCGGTCGCGGGCGTGGTGGGCGTGGTGGCCGGGGTCGGGTACGTCTGACCCAGCGGCCGCAGGTCGACCTTGTACTTGGCAGCCTCCGCCACGGGCGCCCAGCGGAGCACCAGACCTCGTGAGCCCACCTCCGCGCCCGCCGCCGGAGCGAGGGGCACGGGGTTCATGAGAGCGACCTTGAACTCGCCGATCTCGGACCACGGACCGGCGTTGCCCGCCGGGTCGACGCGCTGGACGCGCCAGACGTAGGGCTTGTCCGAGGCCTGCAGGGTCGCGATGGTCATGAAGTTGACCGTCGAGCCGGTGGCGAAGGCAGTCCGCTTCGTCAGGGCGTTGACCTTGAGGTTGTTGGTGGAGAAGTTCCGGTCGCCGTTGGCGGCGACCTGGATGCGGTAGTCGCTGGCGAAGGGCTGCGCGGCCCACCTGAACGGCACGGCGCCCGTGACGACGGGCACGTCCCCGGTCGGGCTCGCCAGAGGTGACGTCAGCGCGACCGCCGGGGTCTTCTTGTCGAGGCGTCGTGGTTCGGTCCACCCGAGGGCATTGCCGTTGCCGTCGATGGGCTGGACGCGCCACCACAGCGGGCCTTCGGGGTACAGCGTGCCCGCGGACGTGTAGGTCGTCTGGTCGACCGTGACGTCGTCCAGCGGGGAGGCGAAGGTCGACTCGTTGTCCACCTGCACCTGGTAGCTCCGCGCGGACTGGTAGCTCGTCTCGCCGGTCTCGTAGGTCGTCGCCCGGTTGGTCTCGAAGTAGTCCTTCCAGGAGAAGGCGACCTCGGTCGAGTCGATCACCGTGCCGGCCGCCGGAGCCAGCAGCTCCAGCTCGGGGGAGCTCTTGCGGAAGGCGTGCTGGGCGGTGTCCTGCGTCGAGGTCGGGTCCGGGCCGCACACGGTCGCGGCCTTGCAGGGCTGGATGACCCAGTGGTACGGCGTCTGCGCCTGGCTGTCCTGCAGTGCCTTGAACGGGTAGGTCCAGGTCGGCGCCCAGCGCGTGTTCGGGGTGCGCGGCGGGGTTGAGTCCAGGGCGCCGGTGGTGAAGTCGCCGTCGCGGGAGACGTGCACGCGGTACTCCGAGGCGTAGACCACCGGGTCCCAGTCGAGCACGGGCGTGGACGGCACGTTGTCGCACAGGGCCCCGTTGTCGGCCAGCGTCGCGGTGCATGCGGCACCGGCGTCGAGGCTGGAGCCGGTGAGCGCGAGGCGGTGGCCGGTGAGGGGCTCCAGGGGCAGGACGGTGAACTGGCCGATGGGGCCAGGGCCGGCGATCTGGTAGCCGAACTTGTCGTAGGCGGTGGCCCGCCACCGGTAGGTGCCGGGGCGCAACAGCAGGGTCGAGAGGTCGGTCGCCGCCGGGAACGCCAGCTTGTCGGTCACGATCGGGGCGGTCCCGGTCGCGAACCAGCCGCCGGTGGCAACGTCCCCGACCTCGAGCCGGTAGTGGTCGGCGCCGAGCACCGCGCCCCACCGCAGGCTGGGCGCGTCGTACGTCGGAGCGCCCTCGGGGAACGGCACCAGCGGGGTGCTGGTGTCCGTCGGCGGGGAGATCGTGAAGGGGATGGTGACGGTCTCGCTGACACGACCCGCTGCGTCGAGGGCCCTCAGGGTGTAGCGGTAGGGGTTGTCGAGCGTGTTGATGATGGACACGCCGATGGGCGAGAACGACGTCGAGTGGGTCGTCTTCTGCAGGACCTGCATGCCGTTGCCGCGGAAGAGGGTGACCTCGTACACCTCGGTGCCGGGGACCGGCTCCCAGTCGAGGATGGGCACCTCCACGTCGGTGTTAGGGACGGGGGTGTTGACCACGATCGCCTCGGGGTCGCGGTAGACGAACTGCTGGGTCGGGGAGAAGAGCCCCGTCAGCCCGGTCGCGGCGTACGGTGCATCGATCGGACGCACCTTCCAGTAGTGGACGATGCCCTCCGACCTGGGCATGCACTGGTCCACGGGAAAGATCTCACCCGGCGTGTACGTCGTGCCGGCGACGACGCACTTCGACACGACCGTGAAGTTGGGGTCCGTGCTCACCCACAGCTCGTACTGGGAGGCGTGGCTGACGGGAGTCCACTCGAAGTAGAGGTCGTCACCCACCGGGACCAGGTCACCCTCCGGGTCGAAGGGGTGCACGGGGGTGGGGACGTCGCGCCAGACCCGGTTGAAGGAGTAGTGGACCTCCGGCGAGACACGGACCCAGTCGGTGGGGTTGCCGTCGAGGTCGCGTGCCCGCACCCGCCAGAAGTACTGGTCGTTGCCGAAGGTCGTGCTGGGCGAGAAGTTGGTGCCGAGGATCTTGTCGGGGACCGACGAGGTCGACTCGGGGCTGCTGAACGCGAAGTCGTCATCGACCTGGAGCTCGTAGTGCTTGGCTCCGGGGACGGGGTCCCAGTCCAGCACGACGTCGGTGACCTCCGCGTCGTTCGACGGGCCGTTGATCGCGGGCAGCCCGATCGCTCCGACCGTGTAGGAGCGCGGCGTGGAGTAGTCAGAGGCGTAGCCGTCCGCGAGGCTGGCGCGCACCCGCCAGTGATAGGTCTGGTGCGGAGCCTGGTTGTCGGGGACCACGAGGGCGGTGGCCTCGGTGGAGTAGCTCCGGGCGTCTACGAACCCCGGCTCGGTGTCCACCTCGACGGTGTAGGAGGCAGCGCCGGGAACCGGGGCCCACGTCAGCAGCGGTGGGTCCGCGGGCTGCTGCAGCGTGATTCCGTCCGCGGGGGACTCCAGCACCGGCCCGGCCGTCGTCTCGACCGCGAAGCTGCTGGTCGCCACCGGCCCCCATGCGCCGGCGGCGTCCCTGGCGCTGACCTGCAGGTACTGCGTCCCCCGAGCCAGCAGCCTGGTGGGGATGGACACCGTGTTGGGCGTCTTGACCGTCCACTCCGGAGTGGCGAAGGAGGAGTCGTTGTCGACCTTGACGTCGTACTCCACTGCACCGTCGACCGGGCGCCACGTCAGCTCGACCGACTGTCCGGTGCCACCGACCGGGCCCGTGATCTCCGGGGCCGCCGGCACCGCGTGGGCGGGAGCGGCCTGGAACGCCACGGCGACGACCGCGGTGGCGACTCCCGCGTGGACCAGGCGACGGAGCTGGCGAGCGGGCACGGACGTGGGCATGGATTTCCCCCTGAGACATGGATGTTCACGCGCGACGCTAGGTCCTGGCTCGCGCGGCATCGAGCGTTCTGGGGGCAACTAGTCCGTTCGGACTATGGATGCTGGCGGGTCGGGGGCGTGTCGCCGCTCCAGCGGCCGCGGTGCACCACGTCGGTACGACGCTCCCGCCGCGCCGGCGACCCCGCTGCGCCGGCGTCCGCCACGCGGTGGCCGACGGTGATCGCGCCGATCGGGTGGTGCTCCCCGGGCACGCCGAACGCCTCGCGGAACGGCTGGATCGTCTCCGGCGGGATCCCGAAGAAGCAGGCCCCGAGCCCCTCGTCGACGGCTGTCTGCAGGATCAGCAGGGACGCCATGCCGGTGTCCACGTACCAGTAGGGGACCGGCCAACGATGCTCGTCGCGGTCGGTCCACCCCTTGTCACCCTCGGCGTAGCGGTCGAGGTAGGCGGTCTTGCTCGCCAACGGGACGATGACGACGGGTGCCGTGCGCATGCCATCGAGCCAGGTGCTGGGGGGTTTCGTGACGGGGGTCGTCGCGTCCCAGAAGCGGGCCACGTCCTCGGCGGTGTCGAGCACGAGGAACGCCCAGCCCTGGCTGAAGCCGGCGCTGGGGGCGCGCTGGGCGTTGGCCAGCATCCGGTCGACGACCTCGGCGGCGACGGGGCGGTCGTCGTACCTCCGGATCATGCGGCGGCGACGGACGACCTCCTGGAACTCCATGGGGCGACTCTGGCACGCGTTAGGTTGGCCCGATGAGCGAGCCGTTGATCGAGGTCGACCACCTGGACCCGGCCGACCGGGCCTGGGTCGTGACCGCCATCCGCAAGCTCCAGCGCGACCAGAACCGCTCGGCCGACACCCACCTCCACGCCGTGCCCATGCCCGGCCTGCCCGGCATCGACCTCTACCTCAAGGACGAGTCGACCCATCCCACCGGCAGCCTCAAGCACCGGTTGGCGCGCTCGCTGTTCCTCTACGGCCTCTGCAGCGGTCTCATCCACGAGGGCACCCACGTCGTCGAGGCCTCCAGCGGCTCCACGGCGGTGAGCGAGGCCCACTTCGCGATGATCCTCGGGCTTCCTTTCACGGCGGTGATGGCGCGCACGACGTCGCCGTCGAAGATCGCACTCATCGAGCGCGAGGGTGGCCAGTGCGTGCTCGTCGACGACCCGGCGTCGGTGTACGACGTCGCGCGGGGGCTCGCGGCCGAGAAGGGCGGCCACTACCTCGACCAGTTCACCTTCGCCGAGCGCGCGACCGACTGGCGGGGCAACAACAACATCGCCGAGTCGATCTTCGAGCAGCTGTCGATGGAGCGGCACCCCGAGCCGCAGTGGGTCGTCGTCGGGGCCGGGACCGGAGGGACGAGCGCCACGATCGGCCGCTACGTCCGCTACCGCGGGCTGTCGACGCGCGTGTGCGTCGTCGACCCCGAGGACTCCGCGTTCCTCGCGGCCTTCCGGCATCCCGACTGCGGTGAGACGACGTGCGGCTCGAGGATCGAGGGGATCGGCCGTCCGCGCCAGGAGCCGTCGTTCCTGCCGGCTGTCATCGACCGGCTCGTCAGGGTGCCCGACGCGGCGTCGGTCGCCGCCGCCCACTTCCTGCGCGCGCGCACGGGCCTGCTCGCGGGGCCCTCCACCGGCACCGCGCTCTACGCCGCGGTGAAGCTCGCCTGCGACATGGCCGCTGCCGGCGAGACGGGCTCGATCGTCACGCTGCTCTGCGACGACGGGGTGCGCTACCTCGACACCTACTTCTCCGAGGCCTGGGTGGCTGAGCAGGGGTGGGACCTGGCGCCCTACCTCGACGTGCTCGAGCAGGCCTGGGACCAGGGAACCTGGCCCACCTGACACAGCGCCGACCCGACGGCCGTCCGGTGTGCCGGCCTGCCCGGCCTGAACCCCCTCTCGAGATAGTCCGTATCAAATAGCTCATGCGAGGGCTGGTCTGACGAGCTTCTTGATACGGACTACCAGGGGGAGGAGGTGTCTCGGATTCGAGACGGACCGGCGCCGTGTCGCGTTGCTGCCGGACGTCCCGTCCGGTGGACTGGTCCCCATGCCCGCATCGACCTTCGAGCAGATGTGGCGCGACCTCGCGCCCGTGGGGCGATCGGCGACCTCGGGCGGTTACTTCCGCCAGCCGTGGACGGCCGCCGAGTCCGAGCTGCGCGCCTGGTTCGCCGAGCAGTGCGCCGCTCGCGGGCTGACGGTGCAGACCGACGGGATCGGCAACCAGGTCGCGTGGTGGCGACCAGACGGCGAGCCGGCCGCACCCGGCGTGCTGACCGGGTCCCACCTCGACTCGGTGCTCGACGGCGGGGCGTACGACGGCCCGCTCGGCGTCGTCTCGGCCCTCGCGGCGGTCGACGAGCTGCGCGAGCGCGGGTTCACCCCCTCCCGGCCGATCGGGGTGGGGACGTTCGTCGAGGAGGAGGGCTCGCGATTCGGCCTGGCCTGCCTCGGCTCGCGGCTGGTCACCGGCGCGACGTCCTGGGAGACCGCGCGGGAGCTGCGCGACCGTGACGGGGTGTTCCTGGCCGATGCCGTGACGGACGCCGGCCTCGAGCCCGACACGGGGCTGCTGGGCCTCGACGACGTCGGGTGCTTCGTCGAGCTCCACGTCGAGCAGGGGCGCGACCTGGTCGACCGCGAGGCCGCAGTCGGCGTGGCCAGCCGTATCTGGCCTCACGGCCGCTTCCGCTTCGACTTCGCAGGCGAGGCCAACCACGCCGGGACCACACGCATGGAGGACCGCCGCGACCCGATGCTGACCTTCGCCGCGACGACACTGGCCGCCGACGAGGGAGCGCGCCTGACCCACGAGCGCGCGACGTTCGGGCGGGTCCGGGTCGAGCCCAACGGCACCAACGCCGTGCCCTCCCGGGTCACCGCCTGGCTCGACGCCCGCGCGGCGAGCGAGGAAGCTCTGCAGTCGCTGGTCGACGACGTCAGCCGCCGGGCGGGCGACCGAGCCGGTCACGACGGCACCACCGTGACGGTCACCGCCGAGTCGGTGTCAGGGTCCGTCGCCTTCGACCCCGAGCTGGCATCGCGCCTCTCCGCGCTGGGCCGGTCGCCGGACGGCGGCACCGACGGCTGGCCGGTGATCCCCACCCAGGCCGGGCACGACGCCGGCATCCTCTCGGCCGCCGGGGTGCCCACCGCGATGCTGTTCGTCCGCAACCCCACCGGGGTGTCCCACTCGCCCGCCGAGAGGGCCGAGACTGCCGACTGCCTCGCCGGCGTGACCGCCCTCGCCGACGTCCTCGCGGACCTGGCCCGGTGACCGCGCTGCTGCTGGAGCGGGCCTGGGTCGACGGCGCGTTCCACGACGAGGTGCTGGTCGTGGTGGTCGACGGCCGCTTCACCCGGGTGGACACGAGCACCGCGCCGGAGCCCGCCGGGTCGGCCGACCGCGTCGCCGGGCTCGTCGTACCCGGCCTCGCCAACACCCACAGCCATGCCTTCCACCGTGCCCTCCGCGGTCGCACGCAGCGGGGGCGCGGCACGTTCTGGACCTGGCGCGACCAGATGTACGACGTCGCCGCGACGCTCGAGCCCGACACCTACCTGGCCCTGGCCCGGGCGACCTATCGCGAGATGGCGGCGGCCGGGATCACCTGCGTGGGGGAGTTCCACTACGTGCACCACCGGCCGGACGGCAGTGCCTACGCCGACCCGAACGCGATGGGCCTGGCGCTCGTGGCGGCGGCGCAGGACGCCGGGATCCGGCTCACCCTGCTCGACACGCTCTACCTCTCCAGCGGGTTCGGCGAGGACCCGGTCGGGGCGCAGGTGCGCTACAGCGACGGCAGTGCCCCCCGATGGGCAGCGCGGGCCGCCCTGCTGGAACAGCACGCGGCCGCCCACGTGAGGTTCGCGAGCGCGCTCCACTCGGTCCGCGCCCTCAGGGACCCCGGCGAGGACCTCCAGCAGCTCGCCACGTGGAAGCCCGAGGTGCTCCACGTGCACCTGTCCGAGCAGGTCGCCGAGAACCAGGCCTGCCTCGAGCGGTACGGCGTCACGCCCACGCGACTGCTCGCCGACCACGGACTCCTCGGCCCGGGGACCACCGTGGTCCACGCCACCCACCTGACCGACGACGACGTCCGCCGCGTCGGCGAGGCTCGTGCCTACGCGTCCTTCTGCCCGACCACCGAGCGCGACCTCGGCGACGGCATCGGGCCCTCGCGGCGCCTCCACGAGGCGGGCGCCCGCCTCACGCTTGGCTCCGACAGCCACGCGGTCATCGACCTGTTCGAGGAGATGCGCGCTGTCGAGCTCCACGAGCGACTCGCGACGCAGCAGCGGGGCCACTGGAGCGCCGCGGAGCTCCTCGGCGCCGCCACGGTCGACGGCCACGAGTCGCTGGGCTGGCCCGACGCAGGCCGGATCGCCGTCGGCATGCGGGCCGACCTCGTCGTGCTCGACCCGGCGAGCGTGCGCACCGCCGGCACCGGCCGGGACGAGAACGCCGTCGTCTTCGCCGCCACTGCGGAGGACGTGCAACGAGTGATGGCCGACGGTCGCTGGATCATCGAGCCCGGTGACCGCCGCGAGGTCGCCCGCGAGCTCGACGAGGCAGTCAGGACGGTCTGGCAGTGATCGAGGCCGGCGCCTACCCTGACACGAGCGCGAGGGAGGGTCGGATGAGCACACCCCGGCCGGCCACGGCCCGGCCCAGCACGGTGATCACCGGGATCGGCGAGCTCACCACCAACGACCCGGCGCGCCGAGGTGAGGGCAGCGATGCAGTCCTCGGTCTCGTCCGCGACGCGGCCGTCGTGCTGGAGGGACGCACCGTCGCCTGGGTCGGCCCCGCGGCCGAGGCCCCGGCCGCCGACGTGCAGGTCGACGCCGGCGGCCGTGCGGTGGTCCCCGGCTTCGTCGACAGCCACAGCCACCTGGTCTTCGCCGGAGACAGGGCCGCGGAGTTCGCCGCCCGGATGGCCGGCGAGCCCTACACCGCCGGCGGTATCCGCACCACCGTCGCCGCGACCCGCGCCGCGAGCGATGAGCAGCTGACCTCACACGTGGCGAGGCTCGTCGCGGAGATGCGCGCCCAGGGCACGACCTCGCTGGAGATCAAGAGCGGCTACGGCCTCTCGGTCGCCGACGAGGCCCGCAGCCTGGCCGTCGCGAGGCAGTTCACCGACGACACGACCTTCCTCGGCGCACACGTGGTGCCCTCCGGCACGACCCCCGAGGAGTACGTCGACCTGGTCACCGGGCCGATGCTCGCCGCGGCCGCCCCGCACGCCCGATGGATCGACGTGTTCTGCGAGGAGGGGGCCTTCGACGTCGACCAGGCACGGGCGATCCTGGCAGCCGGCGCCGACGCCGGGCTGCGGGGGCGCCTCCACGCCAACCAGCTGACCTACGGCGGCGGTGTCCGGCTCGCGGCAGAGCTCGGCCTCCGGGCCGTCGACCACTGCACGTTCCTCTCCGACGACGACGTCGCCGCCCTCGCCGACAGCGGCACCATCGCCACCCTGCTGCCCGGGGTGGAGTTCTCGACCCGGCAGCCCTATCCCGACGCCCGTCGTCTCCTCGCGGCCGGCGTGCAGGTGGCGCTGGCCAGCGACTGCAACCCCGGCTCGTGCTTCACCTCCTCGCTGCCCTTCTGCATCGCCCTCGCCGTGCGCGAGATGGGGATGAGCCCTGCCGAGGCCCTCCACGCCGCCACCGCTGCCGGGGCGGCCGCGCTGGACCGCGACGACGTCGGGGTCCTCGCCCCGGGAAAGGCCGCCGACCTCGTCCTCCTGGACGCGCCGTCGTACCTCCACCTCGCCTATCGCCCCGGAGTCCCGCTGGTAGCCGGCGTCTGGCAGGGCGGGCGCCCGACTCTCTGAGGTAGCTGCCGCGGCGGGACCGCCGCGATCTGAGGTAGGGCGCACGCGCAGATAGGGCAGCCACCCGATGTCTGGGCCTACCTCAGCGACGGAGTCTCTTCTCATCGGCCCACGAGGGCCGGGGAACAGAGGAGAAGGACATGTTCAACACCGACAGCTTCATCCGGGCCGAGGTCGCCTACCGCCAGGAGCGGATCCGCGAGGACGTGAGGAACGCCCGCCGCTGGACCCGTCGCCACGACGCCACCGAGGGATGACGAGCACCGAAGTCGGAGGCGCGACGTCGCTCGAAGGCGACACAATGTCGTCCGTGCCGTCGTTGCGCAGTCCCGACCTCATCGGACGCGATGCCGAGCTGGAGACACTGGTCTCCCAGCTCGGCATCCGCGCGCCCGCCCGCGGCACCCGCTCCGTGCTGCTCGCCGGGGACGCCGGCGTCGGCAAGACCCGCCTGCTCACCGAGCTGCGCGACGTCGCCGTGGCCCAGGGGTGGCGGGTGGTCGCCGGCCACTGCCTCGACGTCGCGGACAGCGCCCTCCCCTACCTTCCCTTCTCCGAGATCCTCGGCCGGCTCTCCGTGGACCAGCCAGCCGCCGTCACCCAGGTGACCGAGCGGCACGCCACCCTCGCCCGTCTCCTGCCCGGTCGCCGGGTCCGGCGCACGGACGAGCAGGCCTCCGACCTCGCCCTTGACCCGGGCAACGTCTTCGCCGGCGTCCACGACCTCCTCGAGACCCTCGCCGCCGAGGCGCCGCTGCTCCTCGTGGTGGAGGACGCGCACTGGGCCGACCAGGCGACCCGCGACATGCTCAGCTTCCTCTTCTCCCGCGGCTTCGAGCACCCTGTCGCGCTCGTGGTCTCCTACCGCGCCGACGACCTCCACCGCCGCCACCCCCTGCGGCCCCAGGTGGCGGAGTGGAGCCGGCTGCGTGACGTGGAGCGCGTCGCGCTCGACCCCCTCTCGAACTCCGACGTGCGCCGGCTGGTCAAGATGCTGCGTCCCGGCACCATGTCCGAGGCTGAGCTGGTCGCGATCGAGTCGCGTGCGGAGGGCAACCCCTTCTTCGTCGAGGAGCTCGTGGGCGCGAGCAGCACGGGCGGGCTCCCGATCGAGCTCGCCGACGTGCTCCTCGTGCGGCTCGACCGGCTCGACGACGACGCGCGTCAGGTGGTCCGCCTCGCGAGCGCCGCCGGTCGACAGGTGTCCCACGATCTCCTGGCCGCTGTCTCCACCCTCGACGAGGCGACGCTGGAGCGCGGCGTCCGGTCCGCGGTCGAGTCCAACGTGCTCGTGGCCGTCCGCGAGTCGGCCTACGCCTTCCGTCATGCCCTGCTCGGCGAGGCGGTCTACGACGACCTCCTGCCCGGCGAGCGCGCGCGACTGCACGCTGCCTTCGTCGACGCGATGTGCTGCGAGCGCGCCGTCGGCACCAACGCCGAGCTCGCCCAGCACGCCCGCCGCGCCGGCAACCACCGCGTCGCCCTGCGGGCCCTGGTCTCCGCCGGCAACGAGGCGATGTCGGTCGGTGGTCCCAACGAGGCCGCCACCCACTTCCTGGACGCGCTGGAGATCCTCGGCACCCTCGAGGAGCGACCCGACGACGTCGACGAGTCCGCCCTCGTGCGCCGCTGCGCCGAGGCCTTCGTTGCGGCCGGTCGGGTGTCCAAGGCGGTCAAGGTGCTCCGTGGCCATCTCGACGGCCTGCCCGCGGACGCGTCCGCCGAGGAGCGCGGCCAGCTGCTGACCGCGATCGCGGCCGCCCTGCTGCTCATCGACTCCACCGAGTCGCCGGAGAAGATCGCCGCCGAGGCGGTGGAGCTGCTGGCCGACGGACCCCCACCCCTGCTGGCCCGCGCGCTGGCCACGCGCGCCCAGGCGATGGGCCGGTTCAACGCCGACGAGGCCCGTGAGACGGCGATGGAGGCCCTGGCCCTGGCCGAGCGCCACGGGCTGACCGGCGTGATCGTGGACATCACGACCACGCTCGCCAACTTGGGCGCTCCCCACCCCGACGACCAGGCGCAGGCCGCCCAGCTTCACGCGGCATGGTGGTCGGCCGTGGAGGCGGCCCGCGCCGAGGGACTCGTCGAGCCCGAGCTGAGGGCGCTCTACTTCCTCGCCCGGCTCCACCAGGACCGTGGCGAGTACGCCGACGCGCTCGCCGCCTTCGAGAGGGTGATCGCCCGAGGCGAGGAGACCGGCCTGCGCTGGTCGCCGTACGTCGCCGAGGCTCGTGCGCTGCGGGCCGTCGTGCTGATCTTCCAGGGTCGTCTCGAGGAGGCCAACCAGCTCCTCGACGTGACCGGCCAGGACCCGCCCCTGGTCTACGAGTGGCTCTACTTCGCCCTCCAGGTCCGAATCTGCGTGCTGCGTGGCCGCCGGCACGGCGACTCCTTCGAGCAGCTGCGGCCCCACTGGTCGCGCGACGGGATGATCGCGCTCGCAGCCGGCACCGCCGAGCTGCTCGAGGCCGAGCAGAGAGGCGACGTCGCGGCGGCCGAGGCGGTCTACGACCAGGTCGTCGCCACCCTCAGGCCCCTGTGGCGTGAGTGGTTCCAGGCCAGGCTGCGGCTGTCCACGCTCGTCGTCGGCGTCCACGCCGACGCCGCGTCGGGGCAGTCGGCCGAGCAGCGGGAGTCAGCCCGCGACGCGGTCGAGCGCCTCCTCGCCGACGGCGACCACGTCATCGACTTCTACGCCCAGTACGACGAGCTGCTCGGGCCCGAGTACCACGCCTGGGTGCAGCGCAGGACCGCCGAGCACCTCCGGTGGCGCTGGGCGGCCCAGGTCGAGCCGCCGACGCACGAGGAGCTCGTCTCGGCGTGGCGGGCGACTGAAGCTGCCTTCGACTCCTACGGCGACGTGCCCGAGCTCACCGCCGTACGGGTGCGGCTCGCGGGCGTCCTCCGCACGACCGGCGACACCGTGGGAGCGCGCCGTGTTGCCGACCTGGCCCGGGAGTCGGCGCGCGCGATGGGAGCCGAGCCCCTGCTGGCCAGGCTCACCACGCAGGGGTCCGCCCCGGTCGCCGGTCCTTCCGTGGACGCGGTCTCCCTGACCCGCCGCGAGTCCGAGATCCTGGCGCTCGTCGCCGAGGGGCGCAGCAACGGCGAGATCGGCAAGCAGCTGTTCATCGCCACCAAGACCGTCTCGGTCCACGTCTCCAACATCCTCGGCAAGCTGGGTGCGGCGTCCCGCACCGAGGCGGCGGCGATCGCGCGCAGGCGCGGGCTCCTCTGACCAGCACCACCGCCCCGCCCCCCATCCCCGGGACCATGTCGGGAGGCGGCAGCGGACCATCTCGGGAAGCGGCGGGGACGGATGGGTGTCCGCGCCGCTAGCGTGGCCGGATGGTCGACCACGCCACCCCGAACCTCCCCGCGCGCGACCTCGACGCGACGGTGGAGTTCTACTCCGCCCTGGGGTTCGAGAAGGTCTTCGGGGACCCCGGCTGGCTGATCATGCAGCGAGGCACCGTGATGCTCGAGTTCTTCCCCGACCCCGGCATGGATCCCGCCTCGACGGCGTCGAGCTGCTGCCTGCGGGTGGACGACGTGGATGCCTTGTACGCCGCCTGCGCGGCCACCGGACTCGCGGAGACCCACCTCGGCTGGCCCCGGCTGCACGCGCCTCGCGTCGAGGACTCGGGGATGCGGATCGGAGCCCTGGTGGACCTCGACGGCAACCTGCTGCGCCTCGTGCAGAATCCCGAGGCGGGGTAGCCGGCCACACCTCGGTCACCTCGTCCGGTCCCGACCCGCGAGGACGTCGGCGGCGCGGGTCGGGAAGACTGGCCGCATGCCCGACTTCCGGTGCTCTGCCGCGAGTGCGGAGGACGACGAGCCCCTCGCCGGCACGGCACTCACCGATACCGACCTGCTGCTCGTCGAGGCACCCGGCCCGTGGGGCCATGACGCCGTGCGCGAGAACCGGCTCGCCGCACCGGTGCGTGAGCACCTGGCGGCGCTCGACGGCGTCAAGGTGCTCCTGCTGCGTCGCCCCGGGGGGAGCAGCGGTCCGGGAACCAGGGTGTTCCGGTCGCGCCGCGAGGGGGTCGGGTTCGCGGTGACCACCACCGTCCTGCCGGACCCGCTCGACCTCGTCGACCTCGATCTCACGACCCTGAGACCCTACGACGACCCCCTGTGGCTGGTCTGCACCAACGGCCGGCGGGACCGGTGCTGTGCCGAGATCGGACGGCCGATCGCCGAGGTGCTCAGCCGTCGGTGGCCAGAGGGCACCTGGGAGACCACCCATCTGGGAGGGCACAGGTTCTCCGGCACCCTGCTGGCACTGCCCAGTGGCTTCACGCTCGGGAGGCTGGACGCGAACAACGTCGGTGAGGTCTGCGACGCGCTCGAGCGAGGCGAGGTCCCGGTCGAGCACTGTCGAGGTCGTGCGGGACTCCCCGGGACGGCCCAGGTCAAGGAGCTGCACGTCCTCGCGGGCGGCAGCCCTGACGTCGAGGTGGTGGCCCATCCCGGTCCGCTGCGTCGTCAGTCGTGCGGGTCGCCCCAGGAGAAGGCGACCACGCGCTACGAGATCCGCTCCGCCAGCTCGGACTGAAGCCCCGCCGCCCGAGCCCGCTCCGTGCGGAGCGCCTCGGCGGCGATCCTGACCTCCCGCGCCTGGGCGGTCAGCTCGTCGTCGCTGGCGCCCGCCCGGCCCAGCCGGTGCAGCTCGTCGAGGGCCGTCCGGTGGTCCTGTCGCAGGCGCGAGACCTGGTCGAGGGCCGACTCGAGCGCGTCGTGGACCTCCAGGGTCTGGCGTGCCTGCTCGGCGCCCCGGCGACGCGCGTGGTCACCGTCGTCCTGGCCGAAGCCGACGACGCCGTGCCCGCCCGCGCGCCGGTCGTCGACCCGGGGCTCGGGCAGGGCGCCGGTGTGGGCGGTGACTGCGCGCGTCAGCTCGAGCGACTGCTCGCGACGCTCCGCCTCGATCTCGGCCTTGAGGTCGAAGCAGGTGCGGTAGGACCTCCACGCGGTGACCCAGGTGTCGTACTGCTGGGGGGTGTGGCCGGAGGGAGGAGCCGGCGGCGGGGGCCAGATCCGGTGGTCGCGGACCTCGAGGCCGCGGCTGGTCGCCAGGTCGCGGAGACCCTCGAGGGCATCGCGGTAGCGGCCCAGCATGGCGGCGTGCTCGTGGATGGCGTCGGCCACCGACCTGAGCGAGACGTGGAGCGAGGTGGCGTCGTGTGATCGCCGACGGGCGTGGGACCGCACGGCGTCGGCGGTGGCTCCTGCGAAGACGGGCTCGGGGACTGCGGTGACGCTCTCGAGGCCGGTGACCGTCCCCCTGACCTTGCGGGCGACGTGGCGGACGACGTCGGCGTAGCTGGCGAGGTCGGCGGGAGCGATCCAGGAGTAGCGGCAGGAGAGGGGGTCACCCCACACGGCCGCCGTCACCGGCGCACGCTCGCCGCGCCCGCGACGTGGTCGTCGACCTGCTCGAAGTCGACCACCGAGTCCTCGAGCCGATCCGCCAGCCGACGGCAGCCCTCGGCCAGCTCGGCTGCTTCGTCGAGGAGCGCCGTGACCCCGCGCTCGACGAGGCCGCGCCAGGGGTGGGGGTGCTGCGGGGCGACGACCCGGGCGGCCGCCGCCGCCACCTCGTCGCTGGCGGACTCGAGGTCGCGCAGGATGCCGCGGAGCAGTCGGGGCTCTAGGGCCAGAGGTCTCATGACTTGGTATCTGCCCCGGACCGAGGACCGTGAAACCGCGCCGTCGTCGACCTGTGGAGAACCGTCCGCGCTTGGTGATCGTCGTGCTGATCCCGGAGAATGGTCGACGCCCGCCTTCCACATGTCCTGGAGCCCTGTCCTGTGATCGACACCGAGAAGCAGCCGGTCCTCGCCGGACTCGTCGCCCTGGCCGCCGTCGCGGTCGTCGTCGGCGTGCTCGGTGGCCTCGCCATGCTCGTTGGCGTGAAGGCGCTGGGTGTGGGCGGCTCCGACGGCTCGTCCTCCTCGAGCGGCTCCAGCAACGGCGGCCTCTACCTCCCCAAGCCCTCCGACACCCCGACGACCACAGCGGCGAGCCCCTCGAGCGAGAGCCCGACCGAGACCGAGACCGAGGCGCCGGCGGCCGAGATCAGCCTGTCGGCCAGCCAGGTCTCCGTGGCGCCCATGCAGCAGATCGACCTGACGGGGACCTACCCGACCGGCGAGGGTGCGATCCTCCAGGTCCAGCGGTTCGAGGACGGCGAGTGGTCCGACTTCCCGGTGACGATGTCGGTCAGCGGGTCGACGTTCGCGACCTACGTCCAGACCAGCCGCCCGGGCCCCAACAAGTTCCGGGTCATCGACACCGACACCCAGAAGGTCTCCAACGAGGTGTCGGTCACCGTCGGATAGGCACGCCGGGTCACCGTCCGGCGAGGTCGAGGCGGCGGGTCCACACGCCGACCCACCCGGTCCCGGCGAGCACGAGCCCGCCGACCACCACGCACGCGGTCGCGAGCGGTGCCACGGCCGCGACGGCGCTGACCAGGAGCGGACCGCCGGAGTTCCCCACGTCACCGCACAGCCGCCACGCCCCGAGGTACTGCGCGCGCCCGGCGACGGGAGCGGTGTCCGCGCCGAGGGTCATCACGATCCCGGAGCCCAGGCCGTTGCCGACGGCGATCAGCGCCATGACGGCCGTGACACCCGCGGCGGTGGAGGTGAGCGGCAGCAGGAGACAGCCCAGCCCCATCGACGCGACGACCGGCACGGCGACGACCATCCGTCCGCGGACGTCCATCAGCCAGCCGCCCGGCCACATGAAGGCGACGTCCAGCGCGGCCGCGAAGGCGAAGATCAGCGAGGTCACCGAGGCGGAGAGGCCCACGTGGTCGGCCCAGAGGGGGAGGAGGCTGGCCCGCAGCGACCTGCTCGCGCCCAGGATCACCACGGCCACGCCGAGCGTGGCGAGGGTGCGGCGATGGGTGCGGACCACCGACAGCACCGAGAGGTGCCCCTCGGCCCGGGCGCGCGCCCGGACCTCACCGCCGAGGTCGGGCACGATCCCACCCAAGGCGGCCGAGGCGAGTGCGAGTGCGGCAGCAAGCCAGAAGACGCCGGGGATGCCCCACTGCGTGATCAGGGCCGCGCCCAGCAGGGGCCCTACGAGCACCCCGATGCGGAAGGAGCCTCCGAGCAGCGACATCGCCCGCGCCCGCCACCGCACCGGCACGGCATCGATGAGGAAGCCCTGGCGAGCGATGAGGAACACGGTCCATGCCATGCCGCTGAGGAGCACGGCCCCGGCGAGGGCGACGACCGAGGACGATGTCGCGGCGAGCGTCATCGCGACGGCGTCGAGCAGCCCGGCTCCGACCAGCGCTCGTCGTTCGCCGATCCGGGCCACCAGGGCCCCGGCGGGCAGGCTGGTGACCAGCATGCCGATGCCGAGCATCGCGACGACGACTGCGGCGGTCCCTACGTCGGCCCCGAGGTCGCGCGCCCGCAGCGCCAGGACCGGCATGACGGCGCCGTGTCCCACCGAGCTGACGACCGAGGGCCCGTAGGCCGCCAGCCAAATGTCGCGGAGCCTGAAGTCGGCACCGGCCGGGGACGTCACCGTGACACGCTAGTCCAGCGTGGACGTCGTACGACGACGGGCGCGGCGGCGTCTCGCGCGGCCACCGAGCGGCCGCGGAGCTGGCCGAGGAGGACCCCGGCGAGCACCAGCACGACCCCGATGGCCTGACCCGGGCCGAACACCTCGTGCGCGAGCACGACGCCGAGGACGGTGCCGACGACGGGGTTCACCAGGCCGACCAGGGCGGCGCCACCGGCAGGCATGGCGCGCAGCCCGGTGAACCAGCACACGTAGGCCAGCCCGGTGCCCACGACCGCGAGCCAGGTGAAGCCGACCGCAGCCTGGAGGTCGATGCGCGGAGGCGCTCCCTCGACGACGAGGGACAGTGGCAGCAGGAAGAGGCCTCCGACCACGAGCTGCCACGACACGAGCGTCAGCATGTCCACGGGAGGCTGCCACTTCTTGACCAGCACGAAGCCCACGCCGCTGACCAGCACGGACGCGAACGCCCCGGCCAGGCCCATGCCTGTGACGCCGTCCGGTGTGCCGAGGACCAGGAGTGCCACCCCTGTGACACCGAGCAGCCCACCCGCGACCCGGCGCGAGGTGGCGGGCTCGGAGATCATCAGTCGGGCCAGCACCATGACCGCGAGCGGCGAGGTCGCCTGGATCGTGGCTGCCAGGCCGCCGGGCAGGCCGTAGGCCGAGACGAAGATCAGCGGGAAGAAGAGGCCGATGTTGCAGAGGCCGAGGACGACCGCCTTGAGCCGCCACCCCGGAGGCGGGAGCTGGCGCCGCCACGCCAGCATCAGCAGGCCGACCGGCAGGGCCCTGACGAGGGCGGCAAAGAGCGGACGGTCGGGCGGCAGGAGCTCTGAGGTGACGATGTAGGTGGTCCCCCAGGCCGCAGGCGCCACCGCTGTGAGGAGGAAGATGCCGAGCCGGTGGCGAAGAATGGTTTCCATGGAAGAGATAATATCTTCCAAAGAAGATATATTCCGAGCCATGTCTGACCACGTCGCCGGCATCCTCTCCCAGTGGGCCCGCGAGCGCCCCGACCTCGACACGTCCGCGATGGGGATCATCGGGCGGCTCCACCGAGTCGCTACTGCCCTGCACCAGGAGCTGCGCCCGGTGTTCGCGGAGGAGGGTCTCGGAGATGGCGACTTCGACGTGCTGGCGGCGCTGCGGCGTTCAGGGGCCCCGTTCGAGCTGAGCCCGGGCGAGCTCGGCGCCACCACCATGGTCACCTCGGGAACGGTGACCAAGCGGGTCGACCGGCTCGCGTCGCTGGGGTTGGTCACCCGCTCGACCGACGAGCGAGACCGGCGGGTCAGCCGGGTCGCCCTGACAGACGCAGGCCGCGAGCTCGTCGACCGGCTGGTCGAGAAGCATGTCGCCAACGAGGAGCGGCTCCTCGCAGGGTTCACCGAGCTCGAGCGCGCGCGACTCACCCGTCTGCTCACGCGCTGGGCCACCGAGCTCGGCGTGTGAGCCGGTTCGTGCCTCGGTCGTCGGTCTACCTGGTCAGGCCCGCTGCCGCCTCGCCGACGCGCTCGGCCACGACTCTGCCGAAGTCCTCGTGGCCCTCGCCCGTCAGGTGCAGGTCGTCGTCGAGATAGTCCAGGTCAAGGTCGAGGGTGCTGACGTAGGGCACGTGGTGCTCTCGGGCCAGGCGCTCGAGCAGGGCGTCGACCCGTCGGGCCCCCGCGCTGCGCGAGGGGGCGTCGGCCGGCCCCACGACGACGACCCGGTGGTCGGCGAGCGCGTCGAGCAGCCGCTCGAAGCCGCGCGTGGTCGAGGCGGGCGGCTGGTCGAAGTCGTTGAGCCCTCCCTCGACCACGACGAGGTCAGCGCCCCCGAGCGTGGCGCGTGGGGTGCGGGCCGCGAAGGACACGTCACCGCACCGCGACGCGGTCTCGCTGAAGCCTGAGCCGGAGAAGCCCTCGACGTGCACCTCGCCCGGCAGCTGTGCGGGCCAGGAGCCCGCCGGCTCGTCGAGGCCGAGGCCCACCGACCACGAGTCACCGATCACGACCGTGCGCGCGCCCGAACCTGTGATGGTGTCGCTGCGTGCAGCCGACGCCGCGCGCGCCGCCTGGCACGGCGTCACGTCGGCGCCGGCCCGGTCCGCGATGTAGAGCGCCATTAGGGCAGCGCAGAGCAGTACGACGACGCTGCTGGCAACGAGACGCCTCGTGCCCCCCCGGTGGATCACGGTCCCATTGTCGTCGTGCCCGACCTGCCGCGCAGGTGTTTTCGCGCTGAGTTCCCCAAGAAGTGACGTGGGGGAGCGTGAGCGTGGACGCGATACGGTCGTGGCAGCTCGTGCGCCAACCCGCTGCAAGGAGTCCTGTGCTGCCCACCACCTCGTCCCCGACCACCACTGCCGTGACCGAGAGGTGCGTCCGGTTCGGTGAGCTCGACATCTCCTACGAGGACGGCGTCATCGCCCCGCGGGAGTGGACCCTCGCGCAGTCCGACTGGGCCAGCGAGCTGCTGCCCACCGCCCCCGACGGGCCGGTGCTCGAGCTGTGCACCGGAGCCGGTCACATCGGGCTCCACGCCGTCCTCCACGCCAACCGCACGCTGGTTGCTGTCGACGACAACCCTGTCGCGTGCGGCCATGCCCGGCGCAACGCCGAGCGTGCCGGGCTGGCCGACCGGGTCGAGGTGCGCCAGGGCCGCATCGACGAGGTCGTCGGCGACGACGAGCGCTTCGCGATGGTGGTCGCCGACCCGCCCTGGGTGCCCAGCGACGTCGTACCCCGCTTCCCCGAGGACCCCGTCCACGCGATCGACGGCGGCCCCGACGGCCTCGCCCTCACCCGCACCTGCCTGGCCGTGGCTGCGGCACACCTCGAGGACGGCGGGGTGCTGATCCTCCAGGTCGGTCCCGCCCAGGAGGACGCCGTCGCCGCCGAGGCCTCGGCGCACGGCCTGCACCTGCACGACGTACGACGCTTCGGTGACCGCGGCGCCCTCCTGCGGCTCGAGCTCGTCGACGACCGGGGCATCCGAGCATGAGCGGTGGCTCGAGCCAGTCGACCGCGGGCCGCTACCGCGACCTGGCGCGCGTGGCGTGGCGCCTGGGTCGCTCCGACATCCTGGCCGACTCCGGGCTCGGAGACTTCACCTTCGGCGACGAGGACGGACCGCTCGGCGACGAGGGCCAGGCGGAGCGACTGACGGCAGACCTCGAGGCGATGGGACCGACGTTCGTCAAGCTGGGCCAGCTGCTCTCGACCCGCTACGACCTGCTGCCCGCGGCCTACACCACCGCCCTCGCCCGTCTGCAGGACGAGGTGGAGCCGTTCCCGTTCGAGCAGGTGCGAGAGATCGTCGAGCAGGAGCTCGGTGGCCAGCTGCGCCACCTCTTCGACGACTTCGACGAGACACCGCTCGCGGCCGCCTCCCTCGGTCAGGTCCACGCGGCGACGCTGCCGGGCGGGCGACGGGTGGTCGTCAAGGTCCAGCGCCCGGGCGTGCGTGACACGGCCAAGGCCGACATCGAGATGCTCACCAGGCTCGCGGCCACGGCCGACAAGCGCACCGCCGCCGGCCGCTACGGCCTCGAGAAGCTCGTGTCCCAGTTCGGCCGCTCCCTGGCCGGCGAGCTCGACTACCGCCGCGAGGCCCGCAACCTCAAGCGTTTCATCGATCTCACCGAGGGCTACGACCTGCTCGTCGTCCCGGCGCCGGTCCCCTCGCACACGAGCGGCCGCGTGCTCACCATGGACCGGGTCGACGGTCGCAAGATCACCGACATCGGACCGCTCGGACTGGTCGACCTCGACAGCCGACCGATCGTGGACCAGCTCTTCGGGTTCTACCTCACGATGATGCTCGACGCCGGGGTCATCCACGCCGATCCCCACCCCGGCAACCTCCTGCTGACCGACGACGGGCGCCTGGCCCTCATCGACTTCGGCATGGTGGCCTCGGTGCCGCCGGGGTTGCAGGACCAGGTGCTCAAGCTGCTGCTCGCGATCAGCGACGGCGACGGAGAGGAGGCCGCCCGCGTCCTCGCGGCGATGGGCCACCCGCTCTCCGACTACGACTCCGCCGCGTTCCGCGACGACGTGAGCCACCTGGTCTCCGAGGCGATCAACGCCGGCAGCGACCTCCAGGCGGGGTCCGTGCTCGTCGAGCTCAGCCGGCTCTCGGGGCTGCACGGGCTGCGCCCGCCCGCAGAGATGTCCATGATCGGCAAGGCGCTCCTCAACCTCGACGAGGCCACCTTGCGCCTGGATCCCGACTTCGAGCCCGCGGCCGCGCTGCGCGACAACCTCGGTGAGATGATGGCCGGTGGCCTGAAGGTCAGCGCCGAGGGCCTGCTCGCCGCCGCGCTGGAGGCCAAGGAGTTCACGGCGATGCTGCCCAAGCGGGCCAATCGCATCATGGACACCCTGGCCGAGGGCGAGTTCCACCTGAAGGTCCACGCCCTCGACGAGGAGCGCTTCTACACCGTGCTCCAGCGGGTCGGAAACCGGATCACCCTGGGCATGGTGATCGCGGCCACGATCCTGGGGGCTGCGCTGCTGACCAGGGTGCCGAGCGACAACACCCTCCTGGGCCTCCCCACGGTGGCGTTGCTGTTCTTCGTCTTCGCGGTCTTCGCCGGGCTCGCCCTGACCGTCTGGATCTTCACCACGGACCGCAAGGTGGCCCGCACCGCGCGCGAATCCGGCAGCGAGGGTGCGCGGTGACCCGCGAGGACCTGCTGGCGGCGTACGACGACCAGCTGCGCGAGGGCGCGGAGCTGCGCAGCGCCACTGACGTGCAGCAGCACGGGCCGGTGTGGTGGGCCGAGTTCGACCACGGCGGCTTCGTGACCTACCGCAGCCTCGGCGGCGTGGCCGGCGACGACCTCGACCGGCTCATCGCCGAGACCGTCACCCACTACCGCGACCACACCGACGTCGCCCGAGCAGAGTGGAAGACGCGCGGTCACGACCTCCCCGAGGACCTCGGCGAGCGACTGGTGGCGGGCGGCTTCGTCGCGGAGGAGGTCGAGACCGTCATGATCGGCGAGGCGACGTCGCTCGCCGTCGACGTGCCCCTCCCGCCCGGCCTCTCGCTGCGCAGGATCGCGGCCGGCGCCGACGCACGCGACGACCTCGAGCGGCTGATCGCGTTCCAGGACCGGATCTTCGGTACGCCCGGGCAGTCGGTCATGTCGGCTCTCACGGAGCTCGAGGCGGGCACCTCGGAGTTCTGGCTCGTCGAGTCGGGCTCCGAGGTCGTGTGCGCCGGCCGGTTGACCCCGGTGCCGGGCACCGGCTTCGCGGGGATCTGGGGCGGCGGCACCCACCCCGACTGGCGTGGTCAGGGTGTCTACCGCGCACTGGTGGCTGCCCGCGCCCGCTCGGCCATCACGCGTGGAGTGACCCACATCCATTCCGACTGCACCGCGAATGTCGCGCCCGATCCTGGAGCGCTCCGGGCTGGTCGCGGTGACGACCACGACGCCGTACGTCTGGACGCGCTGAGAAATCTCCGGCGAGCGGGAATGATCCGGCCCCCCATGCGTTGTGCCATGTGAACACAGTTGAGTCAACCTGACTCAAGTGTTTTGCCAATCGGTCCGCAACCGGGCAGGATTGGCATCCACGGACATTCCCCGGAGGGGCTGCCGCCGAACACGGTGGTGTGGCGCCGGGGCCAGCACAGGAGGTACTCCCCATGGCTCGTGCGGTCGGAATCGACCTCGGTACGACGAACTCCGTCGTCGCCGTCCTCGAAGGTGGCGAACCCACCGTCATCGCCAACGCCGAGGGTGCTCGCACCACCCCCTCGGTCGTGGCGTTCACCAAGTCCGGCGAGGTCCTCGTGGGTGAGGTCGCCAAGCGCCAGGCCGTCACCAACGTCGACCGCACCATCCGGTCCGTCAAGCGCCACATGGGCGAGGACTGGAAGGTCGAGATCGACGACAAGTCCTTCACGCCCCAGCAGATCAGCGCCTTCGTGCTGCAGAAGCTCAAGCGGGACGCCGAGGCCTACCTCGGCGAGCCGGTGACCGACGCGGTCATCACGGTGCCTGCCTACTTCTCCGACGCCCAGCGCCAGGCCACCAAGGAGGCCGGTGAGATCGCCGGCCTCAACGTCAGCCGCATCGTCAACGAGCCCACCGCGGCGGCGCTGGCCTACGGCCTCGACAAGGGCGACGACCAGACGATCCTCGTCTTCGACCTCGGTGGCGGCACGTTCGACGTCTCCCTGCTCGAGATCGGCGAGGGCGTCGTCGAGGTCAAGGCGACCTCCGGCGACAACCACCTCGGTGGTGACGACTGGGACAACCGCGTCGTGGAGTGGATGGTCAAGAAGTTCAAGGACAACCACGGCGTCGACCTCGCGGCCGACAAGATCGCCAAGCAGCGCCTCCAGGAGGCGGCCGAGAAGGCCAAGATCGAGCTCTCGTCCTCGAGCGAGACCACGATCCACCTGCCCTACATCACCCACGGCGAGGGCGGCCCGCTGCACTTCGAGGAGAAGCTCACCCGCAGCGAGTTCCAGAAGATGACCTCCGACCTCCTCGACCGCACCAAGACCCCCTTCCAGAACGTCCTCAAGGACGGCGGCGTGGCGGTCAAGGACATCGACCACGTGGTCCTGGTCGGCGGCTCGACCCGCATGCCCGCGGTGGCCGACGTCGTCAAGGACCTGCTCGGCGGCAAGGAGCCCAACAAGGGCGTCAACCCCGACGAGGTCGTGGCTCTCGGTGCGGCCCTGCAGGCCGGCGTCCTCAAGGGCGAGGTCAAGGACGTGCTGCTCCTCGACGTCACCCCGCTGTCGCTGGGCATCGAGACCAAGGGCGGCGTGATGACCACGCTGATCGAGCGCAACACCACGATCCCGACCAAGCGCTCGGAGATCTTCACCACCGCTGACGACAACCAGCCCTCGGTCGAGATCAAGGTCGCCCAGGGCGAGCGTCCGATGTGGTCGGAGAACCAGCCGCTCGGCAACTTCGAGCTGACCGGCCTCCCGCCGGCCCCGCGCGGCCTGCCCAAGATCGAGGTCACCTTCGACATCGACGCCAACGGCATCGTCCACGTCTCCGCCAAGGACCAGGCGTCCGGTCGCGAGCAGTCGATGACGATCTCCGGCGGCAGCGCGCTGTCGAAGGACGAGATCGACCGGATGGTCAAGGAGGCCGAGCAGTACGCCGAGGAGGACGCCAAGCGTCGCGAGGCCGTCGAGGCGCGCAACCAGGGCGACCAGCTCGTCTACACGACCGAGAAGTTCCTGACCGACAACGACGAGAAGCTCCCCGAGGACGTCAAGACCGAGGTCAAGGCCGACGTCGAGGCCCTCAAGGAGACCCTCGCCCGCGAGGACGCCTCCGCCGAGGAGATCACCGGCGCGATCACCAAGCTCGGTGAGTCCAGCCAGAAGATGGGCGCTGCGATGTACGCCGCCGCCGAGGCCGACCAGGCAGCGGCCGGTGGCACCACGGGCGCGACCGGCGAGGCCGACGACGACGTCGTCGACGCCGAGATCGTGGACGAGCCCGCCGACTCGGGTGACACCGAGGGTGAGTCCAAGTGACCGAGGAGAACCGCCCGGTCGACCCGGCCGGAGCCGTCGCGGGGGAGGAGCCGACCCAGGCTCCTCCCTCCGGGGAGGCCCCCGCCTCGGGTGCCGACGACTCGGCCGCCCTGCAGGACGCGGTCGAGGGGGCCTCGGACGAGACCGGCGGGACGGGTGACCCCGACGTCGACACCGAGCTCGAGGACCTGGGTGCGATGAAGGACTCCCTCGCCGCGCTCACCGACGACCTCCAGCGGCTCTCGGCCGAGTACGCCAACTACCGCAAGCGCGTCGACCGCGACCGCGACCTGATCCGCGAGAACGCCGCCTACCAGGCGCTCACCCCGGTCATCGAGGTGCTCGACACCATCGACCGGGCTCGTGAGGCCGGCGAGGTGGAGGGCGGCTTCAAGTCGGTCGCCGACCAGCTGGAGCGGGCGGTCGCGACGGCCGGGCTGGTGAAGTTCGCCGAGCCGGGCGAGCCGTTCGACCCCACGCGCCACGACGCCCTGAGCCACCTGGGCCAGGACCCCGAGGTCGAGGTGACCACGATCAAGGTGGTCGCCAAGTCCGGCTACGCCATCGGTGAGCGGGTGGTCCGCGCCGCACAGGTGCTGGTCGTCGACCCGGTCGAGGGCGAGTGACCCGGGGACGTCATACGTCCGCCAGGACCGTGTGTCCCGGACGTATGACGTCCCGACTCCGGCAAGGATGAGTTTCGCGAAGGGAGGGTGAGGATGGCTGACAACGACAGTGGCTTCAGGAACGACTGGGCGACCAAGGACTTCTACAAGGTGCTCGGCGTCGCCAAGGACGCCAGCGCTGCCGACATCAAGAAGGCCTACCGCAAGCTCGCGCGCGACAACCACCCCGACTCCCACCCCGACGACGCCGCCAAGCACGACAGGTTCAAGGCGGTCGCCGAGGCCTACGACGTGGTCGGCGACGCCGACAAGCGCAAGAAGTACGACGAGTTCCGCACCCTCCAGGCCAACGGCGGCTTCGGCGCCGGCATGGGTGGTGGCGGCTTCGGCGGGGGTGGCTTCGGCTCGGGCGGCGGGGGCTTCAACCTCGACGACCTGCTGCGCCAGCAGGGTGGCGGTGGTGGTGGCTTCGGCGACCTCTTCGGTGACATGTTCGGTGGCGGACGCACCCGCCAGGCGCGCCCCCGCAAGGGTGCCGACATCGAGAGCACCGCGACGATCGGGTTCACCGACGCCCTCGAGGGCGTCACGATCTCGCTGCGGCTGACCTCCGACGCCGCCTGCCCCACCTGCCAGGGCACCGGCGGCAAGCCCGGCACCAAGCCCCACATCTGCCCCGAGTGCGAGGGAGCGGGCTACGTCGTCGCAGGGATGGGCGGGGCGTTCTCGATGAACGAGACCTGCCCCTCGTGCGGCGGCCGCCAGCTGGTCTACGACCAGGCGTGCCCGACCTGCCACGGCAGCGGACGCGGCACCTCCGCCCGCACCATCCAGGCTCGCATCCCCGCCGGCGTCAAGGACGGTCAGAAGATCCGCCTCAAGGGCAAGGGAGCCCCGGGCGAGAGCGGCGGCCCTGCCGGCGACCTGTTCGTCACCGTCAAGGTCGGCCCCCACCGGATCTTCGGGCGCAAGGGCGACAACCTCACCCTCGACGTGCCGGTGTCCTTCGACGAGGCCGCGCTCGGTGCGGAGGTGCGGATCCCCACGCTGGGTGGGTCGCCCGTCACCTTGAAGATCCCCCCGGGCACGCCCACCGGTCGCACCTTCCGGGTCCGGGGCAAGGGCGTCACGCGCAAGGACGGCACCCGCGGCGACCTCCTCGCGACCGTCGAGGTGCAGGTGCCGGCCACGCTCGATGCCACGGCGCGCGAGGCCGTCGAGGCCTACCGCGCTGCCATGTCCGGCAAGCCGCTGCGTGCGAGCCTGTTCGAGGAGGCGCGATGAGCCAGTTCGGAGCCCCGTCGCCCGATGCCGCGGTCTACGTCATCAGCGTCGCCGCCGAGCTGACCGGCCTGCACCCGCAGACCCTGCGCGCCTATGAGCGCATGGGCCTGATCACGCCCGGTCGCACCGGCGGTGGCGGGCGCCGCTACAGCCACCGCGACCTCGAGCGGTTGCGCGAGATCGCCGAGCTCACCGGCTCCGGGATCGGGATCGAGGGCGTCCGCCGGATCCTCGAGCTCGACAACCAGCTGGCGGCGCTGCGTGCCCGCAACGAGGAGCTCGTCGCCGAGCTCGAGGCGACTCGCGCCGCCCTCCGCAAGGCGATGGCCACCGTCCAGGTCGCCACGCCCAACAAGCTCCCGGTGCTCCACACCAGTGTCGGCCAGTCGGTCGTGGTCTGGCGCCGGCCGCGATGACCAGCGCCTGATCATTCGGCTCGGTCGGGGGTTTCCTCACGCATCGGTCGGGCCGCGCTCGGACTCGAGGAAGGCGTCCACCTCGGCTGCCGTCGGCGCCGTGGACGGGCCCCGACGGGTCACCTTGATCGCCGCGGCTGCGTTGGCCCGGCGGCAGCCCTCGACCCAGGCGGTGCCGCCGGCGACCTCCGCCATCAGGGCACCGGTGTGGGTGTCGCCGGCTCCGTTGGTGTCGACGGGGGTCTGCGGGAAGCCGGGGACGTACGACGCCTCGCCCGCCACGTGCACCGCGCAGCCCTCCGGCCCGTCGCGGACGATCGTCACGGCGTCGCCGCGCACGAGGGGGGCCAGTGCACGGGTCTGGGCGACGATCTCGCGAGGCTCGACCTCGGCGGGGTCCACCGGCAGGCCCAGTACAGCCAGCAGGTCGGTGGCCTCCTCGGCGTTGCTGGTCCACACGTCGGTGTGGGCCAGCATGGTATCCCGGACGTCAGGGGGAAGCGCCGCGAAGGCGGCACCCGGATCGAGCACGACGACCACCTCGGCGGGGAGCCCGGCCAGCCACTCCAGGAGTGGGTTCCGCGTCCGCTCGAGGGCGAGCGAGAAGCCCGTCACGCACACCAGGTCGCCCGCGCGTGGCGATGACGTGGCGAGGGACTCGACGGTGATGTCGCGCTCGGCCCCCAGGGTCGTGACGAACGTGCGCTCGGCGGAGGGCTCGACCAGCACCACGCAGATGCCGGTGTCGCGGTCGGCGACGGGGGGCGCGGAGACGGCGATCCCCTCCGAGTCGAGGGCTGCGCGTACGACGTCGCCGTGGGGCCCGGTGCCGTGGGCGCCAGCGTGCACGCACTCTGCACCGAACCGTGCGGCTGCCACCAGCACGGTGACGGCACCACCGGCATAGTCGGTGGCGGTGGACGCCATCACGTTCTGGCCGCGGGCCGGCAGGTCGGGCACCTCGAGGACGACGTCGACGAGCGCCTGGCCGGTGTGGATGACCCGCCTCACGTGTCGCCCCACGACGCGAGCACCTCGACGGTGGTGGCCAGGGTGATCTGCGGCGGGTAGAGCGCCATCACGTCGAGCGCAGCGCGTTGGTTGTCGTTCGTCGAGCCCGCACACGCGTCGGTCACCAGCGTGATGGTGGCGCCCGCGTCGGCAGCCGCCAGTGCGGTCGAGATGACGCAGCAGTCGGTGGACACCCCCGTGAGCACGAGATGGGGGGTGGGACCGGTCACCGCCGCCAGGTCGGCTCCCCACTTGCCGAAGGTGGTCTCGGTGACGACCGTGTCGCTGAGGTCGCGCACCTCCTCGACCAGGTCGTAGAGCGGGTCGTCGGCCGGGACCTTCGCAAACGGCCAGGCGTCCAGGTAGGGACCCCACGACCCGGACGGCGGATCGGGGGCGACCCAGCGGGTCAGGACGGTCCGCTCGCCGGCGCGGTCGGCGAGGCGTCGTACGGGATCGACGATCGCCGGGAACATCGGCGATCCCCAGGGGCTGTCGGGCGAGGCGAAGATCCGCTGGGCGTCGATGACCACCAGCCAGGCGTCGGGGCGCATGGCCCCAGCCTGTCAGGTCGGCATCAGTTCCAGGGGTTGTAGGGGCCGGTGGGCTGGCCGATCTCGAGGTCGATGACCCGTTGTGCGTGGGCCTCCAGGGCGTCCTGCTGGTCGGAGTCGGTGACGAGGATGTCCTCGACGCCCAGCTGCAAGGACTTGGCTGAGTAGGACACCTCGAGCTGGAGGTTCCTGATGAGCTCGTACCCGAGGTCGCGCAGGTCGTGGTACTGCTCGCGGGGGCCGTAGGAGCCGAGGCCGAGGGAGGAGTCGCGGTGGATCGCGCTCAACGAGACGACCTCCTGGAGACGGTTCGCGGCCCGCATGAGCTCGCCCCTGATGTTGGGCAGGTAGGTCTCGGTGATCTCCTTGACGAGCACGGGCTCGATCCTGATCTCGGACGGCGCCCCGAGGTCGCTGTCGTCGTCGATGTCCATGATCGGCGGGCGCTCGAGGTCGTAGGAGGACTTGTCGGCGCGGATCTGGCTCAGGTTCGTGCGCAGGTTGTCCTCGAGGATGGTCTCCTCGTCCTCGATCGCGGTGTCGAGATCCTTGAGGGTGCCCTCGAAGCTGTCCATCACGCTGTCGAAGTCACCGCCGGGGGCGTCGGTCTCGGTCCCGGAGCCGCTGGCCGGCACCGCGCCGTCCAGGATCTTGATCCCCAGCCCTGCGACGGCGAGTGCGGTTGCCGCCCCGGTGCCGGCGGTGGCGAAGATCGCGGCGCCGGCGACGGCGTAGCCCGCGACCTTGAGGACGACGTCCCAGTCGATGTCGCCACCCTCCGCCGCGGCGTCGAACGCCTGGGTGGACTGCTCCACCAGGTCTGCGACGGTCTGCCGGGCCTGCTCCCAGATCTTCCACTCCGCCGCCAGCATCCCGCCGAGGACGATCGTGATCGCGTGGTGGCCGGCGACGGCCTTCCCGAGCTGGGCGAGGAAGTTGGCCTTGAAGGCCGTGATCATCCCGCCGGCCATGGCGTCGGAGTTCTCCAGGATGAGGTTGATGTTGCCGCCGATCTCGCCGCCGCCGGTGACGGTGCCGCCGGCGTTGACCGCGTCGAGGGACAGGATCCGGTTGGCCTGCCGCACCGACTCGACCATCTCGGCGATGTCGGCCGGTTCGGGCAGCCACTTCCAGGGCCTCAGCGCCTCGTCGATCCTGTCGCGGATGTTGTTGAAGTCGTCGACGTACTTGTCCTCGGCATCGGGGTCGAACGCCATCGGGATCCGCATCTTCCACCGACCGCCGCCCTCACCCTGCTCGTTGGGCCTGTCCACCTCCTCGGTGGTGGTGCCGTAGGAGCCGCTCACGTTGGGGTGTGCGAAGAAGTACTTGTCTCCCACGATCCGGTAGCCGAGGAACCCGCCCCAGTTGTTGGAGCACATGTAGGCGTCGATGGCGGCGCGCTTGAGCGGTCCGATCATGTCGTTGAGGTCGTCGTACGAAGCCATCGCAAGTCTCCTGGGAACCGAGTGGTGTTGCCCGGTGTCCTTCCCCCCGGAGGTGTTCTGAAACGTGGCGTACACGAGGACCGCGATCGGTTTGGCCCTGTGCCGCAGGGGGTAGGTGCCCCGACGTGACCCCCTCTCTGCTGGCCGCCTGGTCGGCGACCTCGGTCCTCGTCTCCATCGCCCTCGCTGCCTCGTTGCTGCCTGCCGTCCGCAGCTGGCACCGCGTGGGACTCGGCGGTGTGTGGGGGCTCGCCGTGCTCGGGCTGGTGACCTCGCTCGTCGTGACCTGGTCGACGCTCACCGTCAGCGAGGACGACCTGCACGACGCTGCGGACCTCGCCGCGGACGCGCTGACCGGGACGCCCGGCGAGGTGTCCCAGCAACGGCTCATGGCAGAGGTGTCGGCAGTGCTCGGTCACCGGGTGCACGCCGATCGTGTGGCATCCACCGCCTCGGAGACCGCCTATGAGGTCACGCCGAGCGGCGAGGAGTCGCCGACGGTCTGCGTGCGCGTGCAGGTGTCCGCAGGCACGGCCAGCGACCTGCAGAGCTCAACCCTGCTCGTGGACCGCGGGGCCTGTTCCTGACCTGTCGCCCGGTGCGGGTGATGCGCACGCCCGGTGTGGCGGCGGGACTCACGTGTCCACGACGCCGGAGAGCCCGGCGGCCTCGGAGATCACTTCCCCCACCCCCGGGTCCCCGTGGCCGCCGTACCCCCGCCCTGTCAGGCCGGGCGCAACATCCCCCGCGCCTGGTCCCCCGAAAGGTCCATGTCATGGGTCTGCTTCGCATGGTCCTGAGCCTGCGACATCACATCGGTCTCGTCGTCGCCGCGCAGCACCACGCCGCACGGGCACTCGATGACCATCCCGCTGCTCGACATAGCTGCCTCCTCGATCACGGATCCAGCGATCCGATGCTGCGATGCTAGGTGCGTGGGTTGGCGTTTGGTTGGCGCACGGATGCGCTCGGACCGCCGATGAGCCTGCGCATCCACCTCACTGGGCGCCTCGCCGTCATCGGCCCCGCGGGCACGCTCGACGAGGACGAGCTGCCCGGCCGTCAGGGCCGGCTGCTGTTCACGTTCCTCGTGCTGCACGGGCGGCACCCCGTCTCACGGGACGCGCTGGCCGAAGTCGTCTGGGCAACGCCCCCGCCGACGTCGTGGGAGCCCTTGCTCAAGTCGTCGGTGTCGCGGATCCGCACAGCGCTGAGACGCGTCGGCGCGGACGCGGTGCTGGCGGGGTCGGGCGGCACCTACCAGCTCCGACTGCCGCACGACTCGTGGGTGGACGTGGAGGCCGGCGTTCGCGCGGTGGACAAGGCGGAGGCGGCCCTGCGCCGTCGGGACCTCGGCCAGGCCTGGGCCGAGGCTGCGGTGGCATCGGCCATCACCCGCCGCCCGCTGCTGCCCCATGAGGATGCCGTCTGGATCGAGCAGGTGGGGGAGCAGCTGCGTGTGGGCCGGATCCGCGCGCTCGAGGTGCTGGCCGAGGTCTGGCTGGCGCGTGGTGACGCCGCGCAGGCGCTCGCGGCGTCCGTCGAGGCGGCCGGGTTGGCGCCGCTGAGAGAGTCCTCGTGGCGCCTGCAGATGCGTGCCCACGCCGCAGCGGGCAACAACGCGGAGGCGTTGCAGACGTATCGCGAATGTGCGGCACTTCTCCACCGTGAGCTCGGGGTGGCGCCGGCCGCAGAGACGCGCGAGCTGCACGCGGAGCTGCGTCGCGCGGTCGGTCGCCCCTGATCAGGCCCAGTGCTCTGGTCGGGCCATGTCCGTGGGCAGCGCTGTCGAAGGGCCGCCGCGCATCGCGTTGACCTGCGGCTGGGTGAGGAACAGCGCCTCGGACAGGTCGGCGTCGCGTACGTCCGCGTCGCGCGCGTCGGCACCCAACAGGTCGGCGTCGGCCAGGACGCAGCCGCGCAGGTCGGCGGCGATCAGCACGGCACCGCGCAGCATCGCCCCGCACAGGTCCTGGTCCCGCAGGTCGTGCCCGGCGAGGTCGGCCCGGGTGTGGTCGACGGTGTCCGGCCACCTCGCGCGGACCGTCGCGCTGACCCCGGAGAGAACGGTGCCCACCTCGTCGTACAGCGCGTCGAGGTCGAGGCCCAGCAGCTCGTCGGGGGAACCGGCGGTCAGGGCGGTCACGCGCGCGGCCAGGGCGCTGCCCGTGCCCGGTGCACGGCGCTCGGCGGCCGTCAGGTGCACGAGCATCTCGTGCAGGTGGCGCATCACCGACAGCACCGCGCCCATCTCCGACAACACGTGCGGGGGACTGGACGGGTCCCGCCACGAGACACCGGCGTAGGTGACCTGCGAGACCTGCTGGCCCGCGCCGAAGCACTCGAAGACCGTGCAGCCCGGCCAGCCGTCGGGACGCAGCGTGGCGTGGATGCGGCACCGGTCGTCGTCGGCGAGGTTGAGGCAGGGGACACCGCCCGGCTTGGTGACGCCGAAGCCGGACTCCTTGCTGAAGGGCAGGACCACGCAGCACAGCCCGAAGCACGACGAGCAGTCGGCACGCAGCTCGGGTGGTCGCGGGACGGGGGTGGTCACGGCTCCATCCTCCTCGACCCCACTACGGTGGCGACCCATGAGCCCAGGACTGCTCGTGGCAGGCACCACCTCCGATGCCGGCAAGAGCGTGGTGACGACGGGCCTGTGCCGGGCCTTCGCACGCCGTGGGGTGAGGGTGGCGCCCTACAAGGCGCAGAACATGTCCAACAACTCGATGGTCTGCGAAGGCCCGGACGGTCGCGGTGCCGAGATCGGACGTGCCCAGTGGGTGCAGGCGCTGGCCGCCCGCGCCACCCCTGAGGTGGCGATGAACCCCGTGCTGCTCAAGCCCGGCGGCGATCGCCGCAGCCACGTGGTCGTCAACGGCCGGCCCGCCGGCACGATCGACTCGAAGAGCTGGGTGTCCGGGCGCACCCACCTGCGCGACGCTGCGTGGGCGGCGTACGACGACCTGGCCTCGAGGTACGACGTCGTGGTCGCCGAGGGCGCGGGCAGCCCGGCGGAGATCAACCTCCGCAGCAGCGACTTCGTCAACATGGGGCTCGCCCGGCACGCGGGCCTGCCCGTGGTGGTCGTCGGCGACATCGACCGGGGCGGGGTGTTCGCCTCGTTGTACGGCACCGTGGCGCTGCTCGAGGCGGCCGACCAGGCGCTCGTGGCTGGCTTCGTCATCAACAAGTTCCGTGGGGACGAGCAGCTGCTGCGCCCTGCGATCGACGAGCTCCGGTCGCTCACGGGACGCCCGACCTACGGCGTCCTGCCGTGGCACCCCGACCTGTGGCTCGACTCCGAGGACGCCCTCGACCTCGACGGCCGACGCGCCCCCGTGGACACCGCGCGCCTGCGGGTCGGAGTCGTGCGCCTGCCACGCATCTCGAACTTCACCGACGTGGACGCGCTCGGTCTGGAACCGGCGGTCGACGTGCGCTTCGTCTCGGACCCGCTCGCTGCCAGCGACCTCGACCTGCTCGTGCTGCCCGGAACCCGCTCGACCCTCGCCGACCTCGCGTGGTTGCGCGGGCGCGGCCTGGACCGGGTCGTGCTCGAGCATGCGGCGGCGGGACGCCCCGTGCTCGGGATCTGCGGCGGCTTCCAGATGCTCGGGCGGCGCATCGAGGACCCCGACGGGGTCGAGGGCGAGGCGGGTGCGACCGCCGACGGGCTCGGGCTGCTCGACGTGTCGACGGTCTTCGGGGTCGAGAAGGTCCTGCGACTGCCCACCGGCAGGGCGCTGGGGGCCGAGGGAGGCGGCTACGAGATCCACCACGGCCGGGTCTCCCGTGGACCGGGGGTGGAGGAGTTCCTCGGGGGCGCGCGTCAGGGCGGGGTGTTCGGCACGATGTGGCACGGCGGCCTCGAGTACGACGACCTGCGCACGGCGTTCTTGGCGGCCGTGGCGGAGTGCGTGGGTGTGGCGTGGCAGCCCTCGGGCGCCTGCTTCACCGACGCGCGGGAGGCCAGGCTCGAGCTCCTGGCCGACCTGCTCGAGGAGCACCTCGACGTGGAGGCGCTGCTGGAGCTCGCGCTGGTGGGAGGGCAGCACGAGGGACCCGGGCTTGAGCCGGGTCGGAGTCGTTGACCGCTAGGCGTACCAGCCGCTCTGGATCGCGAAGGCGTTGAGGAACAGCAGCGCGACCAGCACGACTCCGACGACGCGGTTGTCACCGAGGAGCTTTGTCATCTTCTCAACTTGCCCGATCGCGAGGCTTCGCAAACCCCACACTTCCTAGAGATCGTCCGGAGAAGTGTCGAAGTTGCCTCATGAGCCCCGCGGACCACGTAAGGCGCAGAAATGGATGAAGTTGAGGGGAATCGACTCAACTTCTGGCGCGTTGGAGCCAGTGGGACCACAGTGGTCCCGTGCCAGGACCTCGTCCTCCCTCACCGGGAGGCCGCCCTGCTCGCCACTGACAAGGAGATGACGTGAGCCAGTTCGGCGCCGACAAGTTCACCACCCGCAGCCGCCAGGCGATCGAGGCCGCCCAGCTGGCGGCCACCACTGCCGGCAACTCCCACACCGAGCCGATCCACCTCCTGGTCGCGCTGCTGCGCGAGGAGGAGGGCACCGCCCGCAACCTGGTCTCCAAGGCCGGGGTCGACGCGGCCGCGCTCACCGCAGCGGCCGAGGCGCGCGTGCAGCAGCTGCCGAGGGCCAGCGGCGCGACCGTCCAGCAGCCGTCGGCCTCCGCGGCCCTGACCCGCGTCCTGGCCGCAGCGCTCGACCTCGCCCGTGGGATGAAGGACGACTACGTCGCCACCGAGCACCTCCTGATCGCCCTCGCGACCGTCGAGTCCGGTGCTCGCTCCGTGCTGACCGACGCGGGGCTGACCGAGGCCGGCCTGCGCGAGGGACTGACGGCGGTGCGTGGCGACCGCCGCGTCACCAGCCCCGACGCCGAGGACACCTACGAGGCCCTGGAGAAGTTCAGCGTCGACCTCACCGAGGCCGCGGAGCAGGGCCGGATGGACCCGATCATCGGCCGTGACGCCGAGATCCGCCGGGTGATCCAGGTGCTGAGCCGTCGTACCAAGAACAACCCCGTCCTCATCGGCGAGCCGGGCGTCGGCAAGACGGCCGTGGTGGAGGGCCTCGCCCAGCGCATCGTCGCGGGCGACGTGCCCGACAGCCTCAAGGGACGCCGCGTGCTCAGCCTCGACCTCGCCGCGATGGTGGCGGGCGCGAAGTACCGCGGTGAGTTCGAGGAGCGCCTCAAGGCCGTGCTCGAGGACATCAAGTCCGCCGGCGGCCAGGTCATCACCTTCATCGACGAGCTCCACACCGTCGTCGGCGCCGGCGCCGGGGGCGACTCCGCGATGGACGCCGGCAACATGCTCAAGCCGATGCTCGCCCGCGGCGAGCTGCACATGGTCGGCGCGACCACCCTCGACGAGTACCGCGAGCGCATCGAGAAGGACCCCGCCCTGGAGCGCCGCTTCCAGCAGGTCTTCGTCGGCGAGCCCAGCGTCGAGGACACCATCCAGATCCTGCGCGGCATCCAGGAGAAGTACGAGGCCCACCACGGCGTCCGCATCACCGACGCCGCACTCGTCGCCGCCGCCACCCTGAGCGACCGCTACATCACCGGCCGCCAGCTGCCCGACAAGGCCATCGACCTCATCGACGAGGCGTCGAGCCGACTGCGGATGGAGATCGAGTCCAGCCCGGAGGAGATCGACGCGCTCCGGCGACACGTCGACCGGCTCAAGATGGAGGAGTTCGCGCTGGGCCGCGAGTCCGACGAGGCCTCCGCCGAGCGGCTCGCTGCGCTGCACGCCGAGCTGGCCGACGCCGAGGAGGAGCTGCGCGGGCTCGAGGCGCGCTGGGAGCGCGAGCGCTCCTCGCTCGAGGACGAGGGCGAGCTGCGCCGTCGGCTCGACGCGGTGCGCGTGCAGGCCGAGAAGCTCCAGCGCGAGGGCGGCGAGGAGAACCTCCGCCAGGCCTCGGAGATCCTCTACGTCCAGATCCCCCAGCTCGAGAAGTCGCTGGCCGAGTCCGCGGCCGCTGAGGCGACCGCCGAGCCGCTCGTCGGCGAGGAGGTCGGCGCCGAGCAGATCGCCGACGTGGTCGAGGCCTGGACGGGCATCCCGACCGGCCGGCTGCTCCAGGGCGAGACCGCCAAGCTGCTCGAGATGGAGTCGGTGATCGGTGCCCGGCTGGTCGGCCAGCGCGAGGCGGTCGCCGCGGTGAGCGACGCCGTACGACGCTCGCGTGCCGGCATCGCCGACCCCAACCGGCCCACGGGCTCGTTCCTCTTCCTGGGCCCGACCGGCACCGGCAAGACCGAGCTCGCCAAGTCGCTGGCCGACTTCCTCTTCGACGACGAGCGCGCGATCGTGCGCATCGACATGAGCGAGTACTCCGAGAAGCACTCGGTCTCCCGGCTGGTCGGCGCGCCTCCCGGCTACGTCGGCTACGACGAGGGCGGGCAGCTGACCGAGGCCGTTCGTCGGCGCCCCTACAGCGTCGTCCTGCTGGACGAGGTCGAGAAGGCCCACCCCGAGGTCTTCGACATCCTGCTCCAGGTGCTCGACGACGGCCGCCTCACCGACGGTCAGGGCCGCACGGTCGACTTCCGCAACACGCTGCTGATCCTGACCTCCAACCTGGGCTCGAACTTCCTGGTCGACCCGCTCCTCGACCCCGAGGCCCGCAAGGAGTCGGTGATGGGCGTGGTCCGCTCGTCCTTCAAGCCGGAGTTCCTCAACCGGCTCGACGAGATCGTCATGTTCGACGCGCTCACCAAGGACGACCTCGCCCACATCGTCGACCTGCAGCTGGGGCTTCTCGAGAAGCGGCTGGCGGTCCGGCGCATCACCATCGAGGTGACCGACGCGGCGCGCGCCTGGCTGGCCGAGACCGGCTACGACCCGGCGTACGGCGCCCGGCCGCTGCGACGGCTGATCCAGTCGGCGATCGGCGACCCGCTCGCCCGGATGCTGATCGGCGGCGAGGTCACCGATGGTGGCTCGGTCACCGTCGACGTCGGCGAGGACGGGCTGGTCCTGCAGCGGGCCTGAGTGTGGGTCGGCTGAGCTCGGTGGCTGGGTCAGTCCTGTCGGCCGCGGCGGGACCGATCCAGCCACCCGCCGCCCCAGAGCGCCCACAGCACCAGGAGCGGCTGGAAGAACAGTCGGACCAGGCGCTTGCGGTCGGTGTCGAGCCCGAAGGCGTCGGTGCCCTCGACGTACTGCGCGATGTTGCCGGGGAAGATCGCGACGAAGAAGGCCGCAAGCAGGCCGCCGACAAGGCGCTGCTGCTTGGGCAGTGCGATGAACGCGGCACCGAGGGAGATCTCGACGACGCCGGACGCGACGACGGTGAGGTCCTCGTCGATCGGGAACCAGCTGGGCACCTGAGCCTGGAACTCCTGCCGCTGGGTCGTCAGGTGCATGACGCCCGCACCGACCATGGCGGCGCCGAGAGCCAGTCGCCCGATGGTGCGTGCGGGTGAGCTCATGCGACTCACTGTAGGGGGAGCACCTTGCCGGGGTTCATCAGTCCAGCGGGGTCGAGTGCCTGCTTGACCGCCCGCATCAGGTCGACCTCGACGTCGCTCTTGTAGGACGCCGCGGTCGCCGCCTTGCCCGAGCCGAGGCCGTGCTCGGCGCTGATCGAGCCGCCGAGGGCGACCGTGGCGTCGTGGACGAGGGTGGAGAGCTGCGCGGCGTGCGCGAGGAACTCGTCCGGATCGAGCGAGGCGGGACGGCTGAGGTTGTAGTGGAGGTTGCCGTCGCCGACGTGCCCGTAGATGACCGGCCGCACGCCCGGCAGCGCTGCTTCCAGGGCGGGCGCGAGTCGGGAGACGAGGTCGTCGAGGGAGGAGATCGCCACCGAGACGTCGTGCTTGATCGTCGGGCCGAGGGACTCCTGGGCCTCGGAGACGCGTTCGCGCAGGGACCAGAGGCCGGTGCGCTGGGAGGCCGACCCGGCGATGGCCGCGTCCAGCACGAGGTCGGCCTCGACGGCCGCCCCGAGCGCGTCCTCGAGCGCGGAGCCGACGTCGGCGCCGGCCGGTCCGGCGAGCTCGACCAGGCCGAACCAGTCGGCCTCCGAGGTGAGCGGGTCGGGCACGCCGTGGGCGACGACGAGCTCGAGCGCGGGCCGCGACACGAGCTCCCACGTCGAGAGCCAGTCACCCGCGTGCTCGCGCAGCACCGACAGCAGCGAGGCGGCTGCCGACACCGACGGGAGCGACACCCAGGCGGTCGCCCGGGACGGCGTGGCCGGCTGCAGGGCGAGGACCGCGGCGGTGACCACGCCGAGGGTGCCCTCGGCGCCGATGAAGAGCTGCTTGAGGTCGAGGCCGGTGTTGTCCTTGCGCAGCGAGCGCAGCCCGTCCCACACGCGACCGTCGGGGAGCACCACCTCCAGCCCGAGGACCTGGGCCCGCATCATGCCGTAGCGCAGCACGGCCGTGCCTCCGGCGTTGGTGGAGATGTTGCCGCCGACCGTGCAGCTGCCTTCGGCGGCGAGCGAGACCGGGAACAGCATGCCCACGGACTCGGCTGCGGACTGGAGCTCCTGCAGGACGACGCCCGCCTCTGCGGTGATGGTGGCGCTGCCGGCGTCGAGGGAGCGGATCGCGCGCATCCGGTTGAGCGAGAGCACCAGCTGGGAGCCGTCGTCGGAGGGGACCGCGCCGCCGCACATGCCCGTGTTGCCGCCCTGCGGCACGATCGCGACCCCGGAGTCGTGGGCCAGCCGGACCACCTCGGAGACCTCGGCGGTCGAGCCGGGCCGGACCACGGCCAGGGGGGTGCCGCGGTAGGCGCCGCGCCAGTCGACGGAGTACGACGCCAGGTCGTGGGGGTCGGTCAGCACGTGGGAGGCACCGATGGCCTCGCCCAGCCGGGCGATCAGGTCGGTCACGGGTGGGACTCGGCTCGGGCGATGAGACCCTCCAGCTCCCGGGTCACCTCGTCGGGTGCCTCGAGCATGGCCATGTGGCCGCTGTCGGGGAGCTCGACCATGCGCGCACCGGGGATCATCTCGGCGAGCTCGCGCTGGAAGACCGGGGGGATCAGGCGGTCACGGCCGGGGTTGATGGTCACCACGCTGGTGCACTGCATCGCCGGCACCGCCTCTCGCTCGTCGTGGCTCATCACCGCGGCCAGCGCGATGGCCGCGACGTCGAGACGGTTGCGCCAGGCCGCCCCCGTCGTGACGGCCAGCGCCCGGTCGTCCGCTTGTGGGGCCACGGCCGTCAGACGGCTGAGCAGCAGCGTCGGGCCGACGCCGAGCCGGCGGACGTCGGTCTCGGGCAGGCGGCCGAGCGTCGCGAACGTGCGCACGGCGTTGCGTCGCAGGAACCGGTGCAGGGGCTGGAGCGCGTCGGGGATGCCGAACGTCGCCTGCTGGCTCAGCGGGCCGGCCCCGGTCGCCACGAGGAGCACGCCGTCGACCCGCTCCTTGATGGTCGAGAGGTGGGTCTGGGCGAAGCCCATGATGGTCATGCCGCCCATCGAGTGGCCCACCAGCACGAGGCGGCCGGTGGGAGCGGTGGCTCCGATGACGGCGGCGAGGTCGCCCGCGAGCTGGCGTACGCCGCGCTCGGAGGGGTCCATGCCCGCCCATCCCGACCGGCCGTGACCCCGCTGGTCGTAGAACACGCGGCGCACCCGGGAGCCCTCCAGCGCCTCGCGCTGCCGGTGCCACGTGGTGAGGTCCATCAGCCAGCCGTGGCAGAACACGACGGTGACGTCGGCGTCGTCGGGACCGTCGACCTCGACGTGGAGGACGGTCCCGTCGGTGGCCAGGACCTCGCGGGCCTGGCCTCCCCGTCCGGTCGCGTCGTCGAGGCGGGCAGCGCGCCCGGGCGCGCTGCGATGGGCCGAGACCAGCCATCCCGCCATCCCTGCGGCGAGGGCGCCGCTGCCGAGCAGCGTCATGACCGGAACGGATCTCGTCAGCACGCCGTCAGGGTAGGGCACTGCCGTCACCACCGGCTTGAGAGACTGGCACCGTGAGCTCCACGACCGAACAGCGTCCGCCCCAGGTGACCATGGCCGCCTGGATGGTGATCATCTGCTCCGTCGTGGTCGTGCTGACCGTCTGGGAGCAGATCAGCGGCCTGCGGTCGCTCGAGACCCGCGAGTCGATCGAGGCGTTCCTCGCCGAGCCGTTCGCCCAGGGCCTCGGCCTCGACGTCGAGTCCGTCATCCGGTTGCTCCGCGTCAGCGCGATGGTCAGCGCCGGTCTGGCCACAGCCGCCGCGATCCTCGGCTGGCACGTGATGCAGCGCAACCTGGCGGCACGGCTGGCGCTCACGATCGTGGCCCTGCCGCTGTTCGTGACCGGCATGACCTCCGGGGGCTTCGTCTCGTCCCTCGTCGCGGCCGCCGTGGTGATGCTGTGGCTCTCACCGGCGCGCGAGTGGTTCCGCACCGGTCGCTGGACACCGCCCGCACCGCCTCGTGAGGCTCGGGATGACGAGCGGCCCGCGGCCCGGCCTACGCCGCCGCCCGTGAACGCTCCCGGCCCACTCGTGCCGCCCCACTCCGCGCAGCCGAGGCCGGCAGCCGCCAGCGCCGGGCTCCATGACCGGCCCGCAGCGCTGGTGTCCGCCTTCGTGGTCACGGTCATCGGGGCCGGGCTGGTCCTGGCCGTGGTGGGGTTCTCCGTCATCGTGATGGCGTTCTCGCCCGACCTCCTGACCGCCGAGATCGAGCGTCAGCGGCCCGATATGCTCGAGGGCAGCGTCAGCCTCGACCAGCTGCGCTCGGCCACCCTGGTGGTCGGCGCGCTCTGCATGGCCTGGTGCTCGGCGGCGCTGCTGTTCGCCGGTCTCGCGATGGCACGCCGCAGGTGGGCCCGCACCGCCCTGCTCGTCACCGCCGCGGCCAGCGCCGGGGCCTGCGTGCTGTCGGCGTTCTACACCCCGGTGTCCCTCGTGCCGGGCCTCGCGTCCATCGCCACCGTCATCCTCCTGCGTCGCCCCGAGGTCCGGGCGTGGTTCAGGTGACCCGCGTCGTGATGGGATGACCCCATGAGCGACCAGCAGCCCCCGCCCGAGCACCCCTCCGGCCAGCCGACGCCCCCGGAGAACCCCTACGGTCAGCCGGCCGGGTCGCCGACGCCCTACGGACAGCCGGCGGGCTCACCGAACCCCTACGGCCAGCCCGCCCCTCCGCAGAACCCCTACGGACAGCCCGCGGCGCCGCAGGACCCCCACGGCCGGCCGATCGAGTCGCAGGACCCCTACGGCCAGGGCCAGGCGGGCCACGCTGACGAAGCAGGGCAGGCGGGCCACTCGTGGCAGGCCCCGACGGGCTACCCCTACCCGCCCGCGCGGCACGGCGACGCCCGTCCCGCGACCGTGACCGCGGCCGGCTGGATCACCATCGTGCTCTCCGGCCTGAGCGCACTGCTCTACGCGTTCATCGCCCTGATGTTCTTCGTCGCGCGCGACCAGGTCGTCAACGAGCTCGAGAGGCAGCCGGAGTTCCGTGACCTCGACGTCGACCTCGACTCGATCGTCGGCGCGCTGGTGGCCGTCATGCTGGTCCTCACCGTGTGGTCCCTGGTCGCCGTCGTGCTCGGCGTCTTCGTGCTGCGCCGCTCCAACGTCGCGCGCATCCTGCTGGTGATCTCCTCCGCGGTGGTCGCCCTGGGCGCGCTCCTGTCCATCCTCAGCGGCATCAGCGCCGTGTGGCTCGTCGCGACGCTGCTGGTGATCGTGCTGCTCTTCGTCGGCGGGGCGGGCGACTGGTTCGCCCGGCGCGGCACCCCTGATCCCTACGCGCCGGCGAGCCATGACAACCCTCCGCCGGCCTACTGACGTCTTCGTCCTCGGGAATCGCCCCGCCAGACGGTCGCCGGGGTGAAATCAACGTTACTTTCACGGCGAGGTGCACGACGTCGCTGAGAAGCGGGGCCGATCAAGGGCGGGCCGGTCTCAGCGCGACAGGTCAGCGGTCTCGAGGCGACGCACACCGTCCTCGATGACGGCCGCCTCCTTGCAGAACGCCCATCGCACCAGGTGGCGGCCGGCGTCCACGTCGTCGTAGAACCCCTGGGCCGGGATGGCGACCACCCCGGCGCGCTCGGGCAGGGCGAGGCAGAACTCGCGGCCGTCGGCCCAGCCCAGGTGGGCCACGTCGGTGGTCGCGAAGTAGGTGCCCTCGGGGACGCGCGGGTCGAGTCCCGCCCGGCCGAGCCCGTCGCACAGCAGGTCGCGACGCCCCTGCAGGTCGCGCGCGAGCCGGCCGGGCCAGTCCGGCTCGTGGTCCAGCGCATGGGCGACCGCCGGTTGCAGGGGCGAGCCGGACATGAAGGTCAGCCACTGCTTGACCGACAGCACCGCGTCGACCAACGGAGCCGGCCCGGTGGCCCAGCCGACCTTCCACCCGGTGAGCGAATAGCTCTTGCCGACACTCGACAGGGTCAGCGTGCGCTCGCGCATGCCCGGCAGCGTGGCGATCGGCACGTGTCCCTCGGTGGACTGCGCGTCGTCGAAGACCAGGTGCTCGTAGACCTCGTCGGTCACCACCAGCAGGTCGTGCTCGATCGCGACGTCGGCGACCGCCTGCAGCTCCGCGCGCGTCAGGACGGTGCCCGTCGGATTGTGGGGGCTGTTGAGCAGCAGGACGCGGGCGCGGGGGCCGACCGCGGCCCGCAGCTCCTCCACGTCGAGCCGGAAGTCGGGGGCGCGCAGGGTGACCGGGCGTCGTACGCCGCCGCACATCTCGATCATCGCCAGGTAGCTGTCGTAGTAGGGCTCGAGCACCACGACCTCGTCACCCGGGTCCACCAGGCCGAGCAGGGCGGCCGCGATCGCCTCGGTGCATCCGGTGGTGACCACCACCTCGGTCTCGGGGTCGAGCTCGATCCCGTAGTGACGCTGCTGGTGCCGGGCGACGGCGGCACGCAGGGGCGCGATCCCGGCGCCGGGGGTGTACTGGTTGGCGCCGTTCCGGAGTGCCTCCGCGGCGGCTGCGACCACCGAAGGAGGACCGTCGACGTCGGGGAACCCCTGCCCCAGGTTGAGTGCTCCGGTGCGCACGGCGAGGCTCGACATCTCGGAGAAGATCGTCGGAGGGATCGACGCGACGCGGCTGGCCAGCGAGAAGTCGGTCATGCCTCGACGATAGGCGTCGTACGACGACAGCGAGGCCGTGCCGTCGTCCTGACCGGCACGGCCTCGTCTCGTCGCAGCGTGGTGGGTGTCAGCGCACCTTGCGCTTGTTGGTGCGCTTGACCAAGGTCTCGTAGCCCTTCTTGCGCGCCTTGATCTTGGCGTAGACCTTCTTGCCGCGGTCGGCGCGACGCAGGCGGTAGCTCGCCTTCTTGGCGCCCTTGATGCGCTTGTTGCCGCGGTACCAGGAGTACTTGACCTTCTTCGCCTTCGGGCGGATCTTGGTCTTGACCTTGAGCACCCGTCCGACCCGCGCCTTGCCCTTGACGACGGCACGGCGCTTGCGGAAGAGGGCCTTGCCCATCGGCGGCGTCGGGGCGCTCGCCAGCGAGAGCGGACCGTAGTGGGTCGCCGAGCCGGTGACCAGCACGGTCATCGTGCGGCCGATCATCCACTTGGTGACCTTCAGCGTGCGGCCGGTGCGGCCCTTCATGGGCTCACCGTCGGCGTACCACTGGTAGCTCAGGGCGGTCTCGGCGGGCAGCCAGGCGCCCGCCTCGATCTTGAGCGTCCCCCGGAACCGGGGCGATCCGGTGATAGTCGGCGCGGTGCCGTAGATCCGCTCCTGGCGGAACTGGGCGACGAAGCCGAACTTCTCGCTGATCGCGCGCGCGTTGTTGGCCAGGTCGGTGCCGGTCGGTCGGCCGTTGTAGCTGACCGCAGGGTTGCTGAAGTAGCCGATGCGGGTGCAGTCGAAGCCGGCGTTGGCGCAGGCGGTGTTGTAGGCCATCACCGTGCGGGTGCGGGCGGCCAGGTCGACGTAGCCGCGGGCGTAGGGTGCCGAGCCCTCGGGGCTCTCGGCTGCGCCGGCGTCGTGCTCGGCGCCGAGGTTGTGGCCCACCTCGTGCGCGAAGGTGAAGTTGTCGGTCGCGCACGAGCGGAACAGCGCGGTGAAGCCGTAGGCGGCGTTGGGCGACACGTAGCCCAGGCCACACGTCAGGTCGGGCGTCCCGCCGACCCACAGGGACACCAGGTCGGCGTGGTTGATCTCGCGGTGGAGGTGGGCCTCGTCGAAGTAGCCGTCGTTGGGAGTCGCGAGGCGACGGAGGTCGGTGCTGAGGTTGCCGCCGGTCTCCACGGTCGGGGTCTCGATGTGACCGGCCATGCGCAGCTGGTAGGGGACGTTGGAGGCTGTCAGCGCCGCGTTGGCCTGGGCGAACCCGCTCGCGACGTGGGCCGACAGGGCCTCGGGGCTGCCGGCCTCGAGGCGGGCCCCAGCGGTGGTGACGACCAGGACGTCGACGACGTTGCCGACGTCGGCCGCGGTCGGCGGCTCGGCGTCGGGGGCGGTGTCGCGCGGTGCCGACGGCCTCGCGTCGACCTCGGCCTCTTCCTCGACCTCCGCCCCGGCAGGCGGCTGGACCTGGTCGTCGGCGGTGAGGTTGCGCTCGCTCGCCTCGGTCACCCGGTAGGTGGCGGGGGCGACCTTGTTGACCTCGAACGCGCCCTCGTCGGTCTGCAGGGAGACATGGAAGGTGTCGCCGACCCGGGAGGCCGTCCAGCTGCCTGCCTCCTCGTCGAGGAGACCCGTCCACGTCGTCGCCTCGCCGCTGCGGCCGACGGAGTCGACCTCACCGGTGAACGACTGTCCGGCGAAGACCTCGAAGGAGACCCGGTCGCCCTCGGTGCTGCCGGCGAGCGCGTCCTGCTCGACGGTGACGAAGCGGGACCGCTCGGTGTTGGCCGGCTGCTCGCCCCGGGTCTTGGCCGGGGCAGGGGCCGCTTCGAGCACGGCGACGGCGTCGGCGGGACCCTCCGGCGCCGCCCCCGCGATCGCCGGTGTCGTCGCGACGACGAGTCCGAGCATCGCGGCGATGGCCGCGACGCGTGTCTTGGGCATGGTCATGCGTGTTCTCCCCCTGTGGGCGGCTGGTGCTCGACTGTCGGGGAAGGTCCTTCCCCACGAGGAGAACACTTACACACGATTCCCGGATGGAGCGCGGCACACGTCATGCCCGTGCCCACGGCGGACCGCCTTCCTTGGAAGAATGCCCGCCATGACCAGCGCTGACCCTGACCTCGCCGCCGACATCGACGCCCGCTGCCGCCTCACCGGTGAGTTCACGCTCCGGTCCGGGCAGGTTGCCGACACCTACTTCGACAAGTACCTCTTCGAGTCCGACCCGGCGCTGCTCGCCCGGGTCGCCGACCGGATGGTGGAGCTGCTGCCGGAGGGCACCGAGCTGCTGGGCGGCCTCGAGCTCGGTGGCGTCCCGATCGCGACCGCCGTGAGCGCCAGGACCATGCTGCCGGCACTCTTCGTCCGCAAGAAGGCCAAGGAGTACGGCACCTGCAAGCTCGCCGAGGGTCCCTCGGTGGAGGGCCGACGGGTCACCCTGATCGAGGACGTCATCACCACGGGGGGAGCTGTCCGCGACGCGGTGCGCGAGCTCCGGGCGGCGGGCGCCGTCGTCGACGTCGTGGTCTGCGCGATCGACCGCTCGCCCGCGGGGGAGAACCCGCTCGACGACGTCGGCCTCGAGGTGCGCTCGGTGCTCACCCGCGCCGACCTGGACGCGGCGTCCCACCGCGCTGGCTGAGGACGCGTCTCGCCTCGCTGGTTGAGGAGGTCGCGCAGCGACCGTCTCGAAACCCGCGGTCCCTCAGACGTCCTCGCCCATGATGTCGCGGTCGGGACCGCCGTCCTGGGGGCCGATCTCGGCGCCGGGCGCGTTGGTGCGCTTGTGGCGCCACCACTCGAAGACGATCGGGATGACCGAGAAGGCGACGATCACCAGGATCAGCTTGTCGATCTGCTCGCCGAGGCTGGGGAACGCGTCGCCGAGGAAGTAGCCCAGCAGCATGATCGACAGGACCCACAGCACGGCACCGACCAGGCTCCACAGGAAGAAGCGGTGGCGTGGCATGCGCGTCACGCCGGCCACCACGGTGACGTAGGTGCGCACGAACGGCACGAACCGGCCGATGACCAGCGCCTTGTTGCCGTGCTTGTCGAAGAAGGCGGAGGTCTGGTCGAAGTACTTGCGCTTGATGATCCGCCCGTCGCGCTCGTAGAGGGGCGGGCCGAGCTTGCGTCCGATCTCGTAGCCCGACACGTTGCCGAGGAATCCCGCGACGACGAGCGCGGACATGGCGATCAGCAGCTCGACGAACGGCGGTCCGGGGAACAGGTCGAGCTGGCCGGTGGCGATGAAGAGGCCGAGCGCGAAGAGCAGGGTGTCGCCCGGCAGGATCGGGAAGAACAGCCCGCACTCGACGAAGACGATGAGCAGGCTGATCCAGAACAGCTCCGCACCGAACCGGTCGAGCAACCAGTTGGGATCCATCCAGTCGATGCCCAGCAGGAGAGGAGTCGTCAGCAGCTGCAGGGCCGCCGGCATGTCGAGGAGCGCGGTCACGCGCGCCACCCTATGGGGCGGCTCCTAGGGTTCTGGCATGCCAGACGAGGAGCGGGCTCCCTACGACCCGATGCCGCACGGCCCGGCCGAGGTCGGGGTCGGCCCCTGGGAGGGCGAGTGGCCGACCGGCGAGCAGTACGACGCCGGGCTGCTGCGTGGCGGTGACCGGCGCAACGTGGTCGACCGCTACCGCTACTGGTCGCTCGAGGCGATCGTCGCCGACCTCGACACCCGGCGGCACTCCTTCCACGTCGCCATCGAGAACTGGCAGCACGACTTCAACATCGGCACGATCGTGCGCACCGCCAACGCGTTCCTCGCGGCCGAGGTGCACATCGTCGGCAACCGCCGCTGGAACCGTCGCGGCGCCATGGTCACCGACCGCTACCAGCACGTCCGGCACCATGCCGACGTCGCCGCGCTGGCGTCGTACCTCCACGGCCTCGAGCACCCCGTGCGCCTGCTCGGCATCGACAACCTCCCCGGCAGCCTCCACCTGGAGACCATGGCGATGCCCGAGCGGGTGTGCTTCCTGTTCGGCCAGGAGGGGCCGGGCCTCTCGGAGCAGGCACGCGAGGTCTGCGACGGCACCTTCTCGATCGCCCAGTTCGGCTCCACCCGGTCGATCAACGCCAGCGCGGCCGCCGCGATCGCGATGCACTCGTGGGTCAGGCTGTACGCCGACCTGTCCGGCGACGCCGCCTGGCGCGGGTGAGCGCCTGAACTTCCACTCGTGCGAGTGGAAATTCATGGGGAGGGGAAGAGACGTCCACAATGGTTCGATGCGAACCAGGAGCACAGTCGCCTCCTTCTCGATGCTCCTCCTCGTCCCGGGGGCGGTGGCGGTGCTCCCGCCGACCGGCGCGGGCGCGACGGCCTACAGCGCGGTCGTCGAGCGCGGGCCGGCCCCGCAGACCTGGCACGTGGGACCGGACCGTGCGCTGAAGACGCCGAGTGCCGCCGCCGCGGTGGCCGGCGACGGCGACACCGTGCTGATAGCCCCCGGCACCTACGTGGGAGACGTCGCCACCTGGACCCAGGACGACCTCACGCTGCGCGGCGACGGTGGTCGGGCCCACCTGCGAGCCGGCGGCAAGAGCGCGCAGGGCAAGGCCATCTGGGTGATCGCGGGGGACCGCACCACCGTCGACAGCATCGAGTTCAGCGGCGCCACGGTCCCCGACCAGAACGGCGCCGGCATCCGCCAGGAGGGCGCCGGGCTCACGGTCACGCGCAGCTGGTTCCACCACAACCAGAACGGCATCCTGACCGGGGCCAACCCCGACAGCGACATCGTCATCCGGCGCTCACGCTTCTTCCGCAGCGGTGCCGGCGACGGCTACACCCACAACCTCTACATCGGTGCCGTGCGCTCGCTGACCGTCACCGGCAGCTACCTGTGGGGAGCCGACGTCGGCCACGAGCTCAAGTCGAGGGCCGCGAGGAACACCATCGTCGGCAACCGGATCACCGACCGGGACGCCACCGCGAGCTACTCGATCGACCTCCCCAACGGCGGCCGGTCGCTCGTCGCCGGCAACGTCATCATCCAAGGGCCTCGCTCCGAGAACTCCGCACTGGTCTCCTACGGCGCCGAGGGCCTCACCAACCCCTCCCGCATCCTGTGGGTCGTCAACAACACCCTGGTGAACCGTCGCCCCGCCGGCACGTACGTCAGCCTGGCCGAGGGCAGTCGAGCCCGGCTCCGAAACAACCTGCTGGTCGGCCCCGGCGACCTGACCGACCACGCCGATGCCCGGGCGAGGACCAACCCCAGGGTGGGCACGGACCACTTCGTCGACCCCGGGCGCGACGACTTCCGGCTTCGGGCAGGCTCGTCGGCGGTCGATGCCGGCGCGCCCGTCCCGAGGAAGTGGCGGGCACGCTGGGAGTACGCCCACCCGACCAGGCAGGTGCGACGCCCCGTCATCGGCCGCCTCGACGTCGGTGCCTTCGAGCAGCGCTGAGTCAGTCCGCCGCGGTGTCGGCAGCGGCGGGGCCGTCGAGCAGGGCGGCGTCGAAGTGGCCGACGACGCGTCGCTCGTAGGCCTCGGCCTCGTCGTGGATCGCGTTGGTGTGGCCGGCGTCCGGCAGGGTCCACAGCTCCACCGGCTCGCGGGCGGCCTCGGCGTAGACGCGCGTCATGGCGATCTCCGTCGGGTAGCCCCCCGCCGCCACGAAGAGGAGCGGGGTGGGCGAGACCCGGGGAGCAAGATCGCGCAGCGCGGGGCCGGGAGCGGTGCCGGACAGAAGCTGGACGGTCCCCAGCACCGGGGCCATGGCCACCTTGTTGAAGACGTCGCCCGCGAGGACGTCGGCGAGCGAGGAGGCGGTGGTGCCGTCCGCGACGATGGCGCCGAGTCGCCGGTCGTTCGCCCCCACCTCGAGCAGGACGTCCGCGCCGGTCGACAGCCCCAAGGCGCCGATGCGGCCGTCCTCCACATCGGCACGGTCGGTCAGGAAGTCGATCGCGCCAGCGACATCACGGTCCCAGTCCCAGCCGTAGCCGTTCGGGCTGCCCTCGCTCTCGCCGGACCCGCGGGCGTCGTAGAGCAGCACGCCGTACCCATGCTCCGCCAGCAGCAGCCCGTGCGCGACCGATCCGAGCCGGTCTCCCCCGGCGCTGTTGACCAGCACGATCGCGGCACCGTTGTCCGACGGCGAGTACCACCCGGACAGCTCCAGACCGTCGGTCGACTCGAGGCTGACCGGCGCGAAACCGTCTGGTGGGGCATCGATCTGGTCGCGGAACAGGTGGGTCTGGACGATCCCCACGCACACCGACAGCACGACGAACTGCATGGCCACCGCAGTCACGACGACGGTGGCGACCCGCACTGCCCAGCGCCGCCAGGGGTCGAGCCCCCGCTCGCCGCGGTGCAGGTACGGCAGCGCTGCGGCCTGGAGGAGGAGCACGACGCCCGCCGCCGCGGCGAGGAGTCCCGTCACGTCGCTGCCCGAGACCTCGCCGGAGAGCACGTGCACGACGTGGAGGCCCCCGTTGGTCACCGTGACCGAGCCGACGACCAGGGCGAGTGCCGCGCGGACGCCGGTGCCGCCGCGACGGAACACCAGCAGCGCGAGCCCTGCGCCGAGGGCCACCGCGAGCAGCGCGGGGAGGTGCTGGTCGACCGGCACGCCGGGCTGGCGGTTCAGCACCGCGTCGTCGAGCGCGTGCAGCAGGCCGACGGCGGTGGCGGCGGTGAACACGCGCAGCGCTGGGTCCGTGGACGGGCTCGGCCGGCGTCGCGCGTTGGGCAGGCCGTGGCGTGAAGGACGTGTCTGGAAACCGGTCGAGGAGGTCATGGTCCGACGCTAGGAACGCGAGGCGGAGGTGACGATCGGGTCCTCCGCACGGCCTGGATGTCCCGGCCACATCCTGCGGGCGGGAAACCACCTCGGTGAGGTGCGGTCACCACCATTCGGCGTTGGTGTCGCGTCCGGGACGCTGGGTGGAGGAGGTGTGGTGGTGGCCGACGTGCGAGTGCTGGTCGTCGACGACCAGCAGCCCTTCCGTGAGGCCGCCGCCGCGGTCCTGCTCGCGACGGAGGGGTTCGCGCTCGTGGGCTCGGCCATCGACGGGCCGTCGTCGCTGGCGGCGGTCGAGCGGCTGCGACCGGACCTGGTGCTGATGGACGTGAACCTGCCCGGCATGGACGGACTGGAGGCCACCCGGCGCATTCGCGCGGCCGGCGCGTCTCCCGCGGTCGTGCTGGTGTCGACCTATGCGCTCGGTGACCTGGGTGCAGATCCCCTAGCCGCCGGTGCCGACGCCTACGTCACCAAGGCCGACTTCGACTCCGAGTGCCTCCGCAGCCTCTTGACCATCGTCCGGAGACGCACGCAGGGGTAGGCGCAGCGTCATGACCGCGCGGTCCTCGGCCTCCGTCACGCTCATGGTCCCGTCGAGTGCGGCCACGCGGTCGTGGACGTGCTCGATCCGTGACGGAGACGGAGGCGGGGACGGCCCCGTCACCTCCACCTCCAACGTGTCGGCACCCTGCCGCAGCGCTACCTCGCCGGGTCCGTCCTGCTCGCGCAGCAGCTCGACGACGCAGAAGTACGCCGTGCTCTCGACGCGTGGTGGCAGGCGATGGACCACATTCCTGGTCTGCACCGTCCCCGCGCCGGCCTCGCTCAGGTGGGCGGTCAGCGCCGCCACCAGTCCTCGTCTCTCGAGCTGGGTCGGGAACACGCCACGGGTCAGGCCGCGCAGCGACTCCAGGGAGGTCCTGGTGAGGGCTGAGGACTCCGTCAGGAGCGCCTCCGCGTCACGCCTGTCGCCCTCGCCGGGCAGGTCGCGTCGCAGGAGGTCGGCCAGGCTGTCGCGCACCACGCGCAGGTGGGGGACCACGGTCCGGCTCATTGCCGCCTCGAACCGACGCCGCTCCCCGTCCTGGGCCAGCGCGAGCCGGTGCGTCGAGGCCTCGAGCGCCACCGTGCTCTCTCGCAGCCGACGGACCTGGTGGGTGAGCGCCGACTCGAGGTGCACGTTGCGTAGGGCGCGGGCCAGCTGGGCCGCGAAGTCCTCGAGGAGCCGGAGCTCGTCCGACTGCAGCGACGTGCGCGGTGGCATCGTCACCGAGAGCTGACCGAGCGATCCCTCAGCGTCAGCGATCGGCAGCGTGGTGGTGTCGCCCAGTCCACGTGGCGCCTGTTCCGGCCAGGTCACCTCCTGCACGGCCCGGTCAGCCGTGCCGACCACGATCGTGGCCTGTCGTGCCCCGACGGCGCGCGCCACGCTCTCGGCCACACGACGCAGGAGCGGCTCGGTCCCGTAGGACTCCTGGAGCCGCTTGCTGAACTCGGCCAGCTCGACGTAAGGCGCCGCCCGTCGGCCGTGGACGAGCCGAGCCGCCAGGTGCTCGGCCCGCTCGCGGACCGGTTGCACCGCCAGCGCGACCAGGGCGGTCGCGACCAGGGACGGCCAGAAGCGATCGCGTGACAGGGGGAGTGCGGTGCCGATGAGGACCACCACGGTGACGTAGCCGAGGAACACGAACCCGGTCAGGATCGTGAGCGTGATCGCGCGGTTGAGGAAGAGATCGATGTCGTAGAGGCGGTAGCGCAGGATGGCCACGGCCGTGAAGACCGGCAGGCAGGCGTAGCTGGCCATGAGCGGTTGCTCGCGCACCCAGGTGGGCGCATCCAGGACGGCGGCGAGGGTGTTGACCGACATGCCCGCCAGCAGGACGGCAGCACCGAGCACCATGAGGTGGAGCTGCTGGCGTTCGTCACCTCTCGCCCGGCGCAGCCGCACCCACATCGAGAGCAGCCCCGCGAGCACGCCGGCGAAGACCGCCACGGACGACGCGACCAGGAGAGCGGTGAGGACGGGCCCCGGTTCACCCCGGAGCTGCCCTCCGGGGTCCAGGTCGCCGGGGCTCACGGTCATGACGGCGACGACGTGAGCGAGCAGCCCGGCGACGGTCAGCCACAGCGCCCAGGCCCAGGCACGCGAGGTCAGGCGCCCGTCCGGGGCAAGGAGGAACAGGACCGCCAGGAGCGAGACCACGAACACGCCGCCGGTCTGGACGGAGAGCCAGATGGCGACGGGGCCGGCGGGTGCGCCCTCGAGACTGCCGGACACCGCGCCGTACCCGTAGTCGCCGAGGGCGACGCCGAGCTCGCTGAGGAGCTGTCCCACGAGGAACAGCCAGCCGATGGGATGGCTGGGGTAGCGGCTGATGATGAGGACGCCGACGAAGGCGCCGCCGAGGGCGCCGAGCGTCACCAGGGGGAAGCCCTCCGCCATCACCTCCTCGCTGAAGAGGGGCCGGTCCTCGACCACCAGCACGACCACGTGGAGCACTGCAACGATCACGGTGAGGCCGAAGAGGATCCAGGCCAGACGTACGCGCATCTCAGGTCCCCCCGCCCGGCTCGCCCGATCGGGGACGCGGGACGTGCACAGCGATGCGGGTGCCCCCGCCGGGTCGTTCGCCCAGGACGAGGCGCCCTCCGACAGAAGTGGCCCGCTCGGAGAGATTGGCCAGGCCGCTGCCCCGATGCGCCCCCGGCGCTATGCCCGACCCGTTGTCCTCGACCGCCACTGACACCTCTGCGGGCCCTGCCTCGAGCAGGAGGTCGATGTGTGTGCCGGCCGCGTGCTTGGTGGCGTTCTGCACGGCCTCGAGCGCGCAGAAGTACAGCGTGGCCTCGACGCCTCCCGGGAGCCGGGGCATGGGTCCGCTGTGGACCAGGACCGGCACGGGGTTGTCCGCGGTGGCCGCGCCGAGGGCCGCGGCGAGCCCCTCCTCGGCCAAGGTCGCCGGTAGCAGTCCCCTGGCGAGGTCGGTCAGCGTCTGGATGGCGTTGTCGGCGGCGACCAGCTGTTGCTCCATGACCTCCCGGGCGCGCTCCGGGTCCGTCCTCACGTGCACCGCGGCCAGCTTGAGGTTGATCGTCAGCGCGACGAGCTGCTGCTGGGCGCCGTCGTGGATGTCCCGCTCCAGTCGGCGACGCTCGGTGTCCTGGGCGGTGACGAGGGCAATGCGCGCCCGGCGCAGCTCGCGCTCCCTGGCGGTGAGCTCCTGCACACGCTGGGCCAGCTCCTCGCGCAGCTGTGCGGACTCCAGCACCATGCCGGCTTGTGCGGCGAGCCCCCCCAGCAGGCGTTCAGCGGTGGAGGTCAGGGGCCGGTCCTGACGTCCCATCACGCGGAGGACGCCGAGCGGGCGCCCGGCGTGGGCGACCGTCACAGCGTGGACAGCACCCTGCGTCCGGTCGTCGTAGAGCCGCGGGGCCGGCTCGTCGACGACGGCCTCGGGCGGGTGCGTGGCCAGCAGGCGGAGCTCGTCCCCAACCAGGACCCACACCTGGGCCCACTCGAGGGCGAGGCCCTGCGCCAGCATGCGGGCGACCAGGGCAGGGGCCCGCTCGCCCGGGTCGGAGTCCGCGACACGGGAGAAGTCCGCCAGGACGTCGTACGGCGACGTGGTGTCGCCGAGCTGCCGCGCCCGCGCCCTCTCCGCCCGCGCCCGCACGCGCGGGGCCGCCCCCGCGACCAGGGCAGTCGCCAGGATCGAGAGCGGGAGGCTCGGTGACTCGGTACGGCCCAGGAGCGCGCCACCCCCCAGCACGACGGCGAGGTAGATCACCAGGACTGACCCGGCCGCTGCGCCCCAGCCCGCGGCCGCTGCTGACAGCGAGCCCTGGTGCCCCACGACCGTGTCCCGGCTCATCCCCCGAGTGTGCTCCCGCCGCGGCCGTCCGGACAGGCGTCTTCCCGCCCCCACCCGGGCCGGTTGACCGCCGGTGGTGGTGCGGAGCGCCGTACGGGGAGTGTGAGGAGGCGCGGCGGGCAGCCACGCCGAGAGTGCGCGGGACCCCCTGCCCCGACGGGACGTGGTTGCGTGGAATGGGCTCATCCGGTCGACCGGCCGGTCTCGTTCCAGCCAGGAGATCACTCACATGTCAACACTCCTCACCGCCTCCCCTGGCACGAGCGCAGCCGCCACGGCCGCCCGTGCCACGGGCGTCACCAAGGCCTACGGCTCCGGCGACGCTCAGGTGCTGGCGCTCGACGACGTCAGCGTCTCCATCGAGTCGGGCCGCTTCACCGCCATCATGGGGCCCTCCGGGTCCGGCAAGTCCACCCTGCTCCACGTGCTGGCCGGGCTCGACCGGCCGACCGCGGGGCAGATCTTCATCGGCGACGTCGACATCACCACCATGAACGATCGTGAGCTGACGCTGCTCCGGCGTGACCGCATCGGGTTCATCTTCCAGGCGTTCAACCTCCTGCCCACGCTCACGGCGGCGGAGAACATCGCCCTGCCCTCGAAGATCGCCGGCCGCAGGCCGGACCCCCTGTGGGTCCAGTCGATCGTCGAGACCGTGGGCCTGGGCGAGCGGCTCGGCCACCGCCCCTCGGAGCTCTCCGGTGGACAGCAGCAGCGCGTCGCCGCGGCGCGAGCCCTCGCGACCAAGCCCGAGATCGTCTTCGCCGACGAGCCGACCGGCGCCCTGGACTCACGATCGGGGGAGCAGCTGCTGCAGTTCCTCCAGCACGCCGTCCGAGAGATGACCCAGACCGTCGTCATGGTGACCCACGACCCGGGTGCGGCGGCCCACGCCGACCGGGTCCTGTTCCTCAAGGACGGCGACATCGTCGACGAGATGGCGAGCCCCACCTCGGACGAGGTCCTCGACTACATGAAGCAGCTAGGAGCCTGAGGCATGTTGAGTGCCACGATCAAGGGGATGCTGGTGCACAGGCTCCGGCTCTTCCTCACCGTCACGTCCATCGCGTTGGGTGTGGCCTTCCTGTCCGGCACGCTGATGATGAACAGCAGCATGCAGCGGGCCTTCGACGGGCTCTTCCAGAGCATCAACGCCGGCACGGACACTGTCGTGCGGGGTGCGGTCGAGGGCGAGCAGCCCGCTCCGGGCGAGCCGCGACCAGCGGTGCCGGCCTCGGTCCTCGAGGACGTCCGCGGCATTGAGGGCGTCACGGCTGCGGAGGGGGTGGTCGAGGGCTACGCCCTGCTGACCGACTCCGACGGCAAGCCGATCCAGCCGGCTGGTGCGCCGACGCTCGGCATGACGCTTCCCTCCGACCCGTCCCTGCTGGGGGAGACCGAGCTCCGAGCCGGTCGAGCGCCGTTGCGCCCCGACGAGGTCGCGGTCGACGCCAGCTCGTTCGAGAAGGGCGGCCTCGCCCTCGGTGACGAGATCAGCGTGATGTTACAGGGGCCGGCCAGGACGTTCACCGTCGTGGGCGCCGTCGGCTACGGCGAGGCCGACGACCTCGGGGGCGCCACTGCGGCTTACTTCGAGGGGCGCACCGCCCAGGCGCTGCTCGGCAACGAGGGCTCGTTCGACTCGATCGTGGTCAAGGCCGAGGACGGTACGTCGGACGACGCTCTGACGCAGCGGATCGGTGCGGCCCTGCCCGCCGGGCTCGAGGCCATGACCGGCAAGGAGGTCGCCGACGAGCAGACGGAAGCCGTCACGGGCGGTCTCGGCTTCATCACCATGGCGCTGACCGGGTTCGCCGGCATCGCGCTGTTCGTCGGCTCCTTCATCATCTGGAACACCTTCTCGATGCAGGTGGCACAGAGGACCCGCGAGCTGGCGTTGCTGCGGGCGATCGGTGCCACTCGGCGTCAGGTGCTACGCACGATCGTCGTGGAGGCCGCGGTGCTCGGGGCCGGCGCCTCGGCACTGGGTCTGCTGCTCGGGGTGGGCATGTCGCGCGCCCTGACGGGCCTGATGGGGCTCTTCGGGCTGTCGATGCCGTCCGCACCGCTCCGGGTCGAAGCGAGCACGATCGTGATCGGGCTCGTCGCCGGCACCCTCATCACGGTGGCCGCGGCCGTGGCGCCTGCCCGTCGCGCGACCAAGGTGTTGCCCGTCGAGGCGCTGCGCGACGCGACGCCCACGGCGGAGCGCTTCTCCAGGGTCCGCCTGGGAGTCGGCGCGCTGCTGATCGCAGCCGGCGTCGGGGTCCTCGCCGCGGCCCTCTTCGGCCCCGCTGACGCCCTGATGATCCCGGTGGGCGTCGTGGCCGCGATCCTCGGCCTCACCACGCTCGCGCCGCTGTTCATGCGGGGCCTCGCCGGGGTGATCAGCTGGCCCCTGCTCAGGCGGGGCGTGCCCGGCGAGCTGGCCCGGCAGAACGCCATGCGCAACCCCAGGCGGACCGCGTCCACCGCCATGGCCCTGGTCATCGGGCTCACGATGGTTGCGACGGTCGCGGTGTTCGCCGCGTCCTTCAAGGCCTCGTTCACCGACGTCCTGTCCAGCTCGACCAACGCCGACCTCTACGTGCTGACTCCCAGCAGCCAGTCCAAGGGCTACAGCCCTGAGGTGGTCGACATGGTGCGGCACGTCGAAGGGGTGGAGAGCATCTCGCCCACCTCCAACGGCAAGGGGGAGTTCGGCGACGCCGAGGCGGCGTTCACCTCGATCGACCCTGCGACGGCGGCGGATGCCCTGAACCTGGGGATGGTCGACGGAGCCGTGACCGACCTCGCCGATGACGGTGTGATCGTCAAGGACGCCGTGGCCGAAGCGCACGGCTGGGAGGTCGGCGACGTGATCCCAGGCTCTTTCCCGGGCGCCGAGAGGGCTCGGCTCGAGATCCAGGGCACCTACGAGGCGAAGGGCATCGTGAACACCGACTACGTCATCTCGGGCGACGCGCACACGACGTACTTCCCCGACCGGCTGGCCGGCACCGCCATGGTGCTCGTGGCCGACGGTCAGGACATCGAGGTCGTGGAGGACCGCATCGCCGGTGTGATCGCCGACCAGCCGGACGCGACGGTGATGACCCAGGGTGAGTTCGAGGGTGAGGCCAGCGCGGTCATCGACCAGATGCTCGGCCTGGTGACGGTGCTCCTCCTGCTCGCCGTGGTCATCGCCCTGCTCGGGATCGTCAACACGCTGGCGCTGTCGGTCTTCGAGAGGACCCGTGAGCTCGGACTGCTCCGCGCGGTGGGCATGACGCGAGGTCAGGTGCGGGCGATGGTCCGGTGGGAATCGGTGGTCATCTCGGTGATCGGCGCCCTCGTGGGGGCCGGCCTGGGCATCGCGCTCGGCGTGGCGCTGACTCGGGCGCTGGCCGACCAGGGTCTCGAGAAGATCGCCATCCCCGGTGACCAGCTGGCGTTGTACGTCGTGGCCGCGGCCATCGCGGGAGTGCTCGCCGCCATCGGCCCCTCGCGGTCGGCGTCGAAGGTCGACGTGCTCCGGGCCGTGGTGACCGACTGACGTCCGCCGCCTGGTCCAGGCCCTCCCCGGCAGCTCGTGAAGCCGGGGGAGGGCCTGCTCACGCCTGGCCCTGGTCCCCGCGTGCCCCCGGTGCGCCGCCCGCCTCGAGGAAGGCCAGGACGGCGCTGACCCTGCGGTTCACCTGGACCTCCTCGCTGAGGCCCAGCTTCTGGAAGACCGAGGTGATGTGCTTCTCCACGGCTCGTTCGCTCATGAAGAGCCTCGCGGCGATGGCCGCGTTGCTCAGCCCCGTCGCCATCGCCTGCAGGACCTCGGTCTCCCGGTCGGTGAGGCCGAGCAGGGGCGAGCTGGTCCGGGCCGACCCGCGCTGCAGGAGGCCCTCGACGACCTTGGGGTCGAGTGCGGAGCCACCGCGCGACACCTCGTGCAGTGCGCGCACCACCTCCTCGATCTCGGAGACCCGCTCCTTGAGGAGGTAGCCCAGTCCGCTGACACCGTCCTCGAGCAGGTCGAAGGCATAGTCCGCCTCCACGTACTGCGACAGCACGACGACGCCCGTGCCGGGATGGCGCACACGTATCTGCTTGGCCACGTCGATGCCCTCGGTCGTGAACGTGGGGGGCATCCGGATGTCGGTGAGGACCGAGTCCGGCTGGTGCGTGCCGACCGCGGCGAGAAGTGATGGGGGATCGCCCACCACGTCGACGAGATCGATGTCGGGCGAGGTCGCGAGTAGGGCCGCTGTGCCTTGGCGCACGAGGTAGTTGTCGTCTGCGAACACGACCCGCAGGGGCATGGTCCTGACGATAGTCCCGCAGGTCTTCCGGTCCAGACCGCTGAGGTCAGTCCGTCGTCGAGTCGGCGGTGACGAGGGCCTTCTCGAGCGCGGCAAGACCGCGATGGCTGTGGCTCTTGACGGTGCCCTCGGAGATGCCGATCTCACTGGCCGTCTCTCGCACCGACAGGCCGAGCCAGTGCCGCAGCACCACCACCTTGCGCTGCTGCTCGGGCAGGGCGTGGAGCGCATCGAGCAGGGCGCTGCGCTCCTCGTAGGCCAGTCCCGGGGCAGCCGCACTGTCGCCGACGTCGTCGGTGGGGCGCTCCCGTCGCCAGGGTCGGCGTGACTCGTCGATGTTGGCGCGCACCATGATCTGGCGGACGTAGGCCTCCTCGTTGCCGACGTGCTCGATCCTCGGCCAGGCGACGTACAGCTTGGTGAGTGACGTCTGCAGCAGGTCCTCGGCCTTGTGCCAGTCTCCGCACAGCGCGTACGCCACCCGGCGCAGGTGGGACTGCCGGGCGGCGACGAACGTCGTGAACGCCTCCTCGCGGTCGCCGCGCCTCATCGCAGCCCCTCGCCCGAGGCGTACTGGTCGCGCGCCCAGGCGATGAAGTCCTGGAGGGTGTCGAAGCGGCCGTTCCCGGGGATGACCTCGAGGCGCGAGTCGATGACGCGGTAGGCGACGTACTCGAGCACGCCGTCGACCGAGAGGCGCGCGACTCCGGTGCGCTCTGCCCCGAGGGCGAAGCTGGTGCCCAGGGCGACGTCGGCTCGGTTCGAGAGCAGCACCACTCCCGGGCCTCCCGCGGCCACCTGCCCGTCGGGTCCGAGCTGCAACCAGGTGTCCGGCAGCCGCTCGGTGCCCTCTGCCGGGGTGACCCCGTTCGCCACGTCGAGGGTGCGCTGCGTCCGGACGGCGCCGTCGAGCCAGCCTGCGAAGTCGCCAGAGGCATCCACGGTCGAGGTCGAGGTCGACGAACCGTCGGCCTCGGCCGTCAGCAGCGAGTACCGCTCGACGCCGGCCTGCGTCGCGCGGATGCCCAGCGACACCCCTTGGTCGGCGGTGTAGCCCATCGGGTTCTCCACACGCTGGAGGACGGCGGTGGTGTCCGGCGCGAGCACGAGCCCGCGGGTGGTGAGCGCCGCCGGGTTGCCGAGGAAGTCGACCAGACCCCGCTCCGCGGTGGGTAGCTCGGCGAGGCGTCGGGTCGGCTGCGTCCTGGGCGGCGGGAGTGCCGTCGCCTGCGCCGACGGGGACTCGGTCACCGTCCGCTGGGGCTCCTCGGGCGACGGAGCCTGCGTGGCGACGGGTGCATCGGAGCGGGCCGGTCCGTCATCGGGCGCGACCGCCCACACCGCCCCACCGAGCGCCACGGTCGCGGCCAGGCCGGCGAGCCCTGTGACGGCCCGCCGGCGGCGGAGGGCTCGTCGTCCGGCCACCACGAAGTGCTCCACCGGCTGGTCCGGTCCCTTGGCCACGGCGGCGTCGAGCTCGCGGCTCCAGTCGATCTTCGTGCTCATCGTCGATCCCCCACTTCCCTCACCCTGTCACGAGAACACACGTGGCGGGTGCGCGATCGGTTGTCACGACCGCGCCGACCGGACGCCGTACGACTGTCCTAGGCTGGGGCCGACGCCCCGTTGACCTGCTCGAGGAGACATCGCCATGCCCATCGCCACCCCCGAGGTCTACGCACAGATGCTGGACGCGGCCAAGGAGAAGTCCTTCGCCTTCCCGGCCATCAACGTGTCCTCCTCGCAGACCCTCAACGCCGCGCTCAAGGGCTTCGCGGACGCAGGCTCCGACGGCATCATCCAGATCTCCACCGGCGGCGCCGAGTACCTCTCCGGCCCCAGCGTGAAGAACATGGTCACCGGCTCGGTCGCCTTCGCCGCCTACGCCGCCGAGGTCGCCAAGAACTACCCCGTCAACATCGCGCTCCACACCGACCACTGCCCCAAGGACAAGCTCGACGGCTTCGTCCGTCCCCTGATCGACATCTCCGCCGAGCGGGTCGCGCGCGGCGAGGCGCCGCTGTTCCAGTCCCACATGTGGGACGGCTCGGCCGTGCCGCTGGAGGAGAACCTCCAGATCGCCGAGGAGCTGCTCGCCAGGTGCGCCGCGGCCAACATCATCCTCGAGGTCGAGATCGGTGTCGTCGGCGGCGAGGAGGACGGCGTCGCCAACGAGATCAACGAGCAGCTCTACACGACCCCCGAGGACGCGCTGGCCACGGTCCGCGCCCTCGGCACCGGGGAGAAGGGTCGCTACATGACGGCGCTCACCTTCGGCAACGTGCACGGCGTCTACAAGCCGGGCAACGTCAAGCTGCGCCCCGAGATCCTCAAGGCCGCCCAGGAGGCCGTCGTCGCAGAGCTGGGCCTCGAGTCCGGAGCCCGACCGTTCGACCTGGTCTTCCACGGCGGCTCCGGCTCGACCGCCGAGGAGATCGGCGCAGCCGTCGACTACGGCGTGGTCAAGATGAACGTCGACACCGACACCCAGTACGCCTTCACGCGCCCCGTCGCCGCCCACATGCTGCAGAACTACGACGGCGTGCTGAAGATCGACGGCGAGGTCGGCAACAAGAAGCAGTACGACCCCCGCGCCTGGGGCAAGGCTGCCGAGGCCGGCATGGCCGCGCGCATCGTCGAGGCCTGCGAGAACCTCCGCTCCTCGGGCAAGACCGTCGGCGCCTGACCCCTGGTGGGGCTCCGGTCGGGGTGAGGGTCCGGCGCTCAGCGAGCGCCGGCGCCCGCCCGCCGGTGACGGTGCACGTCGGCGGCGAGAGGGCCGGCCGCGACAGCGAGCAGCACCAGGGCGAGCGGCACGAGCGTCGCGAAGCCGATCTCCGGGTAGCCCAGCGCGCCGATGACCCCACCGACGAAGAAGAGCCCGACCAGCATCGCCAGCATCCCGAGCTTGCGGTGGTCGGCCACCACGGGGTCGAGGTCGTCGGTGCGGTGGACGTAGGCGAGCTTCCCCAGCTCGATCCCGATGTCGGTGACCATGCCGGTGACGTGGGTCGTGCGGATCTGGGCGCCTGAGATCTTGGTGATGATCGCGTTCTGCATGCCCATGGTGAAGCACAGCACCGCCACGAAGACCAGCTCCCGGTGCCGCCAGGTGAGCCCCTCGGCGAGCAGGCCGAAGAGCAGGACCAGCGACGCCTCGAGCACGAGCACGTTGGCGTAGCGACCGCGCAGCCCGCGCCGCCTGCCCCAGTTGAAGAGCACCGCGCAGGCAGCCGCTCCCGCCACGAACGTGGCGATCGCGAGGAGGCCGACGAGGACGACCGTGGTCCCGCCGAGGACGAGGTTGTCCGCGACGGTCGCGGTCAGCCCGGTCATGTGGGAGGTGTAGACCGACACCGCCACGAAGCCGACCGAGTTGAGCACCCCGGCGTTGAGGGACAGCAGGGCCGCGAGCTGCAGGTTGTGACGTGGGGAGCGGACGGGTCCGGCGACGGCGAGCAGGTAGTCCCTCAGCAACCGGCGCCGTCGGTCCACAGGCCTGGAGGCGTCAGCCGAGGAGGTGGTCGGCGGCCGTCGGGCTGGAGTCGCGCAGGAAGGTCGAGCAGCGCTCCCACTCGTCGGTCTCGCCGATCGCACGCGCGCTCTGCGCCAGGAGCGCGAGCGCGGTGAGGAAGCCCCGGTTGGGCTCGTGCTCCCACGGCACCGGGCCGTGACCCTTCCAGCCGTTGCGTCGCAGCATGTCGAGCGAGCGGTGGTAGCCCACCCGCGCGTAGGCGTAGACCGTCACGTCGTCCGCCCCCTGCTCACGGGCGAGGGTCGCCATGGCCGCCCATGCCGCCGGCGACGCCGGGTGGTGTCGTACGACGCTCGCGGGCGCCTCGCCGCCCTCGAGCTCGGTGGTCGCGGGGTCCACGGGCAGGTGGGTGGGCGGGGGACCGGCCATCAGGTCGTTGCCGAAGTTGCTCATCTGCTCACCCTATGGCGGATCTTGGGCGCAGCGCCCATGGCCGTCACCGCCTCGAGTTCGTAACGTGATCCGGGTCATACCTTCTCGGGGCACTGGCACCGCCAGCGCAGGCATCGCCGGTTCGCCCTCCCAGCACCGGAGGCTCCATTGAGGAAGCGAACGAGCATCATCAGCGTGATCGCCACGACCGTGGCGATGATCCTCTCCCTGGGCGCGCAGGCGCCCGCTGCCGCGGAGAGTCCCTACGAGCGCGGACCCGACCCGACCAGGTCGAGCATCGAGGCCTCACGGGGCCCCTTCGCGGTCACGTCCACGTCCGTCTCGAGCTGGTCGACCCCGGGCTTCGGGTCGGCCACCATCACCTACCCCACGTCCACGAGCGAGGGCACCTACGGGGCCGTCGCCATCTCTCCCGGCTTCACCGCCTCGGAGTCCACGATCGCGTGGCTCGGACCGCGGCTGGCCTCCCAGGGCTTTGTGGTGATCACGTTCAACACGCAGTCCCGCTACGACCAGCCGGCCGCCCGCGGCGACCAGCTGCTCGCGGCGCTGGACTACCTGACCCGGAGCAGCAGCGCGACGATCCGGTCCCGGATCGATCCCAACCGGCTGGCCGTGATCGGTCACTCGATGGGCGGCGGCGGGACGCTCGAGGCCGCCAAGGACCGCCCGTCGTTGCAGGCCACGATCGGTCTGACCCCGTGGAACTCGGACAAGACCTGGCCCGAGATCAGGACGCCCAGCCTGGTGATCGGCGCGGAGAACGACAGCGTCGCACCGGTCGGCTCGCACTCCATCCCGTTCTACCAGTCGATCCCGTCCAGCACGAGCAAGGCCTACCTGGAGCTGAACGACGCCAGCCACTTCGCGCCCAACAGCTCCAACACCACCATCGCGTGGTCGACGATCAGCTGGCTCAAGCTCTACGTCGACGACGACGAGCGCTACCGCCAGTTCCTGTGCCCGGGCCCCCAGCCCTCGAGCTTCGGGGAGGTCTCGGACTACCGCAACACCTGCCTCTCCTGAGGCACTGACCTCGACCTGGCCGGCGGCGTCCGCTCTGCGCGGGCGCCGTCGGTTCAGGCGGGTGGCGTGAGGAGCGAGCGGACCTTCTCCGGACCGAGCGCCACGACGAGCGTGGGCAGTCGGGGGCCGCGGTCCTTGCTGACGAGGAGGTTGTAGAGGAGGCGGAAGAAGTCCTTCTGGTCGGCCTTGACCTGGTCGGTGGGGGCGTCGTCGAAGCCCAGGCCACGCGCGGCCTTCGGCACGCCGTAGACCAGCGAGGTGACCTCGGCCAGGTCGGCCGAGTCGGGCAGCCGGTCGAGGAAGATCCGCAACCACAGCTCCTCGTCCTCGGTGAGCGCGGCCAGCCGGTCGGCGTCCGGCGTGGAGCGCACGACGGTGCGGTCGGACTCGGGCACGAACTCCTCGGTCCACGCCATCGCCCGGCCGAGCCGCGGCTCGAGGGCGGCGACGTCGGTGTGTGGGAAGCCGACGTCGGAGATGGTGCGGCTGATGAGGTCGGCCGAGCCGGCGGTGACGTCGGCGACCGAGGAAAGGGTGCGGAACGGCACCGTGACCTCGGGGGTCGGCAGCGGACCGTCGGCGGTGGCGGCGGCCCGTTCCCAGGCGAGGACGGCGACGTCGCGCTTGGCGGGATCGGCGGCCTTGCGGCCGAGGGCGTCCCACTCGTCGTAGAGCCGCAGCACCTCGGGGCCGAAGTCGATGGTGAAGGCCTGCTTGGGCGCGCGCCGGACGTAGAGCCAGCGCAGGATCGGTGCCTCCAGCACCCGCAGCGCATCCGCCGCGGTGGGCACGCCACCCGAGGAGGAGGACATCTTCTGCATGCCCGCGAAGCCCACGAAGCCGTAGCCGAACCAGGCAGGCTTCGGCATGTCGAAGATGCCGGCGACGAGCTCGTGGCCGACGGTGAACGACGAGCCCGGGGTGGCGTGGTCGGCGCCGGCCGCCTCGAAGTCGACGTGGTAGAACGCCCAGCGCATCGGCCAGTCGACCTTCCAGACCAGCTTGCCCTCGAACTGGGTGGTGAGGTTGGTGACTCCCTCGAAACCGCAGTCGCAGCGGTAGCCCAGATCGGTGGAGTCGTCGTCGTACGACGTCAGGGTCACCGTGTCGCGCCCGCACTCGCGGCAGTAGGGCTTGTAGGGGAACCGCGCCAGGTCGGCGTTGTCGCCGGATCCATCGAGATCGGCGTCGAAGTCGTCGTCGGCAGCCACCGATTCGGCCAGGGCGGCCGCTTCCTGGGCGTCGATGTCGGAAGCCGGCTCGGAGTCGGCGGCGGGAGGTGCGGCCTTCTTGGTGCGGTACCTCGCCAGCACGGCGTCGATCTCGTCGCGCGCTCGCACTGCCTGCAGCACCGAGTCCCGGTAGGTGCCGGCCCGGTAGAGCTCTGTCTGGGAGATCTCGTCCATCTCCACGCCGAGCGCCGCAAGCGCCTGCTGCAGCGGCTCCTTGAAGTGGTCGGCCCAGGAGGCGTGGCACTCCCACGGGTCGGGGACGGCCGTCAGCGGACGCCCGATGTGCTCCGACCACGAGGCCGGGACACCGGCCGGCACCTTGCGGAAACGGTCGAAGTCGTCCCACACGTGGAGGTGGCGCACCTCGAGGCCCCGGCGGCGCAGCTCGTCGGCGACGAAGTGGGTGGTCAGGAACTCGCGGAGGTTGCCGAGGTGGACCGGGCCCGACGGAGAGGCTCCCGAGGAGACCGTGACCGGCTTGCCCTCGCCGGCGTGGCGCACGGCGTCGTCCGCCGCCCTGCTCACCCAGTCGACGGGATCGCCCTTCTGTCCACCTCGTGCCATGCGGCGAAGGCTATCCGCCGCCCCGGGTGAGGTGGAGGGCCGGGAGCACCATCCGGTAGGCGGCCGGCTCGATGCGCCACGTCCGGTGCCGCTCGGGACCGTAGAGCTCGCCGTCGGCGGAGACCCAGAACTCCTCACCGCTCACCGAGACGGTGTGACCGGTCATCGACAGGACGTCGTCGCGCTCGAGGTGCTCTCCTCGACGCAGGCGCGCGACGTAGCCCAGCTTGGCGGCGGGGGAGACCGATCGCGAGATCATCACATCAAGACGCCGGTCCTCCGGGTCGGCGTCGGGCGTGATCTCGGTGCCACCGCCGATGGCGGCGCCGTTGCCGATCGCCACCATGAGGACCGGCTGGTCGAGGTCGTTGACGACCTCGCCGTCGACCTCGACGCGCAGGCGGCGGTGCGGCGGGTGGAAGGCCGACATCAGTGCGCCGATGGGGTAGCCGGCCTTGCCCAGGTTGACCTTGCCGACACCGACCGAGCCGAGGCGCTCCTTCCACTTCTTGCCCTTGCGGCTGGCCTGGGCGCCGACGCCCACGTGGACGTTGTTGACGACCACGGACCCGGTCTCGTCGAGGATCAGGTCGACCGGACGCGCCTTCCCCTTCACCACGAGACGGGCGGCCTCCTCGATGTCGAGCGGGATGTCGGTGCCGCGGGCGAAGTCGTTGCCGGTGCCGAGGGGCAGCAGGGCCAGGGTGGCGTCGGCGAGCTCGTTGCGCTTGTGGAGCGCCTGGACCACGGCGTGCAGGCTCCCGTCACCGCCGGCCACCACGATCGTGCGCGACCCGGCGCGGTGCAGGACGCCGTCGAGCTCGCCGGGGTTGGAGGTGCCGGTCACCTCCACCGACCCGGCCTCCCGCAGGATCACCAGCGCCTGCTCGAGGGTCTCCTGATCGGAGGTTCCGGCATCGGAGTTGGTGATGACGAGGAGTGGGTCCACGCAGAGGAGCCTAGGCGCTCACGCATCAGGGAGGGGTTTGGTAGCGTGACGCCGCAAGAGCTCCGGTGCACTTGTGCCGGGGCATTTTTTGTTGGGCAGGTCCTGTCGGGTTGTCCCAACCGTGATCGAGGAGGGCTGCGATGCCCGGGATCGTCGTGCTCGGCGCCCAGTGGGGCGACGAGGGCAAGGGCAAGGCCACCGACCTGCTGGCCACCACCGACCGGATCGACTTCGTCGTCCGCACCAGCGGCGGCCACAATGCCGGTCACACCATCGTCATCGACGGCGAGAAGTACGCCACCCACCTGCTGCCCAGCGGCATCCTCACCCCCGGTGCGACCAGCGTCATCGCCGGTGGCGTGGTGGTCTCGCCCGAGGCGCTCTTCCGCGAGCTCGACGGCCTGATCGAGCGTGGCCTGGACGGGGTCGAGGACCGTCTCCGGGTCAGCGCCAACGCCCACGTCATCGCGAGCTACCACGCGACGATCGACAAGGTCACCGAGCGGTTCCTCGGCAAGAACCAGATCGGCACCACCGGCCGCGGCATCGGCCCCGCCTACGCCGACAAGGTCAACCGCGTCGGGGTCCGCATCGCGGACATCTTCGACGAGAAGATCCTCCACGCCAAGGTCGAGGCCGCCCTCGACCTGCGCAACCACCTGCTCACCAAGGTCTACAACCGCCGCGCCATCGAGGTCGAGGCGGTCGTCGAGGAGCTCACGTCGTACGCCGAGCGACTGCGGCCGATGGTCTGCGACACCTCCTTGCTGCTCAACCAGGCGCTCGACCGGGGCGAGACCGTGCTGTTCGAGGGCGCGCAGGCCACGATGCTCGACGTCGACCACGGCACCTACCCGTTCGTCACGTCCTCCAACCCGGTCGCCGGCGGTGTCTGCGTCGGTGCCGGCGTGGGTCCCACGCGCATCGACCGCGTCATCGGCGTCATCAAGGCCTACACGACGCGTGTCGGCTCGGGGCCGTTCCCCACCGAGCTGTTCGACGAGGACGGCGTCCAGCTCCAGACGCTCGGCGGCGAGATCGGCGTCTCGACCGGTCGCACGCGCCGTTGCGGGTGGTACGACGCCGTGGTCGCGCGCTACGCCAGCCGGGTCAACGGACTCACGGAGTTCTTCCTCACCAAGCTCGACATCCTGGGTGCCTGGGACAGCATCCCGGTCTGCGTCGCCTACGAGATCGACGGGCAGCGGGTCGAGGAGATGCCGATGACCCAGACCGAGTTCCACCACGCCAAGCCGGTCTACGAGCACTTCGAGGGCTGGCGGAGCGACATCTCGGGGTGCCGCACCTTCGAGGACCTCCCGCCACAGGCGCAGGCCTACGTCAGGGCCCTCGAGGAGATCTCGGGCGCGAAGATCTGGGGCGTCGGAGTCGGACCGGGTCGCGAGCAGACGGTCGTCGTCAACCCCGCCTGACCCCTCCGCCAGACGTCCTCGTGGCGCCGCCGAGGAGGCGGCGTCATCCGTGGACACCCCTTGCCACGGCGTTCACATACCGTCAGCATTGACGGTATGTCACGTACACGAGACCTGTCCCGACTCGGCGTCGCCGTCACCGGAGGAGCGCGGGGGATCGGCGCCGCGACCGCCCTGCTGCTCCGCGACGCCGGGGCCCGGGTCGTGATCGCGGACCGGGAGGTGGACGCCCTCGCCGAGACCGCCGGGCGCCTCGGTGTCGACCACCACCCGCTCGACGTCACCGACCCGGACCAGTGGGCGGCCTTCGCCGCGCAGGCCGGCACCATCGACGTCCTGGTGAACAACGCCGGCATCATGCCGGTCGGCCCCTTCCTCTCCGAGTCGGCGGGGACGACCCAACGGGTCTTCGACGTCAACACGTTCGGTCCCATCCACGGCGTCCGAGCCCTCGCCCCGGCCATGGTGGCGCGCGGCCACGGCCACATCGTCAACGTCGCCTCCGCCGTCGGACGGGTCGCGCTCGCGGGCGGTGCGACCTACAGCTCGTCCAAGCACGCCGTGGTGGGCTTCAGCGAGGCGCTGCGCGAGGAGCTCGCCCCGCACGGTGTCGACGTGTCCATGATCCTGCCGGTCATCGTCAAGACCGACCTGTCGGCCGGCGTCGCCTCCACCCGCGGGGTGCGCCCACAGAGCCCCGAGGACGTCGCCGCCGTCATCGTCGACGTGATCCGGCGGCCGGTCGCCGAGGCGTGGGCGCCGCGCTGGGGCCAGCCCATCGCCAAGGTCACCTCCGTGATGCCGCGTCGCCTCCAGGCGCTGGCCGCCAGGGCCCTCCGGGCCGACAGCGTCCTCAGCGGGGCCGACCCCGCCGCACGCACGGCGTACGACGCCACGTGGGCTCTTCCAGACCGGCACTAGTCTTCGCCGCGTGAGGACACTCGTCATCGGAACCGGCGGCCGCGAGCACGCCCTGGCCATCTCCTTGTCCCAGGAGCCGGGCGCCGAGGTGCACGCCGCCCCCGGCAACCCCGGCATGGCGGCGGTGGCCACGCTCCACGACGTCGACCCGATGGACGGCGCCGCGGTGGCCCGTCTGGCCCAGGAGCTCGACGTCGACCTCGTGGTCGTCGGGCCCGAGGCTCCGCTCGTCGCCGGGGTCGCGGACCCGGTGCGCGAGGCAGGCATCGCCGTCTTCGGTCCTTCTCGCGCGGCTGCTCGGCTCGAGGGCTCGAAGGCCTTCTCCAAAGAGGTCATGGCCGCGGCCGGCGTCCCGACTGCGGGGTCCCTGACCTGCGAGCAGCCGGAGGAGACCGCCGCCGCACTCGACACCTTCGGTGCGCCCTACGTCGTCAAGGACGACTCGCTCGCCGCGGGCAAGGGAGTCGTCGTGACCAACGACCGCGACGAGGCGCTCGCCCACGCCGCGTCCTGCGAGCGGGTGGTGGTCGAGGAGTTCCTCGACGGCCCGGAGTTCTCGGTCTTCGCGGTCTGCGACGGCACGACCACCCACGCGTTGCCCGCCGCCCAGGACTTCAAGCGGATCTTCGACGGCGGCAAGGGCCCCAACACCGGCGGGATGGGCTCCTACTCGCCGCTGCCCTGGCTGCCCGAGGGCCTGACCCAGCAGGTGGTCGACGACGTCGTGCTGCCGACGCTGGCGGAGATGCAGCGCCGAGGAGCGCCCTTCGTGGGCTGCCTCTACGTCGGCCTCGCGCTGACGGACGCCGGCCCCCGGGTCATCGAGTTCAACTGCCGCTTCGGCGACCCCGACACCCAGCCCGTGCTGGCGCTGATGGAGTCCCCCCTCGGCGAGCTGTTGATGGCTGCGGCCCAGGGTCGTCTGGCCGAGGTGGCGCCGCCCCGGTTCCGTGCGGGAGCGGCGGTCACGGTCGTCATGGCGAGCGCCGGCTACCCCGAGTCCTCCTCCTCCGGCGATGTCATCGTCGGCACGGAGACGCTGGACAAGGAGCCGGACGTCGACGTGGTGCACGCCGGCACGGCGCTGGTCTCGACAGGCTCGACCGGCGGGCCCAGCCTCGTCACCGCCGGCGGTCGCGTGCTCGCCGTACGCGCGGTGGGGACCGACGTCGCCGACGCGCGCGCGAAGGCCTACGAGGGCATCGCGACGATCTCCTTCCCCGGTGCCCAGTGGCGGCGTGACATCGCCGCCGAGCCCCTCGGGGTCGTCGAGGGTGCCGCAGCCCTGGCCGACGACTGAGACACCACTCGGCCCGGCGCTTCGTGTTCGGCTCCACGTGTACGTCAGTGGGCCGGAGCACTCCCGCACACGTGGGGCGGAACACCAAGCGGTCACCGTGCGGGGCGCGGCACACGTGCCACTCCTGAGTCGTGGGAGAATCATTCCCCGTGACCGTCCCAACTGCGCCCGTTCCCGCTGCGCCCGTCCCAAACGTGCTCGCGACCCGCTACGCCGCCGCCGACCTCGCCGAGATCTGGTCGCCCGAGCACAAGATCGTCCTCGAGCGCCAGCTCTGGATCGCCGTCCTCAAGGCCCAGCGCGACCTCGGCATCGACGTTCCCGACGGGGTGGTCGACGCCTACGAGAAGGTGCTCCACGAGGTCGACCTCGACTCGATCGCCGCCAGGGAGCGCGTCACCCGCCACGACGTGAAGGCCCGCATCGAGGAGTTCTGCGCCCTCGCCGGCCACGAGCACATCCACAAGGGGATGACCTCGCGCGACCTCACCGAGAACGTCGAGCAGCTGCAGGTACGCCGCTCGCTCGAGGTCGTCCGGGACCGCACCGTCGCGACCCTGGCCCGGCTGGCCCGGCTCGCCGCCGAGCACGAGACCACTGTGATGGCGGGGCGCTCCCACAACGTCGCGGCCCAGGCGACCACGCTCGGCAAGCGCTTCGCGACCGTCGCCGACGAGCTGCTCACGGGGCTGCAGCGGGTCGAGGAGCTGCTGGCGCGCTACCCGCTGCGGGGGATCAAGGGCCCGATGGGCACGGCCCAGGACATGCTCGACCTGCTCGACGGTGACGCCGACCGGCTCGCCGAGCTCGAGCAGCGCATCGCCTCGCACCTCGGTTTCGAGCAGGTGCTCACCAGCGTCGGCCAGGTCTACCCGCGTTCCCTCGACTTCGACGTCGTCGCGGCGCTCGTCCAGCTGGTCAGCGGACCGTCCAACCTCGCGACGACGATCCGGCTGATGGCCGGGATCGAGCTGGTGACCGAGGGGTTCAAGGAGGGCCAGGTCGGCTCCTCCGCGATGCCCCACAAGATGAACACCCGCTCCTGCGAGCGCGTCAACGGCCTCGCCGTCATCCTGCGCGGCCACCTCTCGATGGTGTCCGAGCTGGCCGGCGACCAGTGGAACGAGGGCGACGTCTCCTGCTCCGTCGTACGCCGCGTCGCGCTGCCGGACGCGTTCTTCGCCACCGACGGGCTGTTCCAGACCTTCCTCACAGTGCTCGACGAGTTCGGGGCGTTCCCCGCAGTCATCCAGCGCGAGCTCGACCGCTACCTGCCGTTCCTCACCACCACCAAGGTGTTGATGACCGCCGTCCGCAACGGCGTCGGCCGCGAGGCCGCCCACGAGGCGATCAAGGAGGCGGCGGTCGGCACCGCGCTGGCGATGCGGCAGGGGCAGACCGACAACGACGTCTTCGCCAAGCTCGCTGCCGACGAGCGCCTCGGCCTGACCCGCGAGCAGATCGATGCTCTAGTCGCCGACCCGATCGAGTTCACCGGCGCCGCGGTCGCGCAGACCCAGGCCGTGGTGCGAGCGGTCGAGGCCGTGGTCGAACGCCACCCCGACGCGGCGTCGTACACCCCCGGCGCGATCCTCTGATCCGAGGCCGCGGCCCGCGGCCCGCGGCTGCAACGATGGTGGGGCATCCGGACATGGGGGAGTCATGGAGATCTCGGGTCCGTCCGGCGAGGAGTCGTTCCGCCGGATCTACGCCGAGCACTTCGACGCGGTGCTCGGCTACGCGCTGCGTCGGACCGCTCGACCCGACGACGCGGCCGACGTCGTCAGCGAGACGTTCCTCGTGGCGTGGCGCAGGCTCCAGCACGTGCCCAAGGGCGAGGCGTGCCTGCCCTGGCTCTACGGCGTGGCGCGGCGGGTGCTGGCCAACCAGCGTCGCGGCGAGCTCCGTCGCCGGCGGCTGGGCGAGCGCCTGCGACGTGAGCTGAGCCTGGTCGTCCCCGACGTCAGCGACCGCATCGTGCAGGACCACGTGGTCAACGAGGCGATGTCCCGCCTGAGCGGACGCGACGAGGAGGTGCTCCAGCTGCACCTCTGGGAGGGCCTCGAGGCGAGGGAGATCGCAGACGTGCTCGGGTTGCCGGCGACCGTGGTGCGGCCGAGGCTCTCGCGCGCCCGGGCCCGGCTCCGTGACCGGCTCGGCAACGATCCTGCCCCTCCCGGACACATCCCAGGAAAGCACCCGATGCCCGAGCAGAAGGAGGAGCGATGAACCCCAAGCTGCACGACGACGCCGTCGCCGACCTGCCACTCGCCGCGGCCCGGGCCGAGCTCCTGGAGGAGATCATGTCCACACCCGTGCACGACCGGCCCGCCACCGTCACTCAGCCGCCCCGCCACCGTCGCTGGCTGGTCCCCCTCGCTGCGGCGGCCGCAGTGGCCGCTCTCCTGGTCGTGCCCACCTACCTGCTCTCGGGGGAGGACGACGTGCGGGAGGTGCCGACACCCGCGTCCGCACCGCCGGCCGCCACGGCACACGACTGGGTGGTCCTGCAGGCGGAGGGATGGACGGCCACCTACGTCTCCGACGCCGGCGGGGAGCGGGAGGTGCAGTACGACAACGGTGACGCCACCCTGCAGGTCAACCTCCGAGAGGCCGAGGCTCGGGACACCTACATCGAGGACCGTCGGGGCATCGACCATCCGAAGGTCGATCCGGGCGCCCCGGTCCGGCTCCTGGGACGTGAGGGCCTGATGTGGCACTACTCGCGGACGGACCACACGACGATCGGGGAGGTGGAGGGCGAGCACTACCCCGAGGTCCGTGGTTCCGGGATGGACGAGGCGACCTACGTCGGGCTCCTCGGTCAGCTCAGCTGGACGGACGACGCGGCGTTCGAGGCATCGTTGCCCGCTGACTTCGTCACGGGGGGCGAGCGCGAGTCGACGATCTCCAGCATGCTCGGTGGCGTCGCGATGCCCCGAGGGTTCGAGGTGCCGCCCACCGATGAGAAGGATCCCTACCAGCTGGGCGCCCACGTGGCCGGCTCGGTGGCCTGCGCCTGGCTCGACATCTTCGCCGAGGCCAAGGCGAGCGGTGACGAGGAGGCCATGCAGCGCGCCGCGGCAGCCCTCGGGGACTCCCGCGGCTGGGACGTGCTCCACGAGATGAACACGGAGGGCGACTATCCCGAGGTGGTCTGGGAGTACGCCGACGAGGTCGGCGCAGGGCGGGTGCCCCAGGGCTACCGACAAGGGCTCGGCTGCCCCTGACGTTGCTGCTGGCACGACAATGAGCCCATGTCCGGACCCGTCACCGTCTCCGTCACCCGCCACGTCGACCCGTCGCAGAAGCCGGAGATGATCGCCTGGCTGCAGGCCGGGTCGTCCCTGGCGGAGAGGTTCGACGGCTTCCTGGGCGCGGGTTGGGTCCGTCCCGCCGACGACTCGCCCCAGTGGCACATGCTCTACCGCTTCGCGGACGAGGAGAGCCTCGAGGCATGGGAGGCGTCGCCCCAGCGCGCCTGGTGGCTGGCGGCGGCCGAGGACCGGATCGAGGCAACGCGCGTCGAGCGTCGTTCCGGCATCGAGGGCTGGTTCGACGAGCCGACGTCGGTGACCACCGCCCAGCCCGAGGCACCCGCCGCGCCCCCGCGCTGGAAGCAGATGGTGGTGATCTTCCTGGTGTTCTTCCCGCTCAGCCTGGCTGCCAACTGGTCGTCGTCGCGCTTGATCGGCGACTGGCCCCTGGTGATGCGGGTCCTCACGTCGGTGCTCTTCATGACCCCGGTGATGACCTACCTGGCGCTGCCGTGGATCACGCGACGGATGGCGTGGTGGTTGCGCGGGTAACGTGCGGTCATGGGTGAGGAAGCGTGGCACTGGCGCCCAGAGCCGTGGTGGATGGCGGTCGGCGCCTTCGCCGGAGCGCTCTGGGGCGGGGTGTCGGGCTCCCTCTGGCTCGGGCTGGTGTCCTGGGGCGAGACCTGGGAGGACATGCCGACCATCGGTTGGTTCCTCCTGGGTGGCGCCTTCGGCGCGATGATCGGCGTGGCGACCGGCGTGGGCGCCGGTGCTGTGCTCGCTGTCGTCGTCGGCCGGGACCGCCCCGTGCCCAGCGCCCGTCCGTTGGCCGCGGCCGCCGCCCTGGTGGCGACGCCGGTCGTGCTGCTCGCCCTGCTGGGCGCGGTCAGCGGGGCTTCACTCCCGAGGCTGAGCGACATGAGGGTGCTCATGGCCTTCGTCGCCGTCGCGGCGTCGGCGACCGCCTGGTGGTTCGCGCCGAAGATGGCCAACCGCCCGCGGGTCGTCAGCTCCCGCTGACGTCCAGCACGACCTCGAACTCCAGCAGCTCGGCGCCGCTGGCGACCGGCTTGCCGTGCTCACCCTTGTGGGCGGCACGGGCGTCGCCGTCGCGCCACGCCTCGTAGGACGCGTCGTCGGCCCAGTGGGTCACGACGAAGTAGCGGGTCTCGCCGGCAACGGGGCGCAGCAGCTGGAAGCCCAGGAAGCCCGGGGAACCCTCCACGACCCCCGCGCGGGCGGCGAAGCGGCGTTCGAACTCGTCGGCGGCCTGCGGCGGGACGCTGATGGCATTGATCTTCACGACGGCCATGCGTCGAGAGTACGACGCCCGCTCGGCGCCGCCGTCGGCGACTCAGACCAGCGCGCGACCGGCGTGGTGGGCCAGCTTGGTGGCGACCTTGTTGCAGTCCTCGAGCCAGACGTCCTCGGGGCCGGGGGGCAGCATCTCGTCCCACTCGACGGCCAACGACCCCACGATGCCGGGCATGCGCTCGGGCCGGGCCACGAACCACGCGTGCATGTGCTCGGAGCCGTCGCCCCAGCGGTTGACGTGGACGCGGCCGATGCCGGGCAGACGGCTCATGATGCGGGCCAGCCAGACCGACAGCTGCCCGAACTCTGCGGCCTGCTCGTCGCTCATCTCGGTGAAGTCGAAGTGGTCGTTGGAGTTCAGCCACAGCTTGAGGGGAAGCCCCGAGGGCCGGGCGGGGCGCATGACGTGGAAGTTCCACGACTCCCAGATGCGGACACCATCGCCCTCGCCGGTGCACAGACCGCAGCTGTCACCATCGACACCCTGTCGAGGGTGATCGGCCTCCATCGGAGGCAGCACCACCTTCGGCACCAGCTCGCCGTCGACGACCTCCCAGGGGAACATGTCCCACTCGGTCACGGGCGGCATGGGCAGGCGTCCGTCCTCGCCGACGGCGGCGACGACGCGGGCGTACAGCTCCTCGGGCGACTCAGCCATGGCATCAGCCTGCCACTGCGGGGCGGCCCTGCGTCACGGGGGTCCGAGGCCGCGGTCCACTAGGCTCCGGCTGTGCCCGCCCTGAACATCCCGCCCGCGCCACAGATCGCCGGGACGACGCACGTCCACTCCGGCAAGGTCCGAGACCTCTACCGGGTCGACGAGGGGGAGCACGCGGGCCGCCTGCTGATGGTGGCGAGCGACCGCCTCTCGGCCTACGACTTCGTGCTGGGGACGACCATCCCGGACAAGGGCGAGATCCTCACCCGGATGTCGCTGTGGTGGTTCGAACAGCTCGCCGACCTCGTCGACAACCACGTCGTCTCGACCGACGTGCCGGCCGAGGTCGCCGGACGCGCAGTGATCTGCGAGTCGCTCGACATGTTCCCGGTCGAGTGCGTGGTGCGCGGCTACCTGACGGGTTCCGGACTGGTCGACTACCGCCGTACCGGGGAGGTCTGCGGCGTCCCGCTGCCCGAGGGCCTCCAGGACGGCTCCCGCCTCGCGCTGCCGATCTTCACGCCGGCGACCAAGGCGGCAGTCGGTGATCACGACGAGAACGTCTCCTACGAGCACGTCGTCGACACCGTGGGCGAGGCGTTCGCCGCCGAGCTCCGCCGGCTGACGATGGAGGTCTACGGCAAGGCGCACGCAGTGGCCGCCGACCACGGCATCCTCCTGGCCGACACCAAGCTGGAGTTCGGCCGACGCACGGACCAGACGATGGTGCTCGCCGACGAGGTCCTGACCCCCGACTCCAGCCGGTTCTGGCCGGCGGCCGAGTGGCGGCCGGGCCGCGCGCAACCGTCGTACGACAAGCAGATCGTCCGCGACTGGCTGACCTCGCCCGAGTCGGGGTGGGACCAGTCCTCGGGCGAGCCCCCGCCGGACCTGCCGCAGGAGGTGGTGGACCGCACCCGCGCCCGCTACGTCGAGGTCTACGAGCTCCTCACCGGCGAGCGTTTCTAGTGGCGGCCCGGGTGCAGGTGCCGTTCGCTGTCTCGCGCGAGGTCGCGTTCGACTTCCTGGGCGACCCGCACAAGCGCCCGCAGTGGCAGAGCACCCTGCGTCGGGTCGAGGCGGTCACGCCGATGCCGCCGCAGGTGGGGACGTCCTGGCGCGACGTCGTGCTGGGCGAGGTGGTCGCACAGATGGAGCTCACCGTCGTGGACCGCCCGGTCCGGTGGGCCGAGCGCGGCGTCACCAAGGGGGTGGCGATGGACCTGACCCTCGACTTCGAGGAGACCGCCACCGGGTGCCTGGTCTCGGCCGCATTCGAGGTGACCAGCGCGGGTGCTCCGCGATTCCTCGTCGCGATCGTGCGGCGCTCCATGCCGCGCGCCGTGCGCAAGGACCTGGTCCGTGCGGCCGGAATCCTCGACGGGAGCGTCGAGCCGCGCGACCCGTGACCGCGTCGCCACGGATGGTCTAGACCTCGGTGGTGTCACCCATGCGGGGGCGGGTCGGGTCGTGCACCATCTCCGCCATGGACAGACGTCTCGCGACCAGGCCGCTTCTCGCCCTCGCCTCCGCGGCGGTGCTCGTGACGGCGACGGCGGCTCCTTCGGGTGCGGCCGTCACCGTCAGCAGCAACGCTGTCACGGGGGACGCGGCCAACGACTCGATCGTGGTCACGTGCACCGCCGGGAACCTCGCGGCCGTGGGTGCGGCAGGAGCGGGGGACCCGTGCGCCGACCTCGCCTTCGTCGACGTGGACCCCGGTGGCGGCACCGACACCGTCGACCTCTCCGGGGTCACCACGGCGTCGTTCCCCAACCTCACGGCGGTGCTGGTCGACACGCGTGACGTCGGCTTCGTCGACACGGTCGCCGGTTCAGGGCTCTACGACTACTTCACCGCCGACGCTGACGACGTCCTCGACGGAGCAGGAGGCAACGACACCTTCATCGGCGGCGGCGTCGCGCGTGGCGGCGCGGGCGACGACGTCTTCAGGGACGTCGACGGCGAGGCGGTCGGCGGGGAGGGTGACGACCTCTTCGTGCAGGTGGTGCCCGCGAGCGGGATCGACGGTGGGCCAGGGACCGACACGTGGGTGCTCGACATCGACGCGGAGGTTCCGCAGCCGGGGCTGCCGCTGGTGTTCACGCTCACTGACTCCGACGCCACCATCGCGCTCGGGTCCAGCTCGCCGACCACCCGTCCCGCGGCTGGCCTGGAGCACCTCGATCTCACGCTGATGAGGCACGGCAGCGAGTCCTACGACGGCTCGGCCTTCTCCGGATCGGCACACGTGCGGGGGCTCGCCGGACCCGACACGCTCACCGGCGGCCCGGGCGCAGACACCCTCCTGGCCGGGACGGGCAACGACACGGTCACCGGTGGTGCCGGGGGCGACGACCTGCGCGGTGGCGACGGTGACGACACGGTCAACGCCCGGGACGGGGTGGCCGACCGGGTCGACTGCGGCACGGGCACTGACACGGTGGTCGCGGACGTCGTCGACACACTCACTGGTTGCGAGAACGTCGACGTCCCCGCCGTGCCTCCGCTGCCGCTGCCCACGCCGCTGCCGGCTCCGGCGGCGCAGGCTCCCGACACGAGCGCGATCTCGGGCAAGTCCAAGGTGACCAGGCCGAGGAAGGCGAAGTTCCGGTTCTCCTCGACCGCTCCTGGGGCGACGTTCGAGTGCCGGCTCGACAAGGGCCGGTGGAAGGCCTGCACTTCGCCCCACAAGGTGGCGACGAAGAAGCTCAAGCCGGGCAAGCACAAGCTGCAGGTGCGTGCGGTCGTGGGCGGGCTCGTCGACGCGACGCCGTCGAGGAAGACCTTCAAGATCAAGCGGCGCTGAACGACCGTGCCGGACGGCACCCCCACCGATGCGGCGGTCGGGTCGACCGGGCACGATTCCGTCATGGACGTACGACGCGCGAGCGCTCCCAAGGTCAGGCGGCGCTGATGCGCGCGCTGTTCGTGGCCCTGGGTGTGGCCATGGTGCTCATCGGGGCCGTCTGGACCCTCCAGGGGCTCGACGTCCTCGGGGGCAGCGCCATGAGCGGCGTCGACGTCTGGGCGATCATCGGCCCGCTCGTCGCAGGGCTCGGTGTGGGCCTGGTCATCGCCGCCGCCCGACGTCCCGACTGACGTCGTACGACACCCGGGCGGCCTTGGCTCACGGCGTGCTGGTCGACCCCAGCCCGGGATGGGCCTGCGCGAGCGCACCGTCGCCCGCTGGCTCGGCGCCTTCAGCGTGCTGCCGGTGCTCGCCGTGGTCCTGATGTCCGGTGTCGGCGGCGTCGCCGGCTTCCCTGCCCTGGTCGGCCCTGTGTGGCTGGTCGTCCTCGGGCTGGGCCTGGTCTTCGGGAGGCACACCATCACCCGCTGACCCGCGGTGCCCGCGGCCCCGGCCTGCTCGTCGTACGACGTGGGCCGGGGCCGTGTCGCGCCCGTCACGACACTAGACTCGGACCCGCTGCCGCCCCCTGCACCAGGAGACCTTCCGTGGCCCGTTACGTCGTCGACGTCATGCCCAAGCCCGAGATCCTCGACCCCCAGGGCAAGGCCGTGCTCGGCGCGCTGCCGCGCCTGGGCTTCGAGGGCGTCCTCGACGTCCGGCAGGGCAAGAGGTTCGAGATCGAGGTCGAGGGCGAAGCGTCCGACGACGTCCTCGCCGAGGTCATCAAGATGGCCGGGACCCTGCTCTCCAACCCGGTGATCGAGGACTTCGAGGTCCACGTCGAGGGCAGCACCGTCGGCGGCGGCAAGCACAGCGCCGAGGCCCTGGCATGAAGGTCGGCGTCGTCACCTTCCCCGGCTCGCTGGACGACGTCGACGCCCGCCGCGCGGTGACCGTCGGGGGCCACGAGGCCGTGGCCCTGTGGCACGGCGACGACGACCTGCGTGGTGTCGACGCGGTGATCCTGCCGGGCGGGTTCTCCTACGGCGACTACCTGCGGTGCGGCGCGATCTCGCGCTTCGCGCCGGTGATGGGCTCCGTGGTCGAGGCGGCCGGCAAGGGCATGCCCGTGCTCGGCATCTGCAACGGCTTCCAGATCCTGTGCGAGTCCCACCTGCTGCCCGGCGCGCTGATCCGCAACGACCACCGCAAGTTCGCCTGCCGCGACCAGCAGCTGCGCATCGAGCGGGTCGACACCCCGTGGACCTCGGCCTACGAGCAGGGCCAGGAGGTCACGATCGTCCTGAAGAACGGCGAGGGCGGGTTCGTGGCCGACGAGGCGGTGCTCGACCGCCTCGAGGGTGAGGGTCGGGTCGTGGCGCGCTACCTCGGCGACAACCCCAACGGCTCGATGCGCGACATCGCCGGCATCTCCAACGAGCGCGGCAACGTCGTGGGTCTGATGCCCCACCCCGAGCACGCCGTCGAGGGCCTCTGCGGCCCCGGCACCGACGGGCTCGGCTTCTTCACCTCGCTCGTCGAGCGGGTCATGGCATGAGCCCCGTCCGCCTCTACCGCCTCGTCGCGCGCGCCGAGGCCGTCACCTGGGCGCTGCTTCTCCTCGGCATGTTCCTGAAGTACGTCACGGAGACGACAGAGCTCGGCGTCCGGGTCTTCGGCATGCTCCACGGGGTCGTCTTCATCGCCTACGGCCTGACCACGGTCCTGCTCTGGATCGACCAGCGCTGGTCGGTCGGCCGCCTGGTCGGCGGCCTCGCCTGCGCCGTCCCGCCCTTCGCCACGGTCCCGTTCGAGCTCTACGCCGAGCGGCGCGGCCTGCTGGGAGAGCAGTGGCGCCTGCGTGAGGAGACTCCCACGGGTCCGCTGGAGGGCATCGCCGCCTGGCTCGTACGACGTCCCGCCCAGGGCCTCGCGGTCGGGGTCGCCGCAGTCGCGGTGCTCACCGGCGTCGCCCTGGTGGTCGGCCCTCCCGCCTGACTCAGGCGCTCCCCTTGAGCAGCTGCTTCCACGTCGGTCGGGTGGCCGCGCCGGAGACCGGCAGACGACGCTGGCGCTGGTAGGTCCTCACGGCAGCCTCGGTCTTCTCGTCGAAGACCCCGGTGGCGCGGAAGCGACCTGCACCGGCGGCGTTGAGGGCCCGCTGGAGGCGGTGGACCGCCTCGCCCGTCGATCCGCGCTTGACGATGGTCGGCGAGCCGGCGGCAAGCAGCGCGACCCACGGGCGCCTGCCGAACCGGTCGTCGGGGGCGAAGCCGCGGGCCGCCTGCCAGGCCCTGGCCGCGGCGATGGTGGCGGCGTCGTACTCGCCGTTGGTCGGGCCCGTGTAGTGGCCCTGCTCGCCGAGCAGGCACTGGAGCGCCCTGACCCGCGAGGCGCGGGCCTTGCCGGGCTGGAGCGCGGGATAGCGCCAGAAGCCCAGCCGGGTGCCCGGGCAGCGTGACTCGGGGACGGGCGTCGAGCCGGCGCCGAGCTCGAGGAAGTTGGAGTCGATGTTGACCGTCACGCCGCCCCAGGTCTCGTTGTGGCCGCCGAGGTACTGCTTCATCCGGCCGCCGGGGCGCCAGGAGTCCTCGGGGATGTAGGTCGTGGACGTGTTGGCCACTCCGTCCCAGCGCGCGATCCAGATGCGGTCGGGGAGGGCGAACTGACCCGGCCGCTGGCGGAAGGCGTCGTCGAGCATCTTGATACCGGAGCTCGCGCTGGAGTAGAAGCCGGCGACGTAGCCCAGCTGCTTGATGCGGGTGACCCAGCCGCTGACGAACGCCAGGGCCGACTCGCGGCAGTGGGTGTCGCCGAGGGTGAAGCCCTCGAGGTCGTACCAGATCGTGCTGCCGGGCCCGATGCCGTACGACGCCGCGTCGGCCGCGTTCTTCTCCGCCTCGACCACGCCCTGGGACGTGGCGATGGCATAGCCGCCGGCCGGCTTGGGGCTGATCCGGAAGTCGTCCTGGTAGCGCGGGAAGCGCGGCTGGCACGAGGCCTGGGGGCCCAGCGCGATGGGCAGCAGCCGCCACCCGCGAGCGACCTGCTTGGCGACCCACTCGGGGCTCAGGTTGGGCTGGTCGCGGCAGGCGCGGGAGTCACCGGAGATGTAGATGCCGACAGCCGTGAAGGGGGAGTGGCGCCACCACTTGCCCATCGTGCGGCTGGTGGGGGCAAGGCACTGGTCGAAGCCGTAGCCGGTGAAGTCGCCGGGCGTGGCCATGACGACCTGGGCGGGCGACGCCGTACGCCGCGCCTGGTGCTCGACGCTCCCGGGGCCAGCGCCGGCGCCGGCCGGAGAGCCGACGAGGGGGAGGGCGAGGGCGATCGCGGCCACGGTCGCGACGACCCGGCCCGGGGAGAGGCGGCGCATGGACCCAGCGAACCACACCAGTCACACCTGTCACAGCCATTCGAGCGAAGAACAGTCCTGTACTTCGTCCCGGTCGCCACGACCGGCCACGGCGCACCCTGTCCGCGTGCAGTGCCAGCGCTCGAGCCACCGGACAGCGCTTGTAGATTCATCTCGTGCCTGACTCGACTGCTGCCCCTCGACTCGACACCGTGGCCGTGGCGGCCGGCGACCCCCACCGCGAGCAGCCGTGGCAGGACCTCGGCCTCAAGGCCGATGAGTACTCCCGGATCCGCGAGATCCTCGGTCGTCGGCCCACCAGCTCCGAGCTGGCGATGTACTCCGTGATGTGGAGCGAGCACTGCTCCTACAAGTCCACCAAGGTGCACCTCAAGCAGTTCGGCGAGCTCGCCCAGGAGACGCCGCTGGGCAAGATGCTGGCCGGGATCGGCGAGAACGCCGGCGTCATCGACATCGGCCAGGGCTACGCCGTCACGTTCAAGGTCGAGTCGCACAACCACCCGTCCTTCGTCGAGCCCTACCAGGGGGCCGCGACCGGCATCGGCGGCATCGTGCGCGACATCCTTGCGATGGGCGCGCGTCCCGTCGCGGTCATGGACCCGCTGCGCTTCGGGCCGCTCGACGCGCCCGACACCCAGCGCGTGCTGCCGGGGATCGTCGCGGGGGTCGGCGGTTACGGCAACTGCCTCGGCCTGCCCAACATCGGCGGCGAGGCGGTCTTCGACGAGACCTACCTCGGCAACCCGCTCGTCAACGCGCTGTGCGTCGGCGTGCTGCGTCACGAGGACCTCCACCTCGCCAAGGCGTCAGGCGACGGCAACCTCGTGGTGCTGTACGGCGCCCGTACCGGCGGCGACGGCATCGGCGGCGTCTCCGTGCTCGCCTCCGAGACGTTCGACGCCGGCCCCGACGGTCAGGGCGGGCCGGCCAAGCGACCGGCGGTCCAGGTCGGTGACCCCTTCATGGAGAAGCTGCTGATCGAGTGCACCCTCGAGCTCTTCGCCGCGGAGGTCGTGGCCGGGATCCAGGACCTCGGCGGTGCGGGCCTGTCGTGCGCCACCTCCGAGCTTGCCTCGGCCGGTGACGGCGGCATGCACGTCGAGCTCGACCGCGTCCCGCTGCGCGACTCCACGCTGGCTCCCGAGGAGATCCTCATGAGCGAGTCGCAGGAGCGGATGATGGCGGTCGTCGAGCCCGGCGACATCGACGCCTTCATGGCGATCTGCGAGAAGTGGGACGTCGAGGCGGTCGTGATCGGCGAGGTCACCTCCTCCGGCAGGCTCGAGATCGACTGGCACGGCGAGCGCGTCGTCGACGTACCCCCTCGCTCGGTGGCGCACGACGGCCCCACCTACCAGCGTCCCTACGCCCGGCCCGACTGGCAGGACGTCCTCCAGGCCGAGGTCGCCGAGGAGCTCGTCCGCCCGTCGTCGGGCGACGAGCTGCGCGACACCCTCCTGCGCCTGGTCGCCAGCCCCAACCTGTGCGACCGGTCCTGGATCACGGATCAGTACGACCGCTACGTCCAGGGCAACACCGTGCTGGCCCAGCCCTCCGACAGCGGCATGATCCGCGTCGACCCCGACACCAACCTCGGCGTCGCCGTCTCCACCGACTGCAACGGCCGCTTCGCCAAGCTCGACCCCTACGCCGGCGCCCAGCTCGCGCTGGCCGAGTCCTACCGCAACGTCGCCACGAGCGGTGCCCGGCCGCTCGCGGTCTCCGACTGCCTCAACTTCGGCTCGCCCGAGGACCCCGCGGTCATGTGGCAGTTCGCCGAGGCCTGCCGGGGCCTCAAGGACGCGTGCGCCGAGCTCGGCATCCCCGTGACCGGCGGCAACGTCAGCCTCTACAACCAGACCGGCGAGACGGCGATCCTGCCCACGCCGGTCGTGGCCGTGCTCGGGGTGATCGACGACGTCACCAAGCGCGTCCCCAGCCACTTCGTCGCCGAGGGGGAGCAGATCTTCCTCCTGGGCGAGACCCGCGAGGAGCTGTCGGGCTCTGAGTGGGCCCACGTGGTCCACGGGCACCTGGGCGGCCGTCCGCCCCGGGTCGACCTGGCCGCAGAGCAGTCGCTGGCCGCCCTCCTGCAGGACGCCTCCCGGGACTCGTTGGTGACGAGCGCCCACGACCTCTCCGACGGCGGCCTGGCGCAGGCCCTGGCCGAGGCCACCTTCCGACGCGGCATCGGCGCCCGGGTGATGCTCTCCAAGGTCGCCGGCGGCGACCCGTTCGTGGCCCTCTTCTCCGAGTCGACCGCCCGGTGCCTGGTCACGGTGCCGGAGGACCGGGCCGGTGAGCTGCTCGCCCTCGTCCACCGCCACGGCGTACCCGCCACCGGCATCGGCCGCACCGGCGGCGACTCGATCACGGTGGACGGCCAGTTCGAGCTCCCTGTTGCTGAGGCGAAGGCCGCCTGGCAGGCGACCCTGCCTGCCGCACTCGGCTCCTGACCCCCATGACCGTCGTCGCGCTGGCCAGTGCCACCCTGCTCGACGCAGTCGGTCACGTGCCCGGGGCCGACCTCGTCGTGTGGGACGGGACGACCCCGCCCGACCGGGCCGACGAGGTCGAGCTGGTCGTGGCGCCCTACAGCACCGCCGGACTGCCAGACCTCGCGGGCCTGCCTCGGTTGAAGGCGGTCCAGATCCAGTCCGCGGGCTACGACGGGATGATCGCCCAGCTGCCGCCCGGGGTGGTGCTGTGCAACGCCACCGGCGTGCACGACGACGCCACCGCGGAGCTGGCCCTCGGCCTCACGATCGCGAGCCTCCGCGGCATCGACATCGCCGTGCGCAACGTCGGCCACTGGGAGCGGGACCTGCGCCGCAGGTCCCTGGCCGACAGCCACGTGCTGGTGCTGGGCTACGGCTCGATCGGCCGCGCCGTGGCCACCCGCATGCTCGCCTGCAGGGCGACCGTCACCGGGGTGGCCAGCCGGGCACGCCCTGACGACCTCCTCGGCGAGGTGCACGGGCCCGACGTGCTGCCCGGCCTGCTGCCCACCGTCGACGTGGTCGTCGTGGTGCTGCCCCTCACCGAGGCGACCCGGCACAGCGTCGACGACCCGTTCCTCGCGCAGCTTCCCGACGGCGCGCTCGTGGTGAACGTGGGGCGCGGCCCGCTCCTCGACACCGACGCGGTGCTCGCCCACGCCGGCCGGCTGGCCTTCGCCCTCGACGTCACCGACCCCGAGCCCCTGCCCGAGGAGCACCCGCTCTGGCGGGCGCCCGGGGTGCTGATCACCCCGCACATCGCGGGCGGCACCACCGCGATGCTCCCCCGGATGGCGGCCCTGGCTCGCGACCAGGTCGAGCGCTTCGTCGCCGGTCGCGACCTGCGCAACGTCGTGCACCGCCCCGCCTGAGCCCGCTGCTGGATCCCCGGCCGACCGGTGATCCTCACGCTTCGCGACCGCTGCAACGGTCGCAAACCCGCAGAATCACCGGCCGGCCGGGGATCCCGACTCGCGACCTCAGCTGGAGCGGCGCATCGCCCGCACCCCGACGACGAGGCCGAGCGCAGCGACCACCGCGGCGCCGGCGAACCCGGCCGCGACGGTGTCGGCCGGGTAGGTCCCGGCGAAGAGCGCGCGGACGGCTTCGACGACGTACGTCATCGGGTTGAGGTCGGAGGCCACCTGCAGCCAGCGCGGAGCTCCCTCGATCGGGAGCAGCACCCCGGCCAGCAGCAGGACCGGGAAGAGCAGCGTCTGCTGGACGGTCCAGAACATCCAGTCCTGTCCCTTCGACGCGAGCGCCAGGGCGAAGGACAGCGCGCCCACGCCGATGCTGAAGAGCCCGAGGATCGCGGCTCCCACGAGGACGCCGAGCGGGTGCAGGTCGAAGCTGAACGGCGTCACCACCGCGAGGATGATGACGACCTGCATCAGCATCGGGACGACCTCCTTCAGCGCCCGGCCCACGAGCAGGGCGGGTCGCCGAAGCGGTGAGACGAGCTGGCGCTCGTGGGACCCGGTCTGCATCTCCTCCATCAGGTTGGCGCCGGTGAAGGAGGCCCCCATCAGGCAGGTCATCGCCACGATGCCGGGTACGAACCACTGGAGCGCGGACCCCGACGACCCGGCCGCCAGGTCGGGCAGCAGCGGTGCGAAGAGGCCGAGGAAGACGAGCGGCTGGATCATCGCGAAGATGACCGCCATCGGCTCGCGCCACACCGGCTTGAGCTCGCGGTTCATGACGTTGAGGGTGTCGGCGACGAAGCCGGGACGACGTACGGCGGAACCGTCGCTCGTCGGAGCGGACGTCGCCGTGGGTGTGCTCATGGTCGTGGTGCTCATGCTGCGACCTCGCTCTCGGATGCGGTCTGGGAATCGGGCTGATCGGTGGTCTCGGACTCGCGCAGGCTGCGCCCGGTGAGGTCGAGGAAGACGTCGTCGAGGGTGGGCCGCCGCACCTCGAGCCTGGCGACCGGGACTCCGGCCGCGGCGAGGTCGCCGACCAGCTCCGCGACGAGCTCGGAGCCGGCGGCGACGCGGAGGCTGACCTCGTCACCTTCCACCTCGACCCGCGACCCGTCGAGGCGTGACGCCCGGGCCGCCGCTGCCCCGGCCGCTTCGGGCGAGCTGAAGCCGAGGCGCACCAGGTCGCCGAGCCCGGACTTGAGCCGGTGGGCCGTGTCGTCGGCGATCATCCGCCCGTGGTCGACGACGATGACGCGGTCGGCGAGGGCGTCGGCCTCCTCCAGGTAGTGGGTGGTCAGCACGACCGTGCTGCCGGTCTCGGAGTGCAGCTGCCGCACGAGCTCTTGCAGGTTGGCGCGGTTCTGCGGGTCGAGGCCCGTGGACGGCTCGTCGAGGAAGAGCACCCGGGGCAGGTGCACCAGCCCCATCGCGATGTCGAGGCGCCGCCGCTGCCCGCCGGACAGGGTGGACACCTTCCGGTCCGCGACTGCCCCGAGGTCGAGGCTGTCCACGAGCTCGGCGGCGCGGGCGCGGGCCGCCGTACGCGACAGGCCGTAGGCCCGGCCCTGGCTGATGAGCTCGTCCCGGCCGCGCTGCTGGTGGCCGGCGCCGTTGCCCTGCCCGACGTAGCCGATGGCGCCGCGCACCTCTCGCTGGCCGGTGACCACGTCGTGCCCGGCCACGGTCGCCGAGCCGGAGGTCGGCTGGATGAGGGTCGTGAGCATGCGCAGGGTCGTCGACTTGCCTGCTCCGTTGGGGCCGAGGAAGGCGACGAGCTCGCCCTGCCCGATCTCCAAGTCGAGGCCGCGGACGGCCTCGACGGTCTGCTTGCGCGTCGTGAAGTGGCGGGTCAGGCCACGGGTCACGATCGCTGGTCCGGTGTGGTGTGTTCGTGTCATGTGGACGACGCTAGGGAGCAATGCGGTCAGTTCCTGTCCGCATTGGGAACTATCTTGAGGACATGAGCACGAGCGAGCGGATGCTGCGGCTGCTGTCGCTGCTCCAGACCCACCGTTACTGGCCGGGACCCGAGCTGTCCGGGCGCCTCGAGGTGAGCCCCCGGACCCTGCGTCGCGACGTCGACCGGCTGCGCGACCTCGGCTACCAGGTCGACGCCGTCCGCGGTGCTGCCGGCGGCTACCAGCTGCGGGCAGGGGGCTCGCTCCCCCCGCTGCTTCTGGAGGACGAGGAGGCCGTCGCGGTCGCGGTCGGCCTGCGCACCGCGGCAGCCAGCGCCGTCGCCGGGGTCGACGACTGGTCGGTGCAGGCGCTGTCGAAGGTGCTCGCGCTGATGCCGCCCCGGCTGCGCCGGCAGATGGACGCGGTCGCCTCGCAGACGGAGGCGCCGGGCCCGTGGGAGGGCGCTCCGGTGTTCGACGCCAGCGTCCTCACGACGCTGGCGCAGGCCTGTCGCGACAGCGAGGGCGTGCGGTTCGACTACACCGCACGCGAGAGCGAGACCACCCACCGTCGCGTCGAGCCGCTGCGCCTCGTCTCCCTCGGCCGCCGGTGGTACCTCGTCGCGTGGGATCGCGACCGCCTCGACTGGCGCAGCTTCCGGCTCGATCGCATCGAGTCGCCCGAGCCGACCGGCCAGCGGTTCCGTCCTCGTGACCTGCCTGCCGACGACGCGCTCTCCTTCGTCCGTGACGGCATCCGGCGGATGCCCCAGCGGTACGCCGTGCGCGTGCGGGTGGCGATGCCGGTCGACGAGCTGGCCCGCCAGGTCGGTCGCTGGGGGGACGTCACTCCTGACGGCGGGGGCTGCGTCCTGGAGATGAACGTCGACTCCCTCGACTGGCCCGTCATGGTCCTCGCCGGCACCGGCGCGGAGTTCGTCGTGGAGTCACCGCCCGAGCTGGTCGAGTGTGTCGCCGAGGTCGGTCGGCGGTTCGGCCGGTCAGGCGACCGCCACGACCTCGAGGCCTGACGCCGTCTCCGGCCACTCCGAGGGTCGTGGCACCGACCTGATCGACCGGCTGGCCGTGAGTAGGACCGCCAGCAGCGCGGCCGCGGCGACCAGCGCCGTCATCGTGGTGGTGCCGCCGTGGTGCTCGAGGAGCCAGCCGCCGAGCAGCGGCGCAAGCGGCATCACCGACATCGAGACGAACTGGCTCGTCGAGGCCACCCGGCCCTGCAGGTGGTCCGGGGTGAGGGCCATCCGGTAGGAGCTGATGCCGGCGTTGCCGACCGGGTTGAGCAGCAGCAGGAAGAACGTGGACGCGCACGCGGCCCAGGGGCTGGCGTACCAGATGAGGGGCACCAACGGCAGACAGCACATCCAGCCGATCGTCACGGTCAGGAGGCCCGTCGGCATCCGGTGGATGAGCGAGGGGGCCAGAGCGGCGCCGATGATGCCGCCGACCCCGGCCGCGGTCGACACCAACCCGATCTGCGCAGCCGGCACCCCGTCCTGCACCATCCGCAGGATCACCACGAAGAAGATCGCGTTGGTCACCAGGTTGGCCAGGGCCGCCCAGGCGAGGAGGGTGCGGAAGAACGGGCGGGCCCACATGAAGGCGAAGCCCTCCCGCAGCTGGGTGCGCAACGGCTCCCGGCGGCGGTGTGGTGCCGAGAGGTCGGTGCGGACGCGGCTGACGGTCGCGCAGGCGATGGCGAAGGTGATCGCGTCCACGGCGAACGGCAGCCACCGGGTGACGGCGTACAGCGCGCCGCCGAGAGGGCCACCGACCAGCGAGGCGACGTGCTGGCGGGCCTGGTTCTGGCTCAGGGCGGTGGGGAGGTCCTCGGTGCTCACCACGGATCGGATCGCCGAGGTCTGCGCCGGGTTGAACGCGCCGGCCGCGACCCCGCTGACGAGCGCGACAGCCACCAGGTGGGGAAGCGTCAGCGAGCCGAGCGCTCCCGCGACGGCGAGGGAGGTGTAGGCCGCGCAGCCGGTCCCGCTGGCGACCAGCATGATCCGACGGCGGTCGAGCCGGTCGGCGAGCACCCCGGCGGGGAGCAACATCGCGCACAGCCCGCCGAGGTAGGCCGCCTCGACGAGGGCAGCGACGACGGCCGAGCCGCTCAGGGCGTAGCCGATCAGGGGGAAGACGAACATCGACAGGGCGCTGCCGAGCTCGCTGACGGTGTCGCCGACCCAGAGGACGGTGAAGTCGCGGTTGCGCGAGAGCTGTCGGTAGCCGGGCATATGCGCAACATATATTGCGCAATTACTAGTGCGCAATAGTTCGTGCGCATTTCGCTACGATGAGTCCATGGCCGACCAGAAGCGCGTCAACGACCCGCGCGTGCTGCGCGCGCTCGCCCATCCGGTGCGCGGGCGGATCATGGACCAGATCGAGGCGTCGGGGCCCGTGCGCGCCGCCGACATGGCGCGCGAGCTCGACATCCCCGCCAACCAGGCCAGCTTCCACCTCCGCCAGCTCGCCAAGTACGGACTGGTCGAGGAGGCGCCCGAGGAGGCGCGGGACAAGCGGGACCGGGTCTGGCGGGCAGCGTCCTCGGCCGCGCTCACGGTCAACCTGCGCGAGCTCGCCAAGGCCCCGGGGGGCAAGGTCGCCGTCCGTGCCTTCCGGCAGACCAAGCAGGCGTGGAGCCACCACCTCGTCGACCGGGCCTTCGACACCGACCGTCCCGAGGGTGACGGGGAGTTCTCCTCCGCAGAGCACGTCCTCAAGCTCACCGACGACGAGGCCAAGCAGCTGCGGCAGGAGCTCAGCGACCTGGTCGAGTCATGGACCGCTCGAACCCGCGGCCTAGACCCGGAGCGTCGTACCTATGTCCTGCTCGACCTCCTGCAGCCCTACCCCACGGACACCGCCGAATGAGGCTGGCCTACGGCGACGACCCGAGCCAGTGGCTGGAGCTCCACCGGCCCGAGGGTGTGAGCCGCGGCCTCGTCGTGGTGATCCATGGCGGCTTCTGGAAGGCGCAGTACGGCGCCGAGTACGCCGTCCCGCTCGCCGCCGACCTGGTGGCCCGTGGCTGGACCGCTGCGGTCGTCGAGTACCGCCGCGTCGGCACCGGACCCGGCGGGGGCGGTGGCTGGCCCGCCACCTGCGACGACGTGTCGGCCGCGATCGACCGCGCCGTGGCCGAGACGGATCGACCCGATCCCGTGGTGGCGCTGGGCCACTCCGCCGGCGGCCACCTCGCCGCCTGGGCAGCGGCCCGCACCCGCTTCGACCGCTGGGCGGACGCGGCCCCCGTCACCCACGTGATCGACCAGGCAGGTGTCCTCGACCTCGCCGCCGCCGTCCGCGACGACCTGGGTGACGGAGCGGCGCAGGCCTTCATGGGTGCGACGCCGGACCATCCGTCGTACGACCTGGCCGACCCGCTGCGGCAGGTCCCGCTCGACGTGCCGGTGTGGGCGGTGCACGCGCGCGACGACGACACCGTCCCGTTCGGCCAGGCGGAGGACTACGTCACGGCGGCCCGGCGGGCGGGCGGGGAGGCCTTCCTGGTCGAGGTCGCCGGCGGGCACTTCGGCGTCATCGACCCCGCCAGCGACGCCTGGGCAGCCGTCGTGGAGGTCCTCGACTCGATCGGCTGACCTCCCGTTGGTCGAGGAAGGACGAAGTCCTGTCACGAGACCACGTCCGGCCTCGCATACCCTCGATCCGTGCCTGCCCGACTCAAGGTCCTGAGCCCCGAACAGCTGGAGACCGCTGACACCCGGGCGCTGGTCAAGCACTACCTCGCGGTGCTGGCCGAGCGCGCGCCCGGCGCCTCCGTCGAGGTGAGGGTCCCGCCCATCGCGGCCGCGCAGGTCATCCCCGGCGTCCGCCACACCCGCGGCACCCCGCCCGCCGTCATCGAGACCGACCCCGAGACGTGGCTCGACCTCGCGACCGGCCGTACGACGTGGCACGCGGCGTTGTCGGCCGGCTCGGTCCGGGCCAGCGGCGAGCGCACCGACCTGACGCCGTACCTCCCCCTGGACGGTCCGCGGGACCCGGCGGACGTGGCGACGCCCGACAGGTGAGGACTTCCGACCGGTGCGGCCCGCCGGGGAATGCGGTACGAAGGTTGCATGGCCAGCCTCAGCGACGACCAGGTCCACGAGCTCGACCGCTGGTTCCGCGCGGCCAACTACCTCGCGGTCGGACAGATCTACCTCCTCGACAACCCGCTGCTCGAGCGGCCGCTCGTCCGGGAGGACATCAAGCCCCGCCTGCTGGGCCACTGGGGCACCACGCCCGGGCTCAACCTCGTCTGGACGCACCTCAACCGGCTGATCCGGGAGCGCGACGCCGAGGCGATCGTCCTGTGCGGTCCGGGACACGGCGGCCCCGCCGCGGTCGCCAACGCGTGGCTGGAGGGCACCTACTCGGAGGTCTTCCCGGCAGTCTCGTGGGACAAGGAGGGGATGGGGCTGCTGTTCCGCCAGTTCTCCTTCCCCGGCGGCATCCCCAGCCACGTCGCACCCGAGACCCCGGGCTCCATCCACGAGGGCGGTGAGCTCGGCTACGTCCTCTCGCACGCCTACGGCGCCGCGATGGACAACCCGGAGCTCCTCGTCGCTGCCGTCATCGGCGACGGCGAGTTCGAGACCGGTCCGCTCGCGGCGAGCTGGCACGCGAACAAGTTCGTCGACCCGGTGCACGACGGAGCGGTCCTGCCGATCCTGAGCCTCAACGGCTGGAAGATCGCCAACCCGACCATTCCGGCGCGCATCCACCGCGACGAGCTGGAGAGCCTGCTGCGTGGCTACGGCCACCACGTGATCACCGTCGAGGGCGACGAGCCCGCCGACGTGCACCGCCAGATGGCTGCTGCGATGGACGAGGCGCACGCCATGGTCCGCGAGATCTGGCGTGCGGCGCGCGAGGAGGGCGACCTCGAGCGCCGACCCTGGCCGATGATCCTGCTCGTCACGCCCAAGGGCTGGACCGGACCCGCGCACGTGGACGGCAAGCCGGTCGAGGGGACCTGGCGGGCGCACCAGGTGCCCCTGGCCGGCACTCGCGACAACGACGAGCACCGCGCGCAGCTGGAGGAGTGGTTGCGCTCCTACCGCCCCGTCGAGCTCTTCGCGGCGGACGGGCGCCCCGTCGAGCAGATCGTCGGGCAGGCACCGGTGGGCACCCGGCGGATGAGCGCGAACCCCCACGCCAACGGCGGTCTCCTCAAGCGGCCGCTGCGGCTGCGCGACTGGCGCGCCAGTGCCGTCGAGGTCGAGCGACCGGGCGGGTCGATCCACGAGCCGACCCGGGTGCTGGGTCGCTACCTCATCGACGTCGTCCGCGACAACGACGCCACCTTCCGCATCTTCGGACCCGACGAGACCGCCTCCAACCGCCTCGATGCCGTCTACGAGGTCACCGACAAGGTGTGGGCGGCCGACATCCTCGACGTCGACGAGCACCTCGCCCGCTCGGGCCGGGTGATGGAGATCCTGTCCGAGCACACCTGCCAGGGCTGGCTCGAGGGCTACCTGCTCACCGGGCGCCACGGCCTCTTCAGCTGCTACGAGGCCTTCATCCACATCGTCGACTCGATGCTCAACCAGCACGCCAAGTGGCTCAAGACGACGCGCGACATCGAGTGGCGGCCACCGATCGCGAGCCTCAACTACCTGCTGAGCTCACACGTGTGGCGGCAGGACCACAACGGCTTCTCCCACCAGGACCCGGGCTTCATCGACCACGTCGTCAACAAGAAGGCCGAGGTGGTGCGCGTCTACCTGCCGCCGGACACCAACACCCTGCTCTCGACCATGGCCCACTGCCTGCAGAGCGAGCACTACGTCAACGTCGTCGTCTCGGGCAAGCAGCCCAGCTTCGACTGGCTCGACGCCGAGCAGGCCGACCTGCACTGCGCTCGCGGCCTGGGCATCTGGGACTGGGCCTCCAACGACGGCGGCGACCCCGACGTCGTGGTCGCGGCAGCCGGCGACGTACCGACCCTCGAGGCGCTCGCGGCAGTCTCGCTGCTGCGCGAGCACCTGCCGGACCTGCGAGTCCGCTTCGTCAACGTGGTGGACCTGATGCGCTTGCAGGACGAGCGCGAGCACCCGCACGGCATGGGCGACCGCGAGTTCGACTCGGTCTTCACCACTGACACCCCGACGGTCTTCGCCTACCACGGCTACCCGTGGCTCATCCACCGGCTGACCTATCGCCGGACCAACCACGACAACATCCATGTCCGCGGATACAAGGAGGAGGGCACGACCACCACGCCGTTCGACATGGTGATGATGAACGACATCGACCGCTACCACCTCGTCATGGACGTCATCGACAGGGTTCCTGGGCTCGCGTCGCGGGCCGGCGGCGTGCGCCAGCTGATGGTCGACACCCGCCGCCGCGCACGGCAGTGGACCCGGACCCACGGCGACGACCTGCCCGAGGTGCGCGACTGGACCTGGGACGCCTCGGCGGGTCCCGCACGGGGCGCGTCGCCGTCGACCACGGCCGACGGCGACACCGCCGCCGACAACCTCTAGCGGGGGGCGCTGCCCGTCGCCAGCACTGACCGGGTCGCCTCCGCGATCGCGCTCTCCTCGTCGGTCGGCACGACCAGGACCGCGACCGGTGAGCCGTCGGTCGAGATCGTCCTGGTCCTGCGCTCGTCGGAGCTGTTGCGGTCGGGGTCGAGCTCGACGCCGAGGACCCCCAGACCACCCGCGACGTCGGCACGCAGGCGCGGTGCGTTCTCGCCCACCCCTGCGGTGAAGACGAGGGCGTCAGCCCCGCCAAGGACGACGTGGTAGGCGCCGACGTACTTGCGCACCCGGTGGCAGTAGACCTCCCACGCCAGTCGGCACACGTCGTCGCCCGCGTCGGCCCCTGCCTGGAGCTCGCGGAAGTCCGGACGCCCGCTCAGCCCGGTGATGCCCGAGCGATGGTGCAGGAGGTCCTCGAGGCCGTCGGTCCCGAGCCCGGCCTCGCGAGCGAGGTGGAGCAGGATGCCGGGGTCGAGGTCGCCACCCCGCGAGCCCATCACGAGCCCCTCGAGCGGGGTCAGGCCCATCGAGGTGTCGACGGGGCGCCCGGCGTCGATGGCGGCGGCGGAGGCGCCGTTGCCCAGGTGCAGCGTCACCAGGCGAAGGTCGTCACGGCCCAGGTGCTCGGCGGCGCGCCGGGCGACGTACTCGTGGCTGATCCCGTGGGCGCCGTAGCGGCGCACGTGGTGGCGCGCGGCGAGGTCGCGGTCGATGGCGTACGTCGCGGCGACGTCGGGCAGCTCGGCGAAGAACCCGGTGTCCAGCACGACGACGTGAGGCGTGCCGTCGAGCCATTCCCTGGCCCCGCGCAGGGCTGTCAGGGCGGGCGGGTTGTGGAGCGGCGCCAGGGGTACGGCGTCCTGGATGGCCGCCAACACCCGGTCGTCCACGAGGGAGGGCTGGGTCAGGGTGTGCCCGCCGTGCACGACACGGTGGCCCACACCGATGAGGTGCTCCTCGTCGACACCGGCCCTGCGCAGCTCGCCGGTCACCTGCTCGAGAGCGCGGGCGTGGTCGTCCTCCCCGGAGAGGCGTTCCACCTTTCCCTTGACCACGACGGAGCCGTCGGTCCCGAAGACCTGGTACTTCAAGGAGGACGACCCTGCGTTGAGCACCAGCACCTGGTCGCGGTCCATGGAGCCACCCTAGGACCGGAGGCGGGCACCGCGGCTAGCCTGCGGCCATGGAGATCCAGTCGCTCGGCTTCCGCACCGACCTCGCCCTGCTCCAGAAGGCGGGGAGCCAGGTCGAGGACCGCGGCACCCATCTTGTGATCCGCACCCCCGACAACCCGACCTACTTCTGGGGCAACTTCCTGCTCCTGGCGCAGCCCCCGGCGCCCGGCGGCGAGCGCGAGGTCGTCGGGGCGTTCCGGACGGAGTTCCCGGTCGCGGCGCACGTGAGCATCGGGATCGACGTGACCGAGGACCCCGGCGACATGCAGGCCTGGCGCGAGGCCGGGCTGACGGTCGACGTGGCGACGGTGCTGAGCGCGTCCGCCGTCGTCCAGCCGCTCGCACCGATCGGGGACGTGGAGGTCCGTCCGCTGGAGTCGGACGACGACTGGGAGCAGCGGGCCCGGCTCGGCCAGGTGCTCTACCCGAGCACCAGCGAGGAGTCCTACCTCGCCTTCGCGCGCGGCAAGAACGCCCAGGAGCGGGCTCTCGCCGGGGCGAACGGCGAGGGCGGTGCCCGGTACGGCGCCTTCGTCGACGGCACCTTGGTCAGCACGGCCGGCATCTTCGTCACCGAGCCTGGTGTCGCACGGTTCCAGACGGTCGAGACCCATCCGGACCACCGGCGCCAGGGGATCGGTGCCGCGGTCGTTCACGCAGCCGGTCGCCACGCCCTCGAGAGGCTCGGAGCCGAGCGTCTGGTCATCGTCGCCGACACCGACGCCGACGCCATCCGGATCTACCGCCGCCTCGGCTTCGAGGACGTCCAGCGCCAGGTGATGCTCGAGTTGCGCGACCCCGAGTGGGCCGAGGTCTGAGCCCTGCCGGCACCCGCTGGACGAACCCGTCGTACGCCCCCCTCGAGATAGTCCGTATCAAAGAGCTCCTGAAACCGGTCCGGAGACGAGCCATTTGATGCGGACTATCGCGAGCAGGGGCGCGGGGTGGTTGACACAGCCATGCCCGGACGACTAACTTCCAAGACCTGAATCAGGTCTCAGGTAATCTCCCCGAGGCCATCAAGCGAAAGGCATGGGAGACATGCGGCTCACCACACACCACCTGCTCGGCTCGGTCGCCGCGGCGTCCGTCCTGGTCCTGGCGGCCTGCGCGCCGAGCGCGGACGGCGACGGCGGCAGCAGCGACGACGTCGAGACGGTCGAGGTCGGCGTCATCACCTCCGAGACCGGCCCGCTGGCGGCCTACGGCCAGGCGTTCCTCGACGGCTTCGACGCCGGCCTGGACCACGCCACCGACGGCACCGGCGAGGTCGACGGCATCAAGATCGAGGTTCGCAACGGCGACGACACCGGTGACGCCGACAAGGCCGTCCAGCTGACCAAGGAGTACATCGGCGACGGCGTCAAGATCCTCACCGGCACCGTGTCCTCCGGCATCGCCCTCGGTGTCGCCGAGCAGGCCGAGCAGAACAAGATCCTCTACGTCTCCGGCGCTGCCGCCGCCGACGCGATCACCGGCATCAACGGCCACACCTTCCGCTCCGGCCGCCAGAGCATGCAGGACGTCGCCACGGCCGGTCAGTTCCTCGACGACCTCGACGGCAAGAAGGTCGTCGTCTACGCCCAGGACGACGCGTTCGGCCAGGGCAACGCCGCAGCCGTCGAGGCACTCCTCGGCGCGCAGGGCGCCAAGGTGCAGCCGCTGCTCGTCGGCAGCGACATCAAGGAGTTCACCTCCTTCTCCCAGCAGCTCAAGGACGCCAAGCCCGACCTGGTCTTCGTCGCGTGGGCCGGTGAGACCACCGGCTCGATGTGGCAGTCGCTGGAGCAGCAGGGCGTCTTCGACGTCGCCCCGATCGTGACCGGCCTCGGTGACGTGGCGTCGTACGGCGCCTACGGCCCGGTCGCCGAGAAGATCAGCTTCCTCTCGCACTACTTCGCCGCCGCGCCCGACAACGACGTCAACGCCGCGATGATCGAGGCGGTCGAGGGTGCCGGCTCCACCGTCGACCTCTTCACCCCCGACGGCTTCACCGCCGCCCAGATGATCGTGCACGCCATCGAGGAGGGCCAGGGCGACGTGGAGGCGATGGTCGACGCGCTGGAGGGCCACAGCTTCACGGCACCCAAGGGCGAGGTGACGGTCCGCGAGAGCGACCACGCCCTCGTCCAGGACATGTACCAGGCCAAGCTCGTCGAGGACGGCGACGGCTGGAAGCCCGAGCTCATCGAGACGGTGCCGGCCGACGAGGTCGCGCCGCCAGAGGCCGGCTGACAGCGGTACGACGACCAGGAGACACGGCAGACATGTCGACCACAGCCACGCCCGCGCTGCAGGTGAAGGACCTCGGCCTCAAGATCGGGGGCGCGACGATCCTCGAGGACGTCGACCTCGAGGTCGCGCAGGGATCCTTCATCGGCGTGATCGGCCCCAACGGTGCCGGGAAGACGACGCTCTTCAACGTCGTCTCCGGCATCGCGCGGCCGACCTCCGGCACGGTGCACCTCGGCGGCCGGGACGTCACCGGCACCTCGGTGCACCGCCGGGCGCGGGCGGGGCTGGGCCGCACCTTCCAGACCTCGAGCCTCTTCCCGCAGCTCTCGGTGCGCGAGAACGTCCGTATGGCCTCGCAGGTCGGCCTGGGTGGCAGCCTCTCGCCGTGGCGCTTCCCCTCGCGCACCGACCGCGCCACGCGGGAGGCCGAGGAGCACCTCGGCGAGGTGGGCCTGGGCGACAAGCTCGACCTGGCCGCGGGCAGCCTGTCGCACGGTGACAAGCGCAAGCTCGAGATCGCCGTGCTCCGAGCGACCGACGCGGACGTCGTGCTCCTCGACGAGCCGATGGCCGGGGTGGGGTCCGGCGACGTGGCCGGCCTCTCCGACACGATCCGTCAGATGCACCGCGAGAAGGGGTCGACGATCCTCATGGTCGAGCACCACATGGAGGTCCTGCTCGGGCTGGTCGACAAGGTGGCGGTGATGTACTTCGGCACGATCATCGCCTTCGACACCCCCGACGCGATCATGAGCAACCCGACGGTGCAGAGCGCCTACCTGGGGACGTCGGCATGACAGACAAGATCCTGGTCGTCGACCACCTCGCCGCGTCCGTCGCGGGCCAGCAGGTCGTCGAGGATGTCTCGTTCTCGGTGCCCGCCACGGGCATCACGGCCGTCCTCGGGCGCAACGGCGTCGGCAAGACCTCCACGCTCAAGGGCGTGCTCGGCCTCTACCAGCGCACGGGCGAGGTGACGCTCGCCGGTGAGCGGATCGACGACCTGCCCACCCACAAGGTGGTGCAGCGAGGCGTCGGCTACGTGCCCGAGGACCGCGAGGTCTTCTCCAAGCTCACGGTGGCCGAGAACCTCCGCCTGGCCGAGCGCAAGGGCGCCGTCACCGCCGAGCGGCGGCAGCTGGTGGAGCGGCTCTTCCCCGACCTCGTCGAGCGCCGCGACCAGATGGCCGGCACGCTCTCGGGCGGTCAGCAGCAGATGGTCGCGCTGGCCCGCGCCCTGGTCAACGACAACCGGGTGCTGCTGGTCGACGAGCCGACCAAGGGCCTGGCGCCGCTCATCGTCGAGCAGGTGACCGAGGCGCTCCGCGAGGCCTCCGCGACCGTCCCCATCCTGCTGGTCGAGCAGAACCTCGAGGTCGTACGACGCCTCGCGGGCGAGGCCGTCGTGGTCGCCGGCGGGCGGGTGGTCCACACCGGTCCCGCCGCCGACCTGCTGGCCGACGAGGCCCTGACCCAGCGTCTGCTCGGCGTCCACGCCGAGACCCCCGACTCCCGTCCCGACAGCAGGCAGGTCGCCCCGTGAGCACCTTCGTCCTCCTCCTCGCGACCGGCCTCGGGCTGGGTGCGCTCTACTTCCTCGTCGCCTCGGGCCTGTCCCTGATCTACGGCCTGATGCACGTGCTCAACTTCGCGCACGGCTCCTTCCTGACCCTGGGCGCATTCCTCGGCTACGCCGCAGCGCAGCGCCTCGACGCCACGAGCTGGTTCGGCTTCCTCGCCTCGATCGTGGTCGGCGCCGGCGTCGGCGCGGTGGTGGCGACGCTCACCGAGCTGCTCCTGATCCGCCCGCTCTACGAGCGACACATCGAGCAGGTCCTGGTGACGGTCGGCCTCTCCCTGGCCTCCGTCGCGCTGTTCGAGGGCATCTGGGGCACCGACCCCGACTTCATCCGCGGCCCGGCGTGGCTGGAGCAGACCACGACCCTCGCGGGCGCTCGGATCCCCAACGACCGCTTCCTGATCATCGGCCTGGCCGCCCTCGTCCTCCTGGCGATCGTGGTCTTCCTGCGCAGGACGCGTTACGGGATGGTGATCCGTGCCGGTGTCGAGAACCGCGCGATGGTGACGGCGCTCGGCATCGACGTGCGCACCGCCTTCACGCTCGTCTTCGCGATCGGCGGGGCCGCCGCAGGCCTGGGGGGCGTGCTCGCGGCCCACTACTTCGGCTACGTGTCACCGTCGCTCGGCGGCGGCCTGCTGATCTTCGCCTTCATCGTCACCGTCATCGGCGGCCTCGGCTCCCTCACCGGCGCTGCGATCGCCTCGGTGGGGGTGGCGCTGCTCCAGCAGTTCGCCAACTACTACGCAGGCGGCACGGGCGACTTCGTCATCGTGCTCGCCCTGGCGGCTGTGCTGCTCGTCCGACCGTCCGGCCTGATGGGGAAGGCAGCCTGATGCGCAGATTCACTCCGGTCGGACTGGGGCTGGCCCTCGTCGTGGCGCTCGCGGTCCTGCCGCTGCTCTCGATCCAGGTGCCCGGGATCCTTCCCGGCCCGACCTACACGCCCGGCGCGCTGCAGCTGCTGGCGCTCTGCATGGTCTACGCGTCGTTGGCGCTGTCCTACAACCTGCTGCTCGGCACCGGTGGGCTGCTCTCCTTCGGCCATGCGCTCTACTTCGGCGCCGGCGCCTACGGGCTGGGCATCCTGCTCGAGCGCACCGACCTCTCGCTGTGGCCGGCGATCGGCCTGACCCTCGTCGGTGCGGGCGCCGTCGCGGTGCTGACCGGGGCGGTGAGCCTGCGCGTGTCGGGCATCCCGTTCGCGATGGTCACCCTCGCGTTCGCCCAGGCCGGATCGGTGCTGGTGCGTCGCAACCCCGAGGGACTCACCGGCGGCGAGGAGGGCCTCTCGCTCGACACCGAGCACGTGCCCGCGGCGCTGGTCGGCGTGGTCAACACCCGCAACCTCTACTGGCTCGCCCTGGCGATCGTGGTGGTGGCCTACCTGGTGGTGCTGTGGATCGACCGGTCGCGCGTGGGCCACGTCGCCGCCGCGGCCCGCGAGAACGAGCTCCGGGTGCGCGCGCTGGGGCTCCAGCCCTACACCGCCAAGCTGGTCGTCTTCGTCGCCGGTGGGCTGATCGCCTCCCTCACCGGCGTGATGTACCTCCTCCTCCAGTCCGGAACGGTGCCCCGTGCGGTCGGTGCCGACCTGACGATCACCGTGCTGGTGATGGTGGTGCTCGGTGGCGTCGGCTCGCGCTGGGGCGCGATCGTGGGCGGGGTGATCTACACGCTGCTCAACCAGCGGCTGACCCTGCTCGCCGGCTCCGACGCCGTCGACTCGCTGCCGGCGGTGCTCCACGTCCCGCTCTCGGAGCCGATGTTCATCCTCGGCGCGCTGTTCATCCTGGTCGTGCTCTTCGTCCCCGGCGGGATCGCCGGGACCACCCGCCGGCTCACCGGCCGCGACCGCACCCGGAGCGGAAGTGCCGTGCTCGAGGCCGCCGACCAGGCCGACGACAAGGTGCTGGAGCCCCAGCCGTGAACGACTCCCACACCCTGGGCCGCTGGCTGGTCGACAGCGCCCGGCGCCACCCCACCAAGGTCGCGATCGACGACCGCGGCGTGCGGGTGTCGTACGACGAGCTGGAACGCCGCAGCGACGAGCTCGCCCGCGCCTTCGTGCGGGCCGGCTACGCAGCAGGCGACCGGGTGGCGACGCTGTCGGGCAACTCGGCCGAGCACGTGGTCCTCTTCTTCGCGTGTGCCAAGGCCGGCCTGGCGATGGTGCCGCTGTCGTGGCGGCTCACCGCCTCCGAGCTGGGCCCGGTGCTGGCCACGGCGCGACCGGCACTGCTGGTCGCCGAGGAGGAGCTGCTGCGGCTGGCTCGCGAGGCGACGCACGTCGGGGACGTCAGCGTCGCGCTCACGACGCCCGGCAGCACGGGCGTCGAGAGCACGGTCCCGGCGCGCGTCCTGCCGCCGGGGGAGGCCTGGCCGGCCCAGCGCGACGCCGTCGACGACGACCCGGTGCTGGTCATCTTCACCTCGGGCAGCGAGGCCGCGCCCAAGGGTGTGGTGCTGACGCACGCGAACTGCTTCTGGAACAGTCTCGCGATGGCGCAGACGATCGGGCTCTCCGAGCACGACGTCGTGCTCGCGACCCTGCCGCAGTTCCACGTCGCGGCGTGGAACTGCCAGCCGCTCGCCGCCTGGTGGCATGGTGCGACGGTGGTGCTGGAGCGGTCGTTCGAGCCGGCGCGCGTGCTGCGGCTGGTCGGTGACCGCGGGGTGACGACCACCATGAGCGTGCCCACCCAGCTGCACCTGCTCGCCGCCGACCCGGCCTTCGCGAGCGCCGACCTCACCAGCCTGCGCCAGGTGGTCGTCGGTGGTGCCTCCATGTCGGAGTCCCTGAACGCGGTGTGGGCCGAGCACGGCGTCCAGGTCGCCCACGGCTACGGGCTGACCGAGGCCTCGCCCAACGTGCTCTACCTGCCACCGAGCCGGGCGGCCGACCATCCGGGCGCCGTCGGCTGGCCCTACCCCCACGTGGAGGTGCGCCTCGTCGACCTCGACGGCGACGTCGTCGAGGGGCCCGGCGCCGGTGAGCTCCAGGTGCGCGGTCCCGGTGTCTTCGCCGGCTACCTCCACGACCCCGGTCGCACCCGAGCGGCGTTCACGGGCGACTGGCTGCGCACCGGCGACCTCGCCGAGCGCGACGGCGACGGCTGCTACCGGATCGTCGACCGTCTCAAGCACATCTACATCTCCGGCGGCGAGAACGTCGCACCGGCCGAGGTCGAGGCCGTGCTCGTACGACACCCGCTGGTCGCCGACGCCGCCGTGGTGGCCGTGCCGGACGAGGTGTGGGGCGAGGTCGGCGTCGCCTTCGTGCAGCCGGTCGCCGGGGTCGGGCTCACCGCCGCCGAGGTCCTCGAGCACGCCCGCGAGCACCTCGCCGACTTCAAGCTGCCGCGCCAGGTGCACGTGCTGGGGGAGCTGCCCCGCACGGGCATCGGCAAGGTGGCCCGTGCCGACCTCCGCTCCCACGCCTTCAGCCCTGGCGCAGCTCCAGCCGCTCCCCGAGAGGACCGCACCCCATGACGACCGACGACTTCAGCGAGCTCGAGCGCCGCGCCGACCCCCAGGCGCCGGGTGCCCCGCGCCGCAACAAGCGCGGTCTGGCGACCCAGCAGAAGCTCCTGGATGCAGCCGAGGCGGTCTTCGCCGAGCTCGGCTACCACGACGCCTCGATCGTCAAGATCACCGAGCGAGCCGGAATCGGGATGGGCACGTTCTACCTCTACTTCGACAGCAAGCGGACGATCTTCGAGGCGCTCGTCATCGACCTCAACCGTCGGGTGCGCCACTCGATGGCCGAGGCGATGCTCGGCGCTGCCAACCGGCTGGAGGCCGAGCGTGCCGGCTTCGCGGGCTTCTTCCGATTCACCGCCGAGCACCCGGCGCTCTACCGCGTCGTGCGCGAGGCCGAGCTGGTCTCGCCCGAGGTGCTCCGGCTGCACTACTCGCGCATCGTCGAGGGGTACGTCGAGGGGCTCCGCAAGGCCCAGGCTGTCGGCGAGGTCTCCGACATCGACGCCGAGGTGGCGGCATGGGCGCTGATGGGCATCGGCGAGATGGTCGGTGCGCGCTACATCCTGTGGGAGCGCGACGGCGACGGACAGCGTCCCGGCGAGATCGACCCGACGGTCTTCGCCGACGTCATGCGGTTCATCGAGACCGCCCTGGCGCCGCGTCCCGCCGGTCACGAGGCGCCAGGGCAGGAGGCCGCGCAGTGAGCACCCGCGAGCTCGAGGGCAGGCGGGCCGTCGTCACCGGCGGCGGCAGCGGCATCGGCCGGGCCGTCGCCGAGGGGCTGGCCGCCCGCGGCGCCCACGTGGTCGTCGCCGACATCGACGCCGACGCCGCCGGGAAGGTCGCCGCAGACGTCGGTGGCGAGGCGTGGGTCGTGGACCTCTCCGACACCGCCGCCCTCGACGAGCTGACCCTCGAGGCGGACGTGCTGGTCAACAACGCCGGCATCCAGCGGGTCTCGCCGATCGAGGTGCTCGCCCCCGACACCTTCCGGCTGATCCACTCGGTGATGCTCGAGGCGCCGTTCCTGCTCGTCCGGGCCGTCCTGCCGCACATGTACGCCCGCGGCTGGGGCCGCATCGTCAACGTGTCGAGCGTCCACGGCCTGCGTGCGAGCGCGTTCAAGTCCGCCTACGTCTCGGCCAAGCACGGCCTCGAGGGCCTCTCCAAGGTCACTGCCCTCGAGGGCGCCGCGCACGGCGTGACGAGCAACTGCGTCAACCCCGGGTACGTCCGCACGCCGTTGGTCGAGAAGCAGATCACCGACCAGGCGCGCGTCCACGACCTCTCCGAGGACGAGGTCCTCGCTCAGGTGATGCTCAAGAACTCCGCGGTCAAGCGCCTGGTCGAGCCCCGCGAGGTCTCCTCGCTGGTCGCGTGGCTGTGCTCCCCGGACGCCGGCATGGTGACCGGGGCGTCGTACGCCATGGACGGCGGGTGGAGCGCCCGATGACCGCCCGCTCGGTGGAGCACCGTCTCACCGACCGCTACCGCACGGTCGACGTTCCCGTGGCGGGCGGATCGCTGCGCGTGGGCGTCTGGGACGCGCTCGACGCCGACGGTGCCCCGGTGCCCGAGGCTCCCACGGCCCTCCTCGTCCACGGCGTCACGGCGTCGCACCGGTCCTGGCAGCTCGTGGCCGACCGGCTGCCGCGGGTGCGGCTGGTGGCCCCCGACCTGCGCGGTCGTGGCCGCAGCCATCCGGAGAGCCCCGGGCAGCGACCCGCAGGGATGGCCCAGCACGCCGACGACCTGGTGCGCGTGCTCGACCACCTCGACGTCGACCGCACCCTGCTGGTCGGCCACTCCATGGGCGGGTTCGTCGGTGTCGTCATGGCCGACCGCCACCCCGACCGGGTCTCCCGGCTGCTGCTCGTCGACGGTGGCCTGCCGCTGGCCGTGCCGGACGGGCTCACCGCCGACGAGGTGATCTCGTACGTGCTCGGACCCACCGCCGAGCGCCTGGCGATGCGGTTCGCCGGGGTCGAGGACTACTACGACTTCTGGCGGCGCCACCCCGCCTTCGCGCACGACTGGTCGCCCGCCCTCGAGGACTACCTCGCCTACGACCTCGTCGGCGAGGAGCCCGAGCTGCGCCCGGCCACCAGCTACGACGTGATGTCGTGCGACACCGTCGACCTCAACACCGGCACGGCGCTCGCCGGCGCCCTCGGCCGCCTGCGGCACCCCACGCTGCTGCTCACGGCACCCAGGGGACTTCTCGACGAGTCGCCGGGGCTCTACGAGGCCGACCGCCTCGCCGCGATGCTGGAGGGCTTCGACCTCATCGACAGCCGCGAGGTGGCGGACGTCAACCACTACACGATCACGATGGGCGAGCGAGGTGCCACGGCCATCGCAGCCGCCGTGGAGGGTGAGCTGGCGGCCTCCTAGAGTGAGGCGCATGACCGTCGACATCCGCGCACGTCTCGCCGAGGTCCTGCCCGGCATCCGCAGCGACCTCGAGGACCTGATCCGCATCCAGTCGGTCTCCGCCGACCCGGCCCGCGCCGGCGAGGTCGAGCGCAGCGCCGAGAAGACCCGCGACCTGTTCGTCGCCGAGGGCTTCGAGGCCGACATCGTGCGCGCGTACGACGGTGCTCCGCCGGCCGTGATCGCCAGGAAGGCGGGCCCCGAGGGTGCGCCGACCGTCCTCCTCTACGCCCACCACGACGTGCAGCCCGAGAACGACCACGCCGACTGGGACTCCCCGCCGTGGGAGCCGACCGCCAGGGAGGACGCCCACGGGGAGACGCGTCTCTACGCGCGCGGGGCAGCCGACGACAAGGCCGGCATCGCTGCCCACCTGGGCGCCGTGCGCATCTTCGGCGACGACCTGCCGGTCAACCTCGTGATGTTCATCGAGGGTGAGGAGGAGGTCGGCTCCGACACGCTCGTCGACCTGCTCAACGCCCACAAGGACCGGCTCGAGGCCGACGTCATCGTCATCGCCGACTCCGGCAACTGGGACATCGGCGAGCCGGCCCTGACCACGTCGCTGCGCGGGCTGGTGCGCATGGACGTCGAGGTCCGCACTCTCACCCACGCGGTGCACAGCGGGATGTGGGGCGGTCTCGCGCCGGACGCGATCATGACCCTCTCGCGCCTGATCGCCTCGTGCTGGGACGACGCCGGCAACCTCGTCATCGACGGTCTCCACTCGGGTCCCGCCGCAGACGTCGACTATCCCGAGGAGCGGCTGCGCGCCGAGTCCGGCGCGGCCGAGGGCATCGAGTGGATCGGCACCGGCTCGGCCGTCGAGCGGCTCTGGACGCAGCCGGCGCTGTCCATCACCGGCTTCGACGCGCCCAAGGTCGAGGGCGCCTCCAACACCCTCGTCCCGGCGGCGCGCGCCCGCTTCAGCCTGCGCGTCGCGCCGGGCGACACCACCGCCAACGCCGTCGAGTGCCTCCAGCGACACCTCGAGGCCAACGTCGCGTGGGGTGCCACGCTCAGCACGACCGTCGTCGACACCGGCGAGGCCACCCAGATCGACGCCAGCGGTCCGGCCTACGACGCGGCACGTGCCGCGTTCTCCGAGGCGTGGGACGGCACCGCCCCGATCGACATGGGCGTCGGAGGCTCGATCCCCTTCATCGCCGAGTTCCTCGAGGCCTTCCCCCGGGCCAGCGTTCTCGTCACCGGGGTCGAGGACCCCGACACCCGTGCCCACGGCGCCAACGAGGGGCTCCACCTTGCGGAGTTCGAGAAGGTCGTGCTCGCCGAGGCGCTCCTCCTGCGCAACCTCGGCGACCTCTGACCGCCCTGCGGCGCGAGTTCGGGCCGGGGCCGGACCACCCGTAGACTCCACCCGTGCCCCAGCCGAGCAACCGGAAGGGCGGCGACGGCCGCCTCACCGCGGCCATCGACCCCTCCGACCAAGGTCCACAGGACGCGTGTGGCGTCTTCGGCATCTGGGCGCCCGGTGAGGACGTCGCCAACCTCACCTACTTCGGTCTCTACGCGCTCCAGCACCGCGGGCAGGAGTCGGCCGGCATCGCGGTGAGCAACGGGCGTCAGATCCTGGTCTACAAGGACATGGGCCTGGTCTCGCAGGTCTTCGACGAGTCGACCCTGGCCTCGCTCAAGGGCTATGTCGCGATCGGCCACGCGCGCTACTCCACGACCGGGGCCTCGACCTGGCAGAACGCCCAGCCGACCTTCCACCCCACAGCCTCCGGGTCGATCGCGCTGGCCCACAACGGCAACCTCATCAACACCGCCGAGCTCGCCGAGATGGCCGAGGAGGCCTCCGCCGCCGACGAGCTCGACCTGCACCTGCGCATGGGCACCGCCGCCACCAACGACACCGCCGTCGTCACGGCACTGATGGCCCGCCACCCCGACACCTCCCTGGAGGAGCGCGCCATCGAGGTCCTCGCCTCGGTGAAGGGCGCCTTCTCGTTCGTCTGGATGAACGACGACACCCTCTTCGCCGCCCGGGACCCCCAGGGTGTCCGGCCGCTGGTGCTCGGCCGGCTCGAGCGTGGCTGGGTCGTCGCCAGCGAGGACGCCGCGCTGGCCACGATCGGCGCCAGCGTGGTCCGTGAGGTGGAGCCGGGCGAGATGCTCGTCATCAACGAGAACGGCCTGGTCTCGCGCCGCTTCGCCGAGCCCGACCCCAAGGGTTGCGTCTTCGAGTACGTCTACCTCGCCCGACCCGACGCCACCATCAGCGGCCGCGGCGTCCACGAAGCTCGCGTCGAGATGGGCCGCCAGCTCGCCCGCGAGTTCCCGGTCGAGGCCGACATGGTCATCCCGGTGCCCGAGTCGGCGCTCCCGGCCGCAGCGGGATATGCCGAGGAGAGCGGCATCCCGTTCGGCCTCGGGTTCGTCAAGAACTCCTACGTCGGCCGCACGTTCATCCAGCCCAGCCAGACCCTGCGCCAGCTCGGCATCCGGCTCAAGCTCAACGCCCTCGACCACATGATCCGCGGCAAGCGCATCATCGTGGTCGACGACTCCATCGTGCGCGGCAACACCCAGCGGGCCCAGGTGCGGATGCTGCGCGAGGCCGGCGCCCTCGAGGTGCACGTGCGCATCTCGTCGCCGCCGGTGAAGTGGCCGTGCTTCTACGGCATCGACTTCGCCACGCGGGCCGAGCTGATCGCCAACGGCCTGACCATCGAGGAGATCCGCAGCAGCATCGGCGCCGACTCCCTCGGCTACCTCTCGCTCGAGGGCATGGTCCAGTCGACCGGTCAGGCCAGCGACCGGCTGTGCAAGGCGTGCTTCACCGGCGACTACCCGATCCCGCTCCCCGATGAGTCGCGGCTGGGCAAGAGCCTGCTGGAGACGCCCCTGTCGTCCACCCAGCTGCCCGTCCTCAACAACCCGTGAACGGAGCCCCCGTGGCCGATCAGCACGAGAACGCCTATGCCGCCGCCGGAGTGTCGATCGAGGCCGCCGACCGCGCGATCGACCTGATGAAGGGCTGGGTCGACAAGGCACGCCGCCCCGAGATGATCGGCGGGCTGGGTGGCTTCGCGGGCCTGTTCGACGCGACGGCCCTGACCCGCTACGAGCAGCCCCTGCTGGCCACCTCCACCGACGGCGTCGGCACCAAGGTGGCCGTCGCCCAGGCGATGGACGTCCACGACACGATCGGCTTCGACCTCGTCGGCATGGTCGTCGACGACTTGGTGGTGTGCGGCGCCGAGCCGCTGTTCATGACCGACTACATCGCGACCGGCCGCGTCGTCCCCGAGCGGATCGCCGCCATCGTCAAGGGCATCGCCGAGGCCTGCGTGGTCGCGGGCTGCGCCCTCATCGGCGGCGAGACCGCCGAGCACCCCGGCCTCCTCGAGCCCGACGAGTACGACGTCGCCGGTGCCACCACCGGGGTGGTCGAGGCCAGCAAGCTGCTCGGCCCGGGTCGGGTGCGGCCCGGCGACGTGGTCGTCGCCATGGAGTCCAGCGGCCTGCACTCCAACGGCTACTCCCTCGTGCGCCACGTGCTCCTGGGCGACACCGCCGACGGCGGGGCGCAATGGGCGCTCGACCGACACGTCGACGACTTCGGACGGTCCCTGGGCGAGGAGCTCCTCGAGCCGACCAGGATCTACGCCAAGGCCTGCCTCGACGTGGCTGCCCGCACCCGCGTCCACGCGATGTCCCACGTGACCGGGGGAGGCCTCGCCGCCAACCTCGAACGCGTGATGCCCGTGGAGCTCTCCGCCCGGATCGACCGCAGCACCTGGACCCCCCAGCCGGTGTTCGACGTCGTACGCCGCGTGGGGGAGGTGTCGCAGCCAGATCTCGAGGCGACGCTCAACTGCGGTGTCGGCATGGTCGCCCTGACTGGCGCCGACGAGGTCAACGCCACGATCGAGGTGCTCGCCGGCCACGGTGTCCGTGCCTGGGTCGCGGGCGAGGTCCGCGCCGACGACGTCAACGGTGGACGGGTCCTCATGGAGGGGCAGCACCCCGGCTGGTGACCCTGCACGCCCTCATCACGGGGCGTTCGCTGCCGGCGGAAACAATCGTCGGGGAGTTGGTGTGCGGGAACACCCACTCCTCGGGTAGCGTTGTGCTCACGATATGTGACCGATCAGACCGGGCGCAGCGGTGCCGCACGCAGGTGGGGCGCCCCGAGCCCCGGCCAAGTGTGCGAGGGGGTCGACCCAATGGGGCGCGGCCGAGCGAAGGCGAAGCAGACGAAGGTCGCACGCGACCTGAAGTACCGGACTCACGAGACGGACTTCGGGGCGCTTGCGAAGGAGCTGCACGGGGATGAGAGCAAGCCGAGCGAGGCGGTCGATGCCGCCGAGCCGGATGCCTACGACGAGTGGGCTGACTACCCCAGTCGTCGCGACTGACACCTGACCGCACCCTCGCGGTCACCGGCTCCGACGAGCCGGCGCTCGTGCGCGCCACGACGCACGCACGAGCGCTCTCGCGTCAGGGGAGGTGGATCCCTCGGAGCTGCCCGACCTCGCGCATCCGCTGCTCGGCGAGCCGGTCGGCGGCGACGGCGGGCGGGACCCCGTCGACCTTCGCGAGCTCGAAGACCCGGCGGGTCGTCTCGAAGATCCCGGTGGCGCGCTGCTTGGCGCGCTCGAAGGAGAAGCCCTCGAGCTCGTCGGCGACCTGGATGACTCCGCCTGAGTTGACGCAGTAGTCAGGGGCATAGAGGATCCCGCGCTCCTCGAGCTGCTTCTCGATCCCGGGGTGCGCGAGCTGGTTGTTGGCCGCACCGCAGACGATCTTGGCCGACAGCTTCTCGACGACGTCGTCGTCGAGCGCCCCGCCCAGGGCACACGGCGCGTAGACGTCGAGCGCGGAGGCCACGAGGGCCTCGGTCGAGCCGACGGCCGCCACCTCCGGGTAGGTCTCGCGGATCGCGTCGACGGCCGTCGGGTTGACGTCGGTCACCACCACGCGGGCACCGTCCTCCACGAGGTGTCGTACGAGGTGGCGGCCGACCTTCCCGACGCCGGCGACGCCCACGGTGCGCCCGGCGAGGGTCGGATCGCCCCACACCTGCTCGGCCGCGGCGCGCATGCCCTGGAACGTGCCGTACGCCGTCAGCACCGAGCTGTCCCCCGCGCCGCCGTGGGCGACGGTGCGGCCGGTGACGAACTCGCACTCGCGCGCCACGTGGTCCATGTCCAAGGAGTTGGTGCCGACGTCGCAGGCGGTGAGGTAGCGCCCGTTCAGCGACTGCACGAAGCGGCCATAGGCGCGCAGCAGCGCCTCGTTCTTGGTCGTCGCGGGGTCGCCGATGATGACGGCCTTGCCACCGCCGAGGTCGAGGCCGGCCAGCGCGTTCTTGTAGGACATGCCCCGCGAGAGGTTGAGGACGTCGGTGATCGCGTCGTCGGTGGTCGCGTAGGGGTAGAACCTGGTGCCGCCGAGTGCCGGGCCCAGTGCTGTGGAGTGGATGGCGATGATCGCCTTGAGGCCGGTGGCGCGGTCGTTGCAGAAGACGACCTGCTCGTGCTCTGAGCCGAGGTCGAAGACGTCGACGGGAGACGTGTCAGACATGGATGGGGTCCTTCGCGTTCGGTGTGGATGGTCGCGGGTGAGCGGCCGGGTCGTGACGACACCATGGGTGGGTGACCGTCGTCACATCGAGCCTATCCGCACGAGGTGGTCGTGCAGCACGGCCACTGCCTCCTCGGGTGTCGTCCGGCCGAGACACACTCTGGCCCCGAGCCCGTCGAGCAGCGCGAGCAGGAGGGCCTTCACTCTCTCGATGCTCTCCGCATTCACACCCGCCACGTCGAGGTCGGGCGCCACCAGTGTCAGTGCGGCGTCCACCATCGAGGCCATGCCCTCCTCGCGCTCGAGCGCAGCAGCGACCACCCGGTCGAGCTGGCCCGCGTCGTCCTCGGCGCGGGCCGGGGGCTCGATCTTCAGCGCCAGGATGTCCAGGGGCACGAAGCCGAAGCTGCCCACCGCGAAGCGGTGGTGCAGCGGCCCCTCCTCCAGGTCGGCGAGATCGCGGGGGACCGCGACCGACGGCGGTGCTGCCAGGACGAGCCGCCACCACACCAGCTCCTCGGCGATGCGTTCGGTCGTGTCGGGCAGGAAACGTCGGAGTAGGTCCGTGGCTGCCTCCGCGCCTTCGCCCCGCGGTCGGCCGTACCTGCCCGAGCGCCGGCGCAGCTCGACCTCCCGCAGCGCCAGGGCTCGGAGGTCGGCGTGCCCGGCGAGAGTTCGTCGGACCGTGCTGATGGAGGTGCCGAGCACCTTCGCGATGCGGTGCCGGCTCAGGTGGGACACCCCGTGGTCGCGGACGACGACGAAGCTCGCCTCCTCGAAGAATGCGAAGCGGCCGGGATAGTCGACGAACTTGGGCATGAGCACATTCGAGCGCAACCAGCGCCTGTCGTGCGTCGCTCATCCACAGGCCGCCGGTTATGACCCAGGGTGATCCGCCTCCCGGCACCGAGTGCTTAGTGTTGTGTCACGACCTGGGTCCGTTCCCGGCGTGGGTCTTTCCGTGTTGCGTCACAACCCGGGTCGCCTCACCGCGTCGGATCGCCTGCGTGACGGCACGGAGCGTGACACAAACCGAGGGGCCTGGCGCCATGAAGCGAGCCGAGTCGTGACACAACGACAGAACCGTGACGTCGAGAAGCGGCCCGGGCCGTGACACAACGACAGGACCGTGACGTCGGGAGGCGGCCCGGGCCGTGACACAACGGCGGGGCCTGGCCGCTGGGTGGTGGCTCAGGGTGTGACATCACCGCGGGGCGGTCCGCTCCGCATGACGACGACGTCGCCGTGGGTGCCGTACCCGAGTAGGTCGCCGCCCTGGGGACGACCGTTGAACGTCACCATCAGCCAGCTGTCACCGTCGCCGTTGCCGCGCCCCTCGCGGACCAGCGACGGCCACGGCAGGTTGGTGGGGTAGGGAGCGTCGAGGGCGCCGACCTCTCGGAGCTGTGGGTCGAAGACCGGGAACGCAGCCCGCTGCCCGCGTCGACCCTGGCGCCCGTCGCTCGCGAGCACGACGAGGGCACCGTCGACGTCGAGCAGTGTCGTGCCCTCCGTGGCGACCCGGGAGGGATCGGCGCCGACCAGGGTCAGCTCGTCCAGGGACGGTCCGGCCGCCAGGGCGGGGTGGAAGAAGAAGAACCGGTGCGCGCTGACGAAGCCGACGTGCCAGGTGCCGTCGCGGCGCAGCAGGTGGGGGTCCCAGGTGGCGATGGACGCGAAGCCGTCGGTCGGGAGCGGGAGCTCGACCGTGTCGAGGACGTGCGTGCCGCGGAGCAGGTCCGACGTCGAGGTTCCGCGGGTGACCCGCAGGGTGGAGGGGGTACGCCGCCCCGCGCGCGATGCCGGCGCCTCGAAGTCGCCCCACGTGCTCGTCGCCACCAGCCAGTGGTCGCCGTCGCGGACCAGGTGGGTGGCGTGGTCGCCGAAGACCCCGGGCTTGTCGGGGCGCCGGAAGAAGAGGTCGCCGGTGTGGGTGAGGGTGAGGTCGGGTTCCAACCGCCACACGCTCGTGTGACCGGTGTCGAAGAATCCCGGGCCGGCGGACGTGGCGGTCAGCCACGTGGCACCCCCCTCACGCACCGGCTCCCCGTCGGCGTGGGTGACGACACGGATGTCGCGCAGCCCGAGCTGGCCGAAGCCGCCCGCGGTGGCGGGCAGGCCCGTCGTGGTCTCCACCGCCAGGGCGGCCAGGGCGGACTCGTCGTGGGTGTCCGGGCCACGTCGCGGGTCGTGGCGCAGGTCGTGCCCAGCCCGAGCAACCCAGCGACCACGCTCGCGGACCCACGCGGTCACGTGGGTGCCCGTCAGGCTCAGGCCGAGGTCGACGGGGTCCTGGGCTCGTCCGTGTCGGCGACTCACCAGCCGCCGCTCGCCGAGTTGCAGGGCGACGCGCTCGCCGTCGTACTCCGCCGCCAGGCGCATCCCTCCGAGGTGGAACGCCACCGCGCCGGTCCCTCGCAGCGCCGACGTGACCGCGACGTAGGGCGCGGCGGCGGGCATGTGGTGCAGTCCCGGCGTCGCCACCCGCAGCCGGACGTCGTGGAGAGCCACCAGGTCGACCGGCCGCAGGCGGCGCACGATCTCCAGGCGGGGCAGCACCCGACCCATCCTGTCGCCTCCTTGCACCTGCTCGCCAGATGACCCAAGGTGAAGGGACGCCGCCGCCCGACGTCAGGAGTGGAGCATGCCGCACAGCACCGTGGACGCCGTGGTCATCGGCGCCGGTCCCAACGGCCTCGTGGCCGCCAACGCGCTGGGTGACGCGGACTGGGACGTGGTGCTGGTGGAGGCCCAGGACGACGTCGGTGGCGCCGTGCGGAGCGCCGAGGTGACGGCCCCTGGCTACGTCAACGACCTCTTCAGCGCCTTCTACCCGCTGGCCGCCGCCAGTCCCATCATCCGCGACCTCCACCTCGAGCAGCACGGCCTGGCCTGGCGTCAGGCCCCCGACGTCCTCTCCCACGTCCTCGACGACGGGCGCGCCGCGGTTCTCCGCCGCGACCCCGCCGACACGGCCGCCGGGCTGGACGCCGAGGCGGCTGGCGACGGTGAGGCCTGGCTGGAGATGTACGACGGCTGGCAGCGGGTGCGTGACCCGCTCCTGGACGCGCTCTTCACCCCGTTCCCCCCGGTCGCCGCGGGGGCGAGGATGCTGCGGCGCCTCGGCGCCAGCGGAGGCCTCGACTTCGCCCGCCTGGCGGTCCTGCCCGTACGACGCCTCGCCGAGGAGCGCTTCCGCGGTCAGGGAGCAGGCCTGCTGCTGACCGGCAACGCGTTGCACAGCGACGTACCACCGGATGCCGCGGGCAGCGGCGTCTTCGGCTGGCTGCTGGCGATGCTGGGGCAGGACGTGGGCTTCCCGGTGCCGGAGGGGGGTGCCGGTCGGCTCGCGCAGGCCCTGCGTGCCCGCGCCGAGTCGCTCGGGGTCGAGGTCAGGACCGGTGCCGAGGTCACGGAGGTCACGACGTCGGCCGACCGGGCCACCGGGGTCCGCATGGCCGACGGCACCAGCATCGCAGCGCGTCACGCCGTCCTGGCCGACGTGGCCGCCCCTGCCCTCTACAGCCGGCTCCTGGCACGACACCGGCTTCCCGCCAAGCTGCTGCGCGACCTCGAGCGCTTCCACTGGGACAACCCCACGATCAAGCTCAACTGGGCGCTCGAACGGCCCGTGCCGTGGACTGCCCGCGAGGCGGCAGGGTCGGGGACAGTCCACCTCGGGGTGGACGACCACGGCTTCGTCGACTTCGCCGCCGATCTCTCCACCCGGCGCGATCCCGAGCGCCCCTTCCTCCTCTTCGGGCAGATGACCACCTCCGACCCGACCCGGTCCCCCGAGGGGACCGAGTCGGCGTGGGCCTACACGCACGTCCCGCACGGCGACTGGAGCGGCGAGCGGCTCGACCGCCATGTCGAGCGCATGGAGCAGGCCGTCGAGCGCGTCGCACCGGGGTTCCGCGACATCCAGCTGGCCCGGCACGTCCAGTCGCCGGGCAGTCTCGAGGCGATGGATGCCAACCTCGTCGACGGCGCGGTCAACGCCGGGACGTCCGCCCTGCACCAGCAGCTGATCTTCCGTCCGGTGCCGGGCCTGGGCCGACCGGAGACGCCGGTGGAAGGCCTCTACCTCGCGGGCGCCTCGGCACACCCCGGCGGGGGAGTGCACGGCGCGTGCGGCTGGAACGCCGCCCGCGCAGCCCTGGCCCACCAGGGCCGCACAGGCAGGATGCGTCGCGCGCTGGCCAGCACCGCGTGGGCCCGGCTCACCTGACGGGGAGCTCCCGCATCGACCGGAGCACCCTCGACACCTGCGACACCTCGTGGACGCGCAGCAGGTGGGCGCGGCCGAGGAACGCGAGCACGGCGAAGAACCCCTCGGCGTGCCGGAAGTCGCGTTCGAAGAGGTCGAAGCAGTGGGGCAGGGCGTGCGCCGACGGCACCCCCAGCCGGCGCAGCCGCATCGACTGGGCGAGGACTCGCGACTGCACCTTCGCCTTGCCCACCCCTGACAGGTTGTCGTAGGTGAAGCCCGAACCGGGGTCGACGATCACCTTCTCCACCCCCGCCGCGCGAGCGCGCTCGAGCCGCTCCTCGAAGTGCTCGACGAGCGCTGGCAGCATGTCGTCGTCGTCGGGGAGCTGCCCGGACTCCCGGACGTTGTCCGAGGGACTGAAGACCATCAGCACGGTCGCACCGGCTCGCCCCGCCGCGGCCAGGATCTCCTCCTCCTCGCCCCTGCCGGTCAGGTTGATCATGCGGGCTCCCGCCGCGAGGACCGCCTCGGCAACCTCCGGCCTGTAGGTCTCCACGGACACCACCGTGCGCTGCGAGAGCGCCTCGACGACGGGCACCAGCCGGTCGATCTGCTCGGCCGCGTCGACCCGGTCCGCCTTCTCGTGGCTCGCCTCGGCGCCGAGGTCGATGATCGCCGCGCCCTGGCTGGTCAGCGCGCGGCCCAGGCGCACGGCGGAATCGGTCGAGACCGCGACGCTCTCCCGGTAGGTCGAGTCGTGGGACAGGTTCACGACACCCATGACGGTGACCGCGTCGTCGCCCACCACCACGTCCTCGCTCACCCGGACGGGGGCCACGGGACTCTCCAGGTCCTCGCGGAAGTCTGCGTACAGCGCTGCCAGGCTCTCGAGATCGATCATGCGCGGCCTGTACCCCGCCGGGCCGCCCACCACCCCGTTGCGCTGTCAGCCGGCGACGTGGGTACTGCCCTCCCATGAGCGTCGTACTGGTCACCGGAGCATCCAGCGGGATCGGCCGCGCCGTCGCACTCGCCCTGGCCGACCGAGGGGACACCGTGGTGCTCACCGCAAGGTCGTACGACGCCCTCGCGGAGGTCGCCGGGCAGTGCGAGGAGCGGGGCGGGCAGGCGCTCGTCGCGCCGGCCGACGTCGGCAGCCGGGAGGCCGTGGAGTCCGCGTTCGAGCTGGCCGCCGCCGAGGTGGGCCGGATCGACGCCGTGGTCAACGCGGCGGCCGTGCTGGCATACGGACGCTTCGAGGACGTGCCGGCCGAGGTGTTCGACCGCGTCCACCGCACGAACGTGATCGGCGCTGCCAACGTCGCGAGGGCGGCCCTGGACCACTTCGACGAGCACGGAGGCGGGTCGCTCGTCCTCCTCGGCTCGGTCGTCGGCAAGATCAGCGTCCCGATGATGAGCACCTACGTCAGCAGCAAGTGGGCCGTCCACGGGCTGGCGCGGACGCTCCAGCTCGAGGCGCGGAGGACTCCCGGCGTCCACGTCACCCTGGTGTCCCCCGGCGGGGTCGACACCCCGATCTACCGGTTGGCCGGGAGCTACACCGGCCACGCGCACCGACCGCCCCCGCCGGTTGACTCGCCCGAGAAGGTTGTGGCCGCCGTCCTCGAGGCGCTCGAGAAGCCGCGCCGGGAGTCCTCTGTCGGGCTGGCCAACGGCGTCATGGTCGCCGGGTTCCGGCTCCTCCCCGCCGTCTTCGACCTCTTGGTCGGTCCGCTGGCAGCGATCGCGACGACCTCCCGGGCTGAGCGAGCGCCCAGCGCGGGGAACGTGCTCGAGCCCGAACCGGGCGAGCGGTCCGTGCGCGACGGCTGGTGGACGCTTCCCGGGCGGTGACCGCGTCCTGGATCAGCGGGTGGGGTCCTGGTGCCGTCCCTCGGCGATGAGGGCCAGGCGGCGCAGCGCCTCGACGTTGCGGGGGTGGATCATCGCCTGACGCGCAGGCTTGGGCATCAGCTGCGCCGGCCCGGAGGTGGCGTCCTCCTCGATGCGGAGGGTGCACGTCGCCGGGCCCTGGGGCTCGATGGTGACGCGCACCTGGGCGGCGCCGGCAGGCCAGGCCCGTGCCTTCAGCACCATCTCCCGGGGCGCCTCGGAGCTGAGGACCTCGGTGCTGTCGTTGATCAGCGCCGGCCAGAGGCCCACGGAGTGGTGGATCTGGGAGCCGACCGCCGGCCACTCGTGGTCGACGGCGCGGATGCGCGAGGCACCGACCACCCAGGTGGCGTAGGACCAGCCGTCCGCGAGGACCTTCCACACGGCCTCGGCCGGGGCGTTGACAGTGCGGGTGACCGTGGTGGTGTTCTGCAGGCTCATGGTGGGTGTCGTACCCCCCTGGGGCGGGCGCCAGACATGCACAAGGGCCTCGATCAGCAAGTGATCGAGGCCCTCGTGTGCCTGTGGCCAGGGGCGGGGTCGAACCGCCGACCTACCGATTTTCAGTCGGTCGCTCGTACCAACTGAGCTACCTGGCCAAGCGGGGGAAACCCTACAACAGGGCTCCCGTGCCGGTGGAATCGCACGCAGGCGTGGTCATGGGCGCGCTGGTTGGGAGGCGCGCGCGGCCTGCATCTATGCTGGGCGGGCGCCACTGGCCCCCATCGTCTAGCGGCCTAGGACGTCGCCCTTTCACGGCGGTAGCACGGGTTCGAATCCCGTTGGGGGTGCGACTCGTGCAGGGCTCCCGGCCAATGTCACCGCGATTGGGAGCATGACCTGCGCATGGGTTAGAGTTCCCACCGCTCCACACACCTGGCCCCGTAGCGCAGTTGGTTAGCGCGCCGCCCTGTCACGGCGGAGGCCGCGGGTTCGAGTCCCGTCGGGGTCGCCATCGCAGAGCCCCTCCCACGCGGAGGGGCTCTGCTGCATTTCCGGCCCCGCCTCTCGGTGGTCGAGGAAGGACGAAGTCCTGTCACGAAACCCCCGCCGCCCCCTCGGTGGTTGAGGAAGGACGAAGTCCTGTCACGAAACCCCCGCCGCCCCCCTGCCTATCCTGACCCCGTGCCCCTGGAGCTCGACCCCGCAGAGTTCGACCTGCTGGTCGACCGCGCCCTGGACGACCTGCCGGACGACCTCGCCACGCTCGTGCGCAACGTCGTGGTCCTCGTCGAGGCCGACGCCCCACCGGACGACCCCGACCTGCTCGGCCTGTACGACGGCGTCGCGCTGACCGAGCGCCAGGCCAACCACACCGGCCTGCCCGACCGGATCCTCCTGTTCCGCAGGCCGTTGCTCGACATGGTCGACACGCGCGAGGAACTCGAGGAGGAGGTGGCGATCACCGTCGTGCACGAGATCGCCCACCACTTCGGCATCGACGACCGGCGCCTGCACGAGCTCGGCTGGGGCTGACCCGCTCCGGACCCGCGGAGGGGTCACACGAGCGCGCCGAGCCACCACCCGAGCGTGCACGCGCCGACGGCGTGCACCGCGGTGACGACGACGTAGGCAGCGGCCACCGTCCGGGGCCGCTCCACCGCCTGCACGGCGAAGGCTGAGAAGGTCGTCAGACCGCCGCAGAACCCGGTCGCCAGGAGGGCCCAGGCGTCTCCCCCCAGCGACAGGGCGGCGAAGAGCCCGATCAGCCCGCTGCCCACGGTGTTGACGAGCAGCGTCCCTGACGGCCAGCGCCGGTCGAGTGAGTGTGCGAGCAGGAAGCGCAGGGGCGCGCCGACGGCAGCGCCGAGTCCCACGAGGAGGGCGGTCACGTGAGCGCGTCCTCCGGCTCTGGTCGCTGGGCCAGGCGGCGGCCGAGGTGCGCGGCCACCAGCGCGGCGGCCAGGGTGCCTCCCAGGTAGGACCCGGCGAGGCCGACGCGGTCGTCTGCGGCCAGGTCGCGCACCTCCAGCGCCCACGTCGACACGGTGGTGAACCCGCCGAGCAGCCCGGGCCCGAGGGCGAGCGCCGCGGCGTGCGAGTGTCGTACGACGACCGGGAGGACGCCGAGCGCGAAGGCGCCGGACACGTTGATGGCGAGGGTGGTCCACGGCAGGACACCGTCGGGGATCGCGGTGTCCAGGCCCCAGCGGAGGACGGCGCCGGCAGCAGCGCCGACGGCGACCAGGAGGAGATGGGGGAGCGTGGGGCGCAGGCCGCTCACGAGACGTTGCTCGCCGAGCGGGCGGTCGCCGCCCCCGGCCAGCGTCGTGGCTCCCCGCCGGCGATCTGGCGGACGAACTCGCCCAGGAACCAGGAGTGGAACTCGCGCTGCCGCGGGGTGCGCTCCATGGCGAGGAGGCGCTCGGCGCGGCAGAAGGCGTCGGCGAGGTCGAACATCTCGCCCATCGTGACGAAGAGGCTCGAGGCCGCCGGCTGGATCGGGACCTCGAGGTCGGTCGACGCGCGACGCTGCTCGAGGGCCCGACAGATCTGGTCGTGGTAGGTCCGGGGGAACTGGCGCTCGAAGTCGTCGAACATCCCGGACAGGTCCGCGGCCAGCGGGTAGTCGGCCTGGTGGGCGAGGGACAGGAGCCGCAGCTCGCGCCGCAGCTCGCGGTACTGGCGGTTGAGGGCCTCGTAGAGACGCAGGTCGAAGCCGAGCAGCGCCACGAGCGTGGCCGTCTCGCCGGGGTTGTCGGGGCCGTCCGTGACGTCCTGGTCGATGACCCACTCGATGTCGCCGTCCTCGCGCAGCTCGGGAGCCGGCTCGAACCAGACGATCTTGCCGTTCTCGTCGATCGAGGCGCCCCAGGCCGTCGCGCTGCGGGCCACCATGGCCAGGCCGCGGCCGAACGTCGTCAGCAGGTCGGCGTCGTCCTCCTCGACCTCGGCCAGTGCGGGTGGCACGGGTGGCTCCGTGGACCCGTCGAGGACCTCCACCCGGGGGTGGCTGGCGGTGCCGCGCAGCCGGACCGTGATGGGGCCGTGACCGTGCAGGATGGCGTTGGCGACCAGCTCGGAGATGCCCACCTCGGCGGCCTCGACCAGCTCGGGCCGATTCAGCTTGAGGCAGGCGGCCCGGATCCACCTGCGGGCGTCGGCCGCGCTGCGCGGAGAGGGTGCGAGGGAGAGCTGGGAGCTCAGCGGCACCGGGGTCTCCCTTCGTGGGTGCGGCATGTGGAACTGGAGGAGGATGCAGGCAACGGGTCACGCATACCCACGTTCAGCGCACCCCAAACAGGTTTCCTACAGCATTTGACCATCCGGTGCTCGGAGCACGCCGTGTGAGCAACGAGACGATGCCCAGGGTTGGGATGGCAGCCCCGCGGATACACACAATGGTGACGGGTCACCACGGTGCCCGCCACCAGCCGGGCCGGCCCCGCCGGCAACAGCCAGGAGGATTCCCATGACCGACGTCGAGAGCATTGCGGACCCGACCGGGGCCGATGGCAACGCGACCCACCGGGTCGTGGTGATCGGCTCGGGCTTCGGTGGCCTCTTCGGCACCAAGGCCCTGCGGCGCGCCGACGTCGAGGTCACGATGATCGCGAAGACCACCCACCACCTCTTCCAGCCGCTGCTCTACCAGGTGGCGACCGGCATCCTCTCCGAGGGCGAGATCGCCCCGCCCACGCGCGAGATCCTCAGCAGCCAGGCCAACGCCCGGGTCCTGCTGGGCGAGGTCACCGACATCGACCTCGAGGCCCGCACGGTCACCTCGCAGGTGCTCGGCAGGTCGACCGTGACGTCGTACGACTCCCTGCTCGTGGCCGCCGGCGCCTCGCAGTCCTACTTCGGCAACGACCAGTTCGCCGAGTTCGCGCCCGGCATGAAGAGCATCGACGACGCCCTTGAGCTGCGCGGACGCATCTTCGGCGCCTTCGAGCTGGCCGAGCTCGGGGCCAACCGGGGTGACGACGTCGACCACCTGCTCACGTTCGTGGTCGTGGGTGCCGGTCCGACCGGTGTCGAGATGGCTGGCCAGATCGCCGAGCTCGCCCACCGCACCCTGAGGCGTGACTTCCGCGCCATCAACACCCGCCACGCGCGCGTCATCCTCGTCGATGCCGCGGGGCAGGTGTTGCCGCCGTTCGGTGCCAAGCTCGGCGCCAAGACGCGCACCGAGCTCGAGAAGATCGGCGTCGAGGTGATGCTGGGCGCGATGGTGACCGGCGTCGACGAGCGCGGCCTCGAGGTGAAGCTCAAGGACGGTCGCGTCGAGCACATCTCCGCCGTCACCAAGATCTGGGCCGCGGGCGTCCAGGCCAACCCGCTCGGCCAGACCCTCGCCGAGCAGACAGGGGCGCCGCTCGACCGGGCCGGCCGCATCGGCGTCAACCCCGACCTCACCCTCCCGGGTCACCCCGAGGTGTTCGTCGTCGGCGACATGATCGCCCTCGACAACCTCCCCGGGGTCGCCCAGGTCGCGATCCAGGGCGCCAAGTACGCCGCCAAGGAGATCCGCAACCGGCTCGACGGCAAGGCCCCGCAGCAGCCCTTCAAGTACTTCGACAAGGGCTCGATGGCGATCATCAGCAAGTTCAACGCCGTCGCGATGGTGGGCAACATCCGGCTCTCCGGCATCGTCGCCTGGCTGATGTGGCTGGTCATCCACCTCGTCTACCTCACCGGCTTCAAGAACCGCGTCTCGGCGCTGATGCGCTGGGCGATCACCTTCGTCAGCAACGACCGCTCCGAGCGCACCACCACCGAGCAGCAGATCTTCGCCCGCGCGGCCCTCTCGCGGCTCGAGCACGGTGCTGCCGACCTCGTCACGGACCCGGGCGCGTACGACGCCGAGGTCGCCGCCGAGGTCGAGTCGCGCCGCCGCGAGCTCGAGGCCACTGCCGAGGAGCAGGCGCGGCTCACCGACAGCGGCGCCCGGGGGATCCGCGACGCCTGACGCCGACCCGGCGCCAATTCTCCGCGAGCCGGCGCCAACACCCCGCCGAGTCGGCGCCAATTCTCCGCGAGTCGGCGCCAACACCCCGCGAGTCGGCGCCAGTGTCAGCTCGGGGGAGCCAGGTAGCGCAGGTCCACGGTGAAGGACAGGACGTCGAAGGCATCGTCGTCCTCGGTCCAGAAGGCCCAGTAGGCGCCGCCGCGCCCCAGCAGCGAGGCCTCCCCCCACGGCGTCTGGGCGCCGCTGGTCGACTCGACGTCGGTGGTCACCTGGCCCCAGGCGACGTACAGGCCGTTGGCGTTCGCCACGAGGTGACCCAGGTCGTCGCCGCCGGCCGTGGCCGGCGCCCCGGTGAACGCGACCCGGAAGGCCTCGATGCCGCGCACCGCCTCCTGCACGGGGAGGTAGTGGTGGGACTCCGCCCACGGGTTCAGGCCCCACGGGACGTCGCACACGCCGGCGCGGTGACGCAGCGCCCCCGGCCGGTCCTCGATGGGCTCGACCGTCCCGCAGAGCCGCGTGAAGTAGTCGTCCTTCTGGTACTTCGAGATCGGCCAGATCTTCCGCGTGTCCCGGGGCCGCAGGATTCGGGTCTCCTCCGTCCAGGCCAGCTGGTCGGCCGACACCCAGATGCGAAGCCGTGGGCCGACCCCCTCGTTGCCGAGCCGGTCGGCACCCACCACCTCGGCGCGGTAGCGCCCCGGTGCCAAGGGCTGCCCGCTGCGGTCCCGGGCGTCCCACGCCATGCCATGGGATCGGTCACGCCTGGTGATCCGACGTCGGTAGACGACCTCACCGGCCGGGTCCGTGATCCTGACGAAGGCCCGTCGGTAGCCGCTCGGCTCCAGGTCGTCGAACTCCAGGGGCAGGGCGTCGCGTACGACGACGCTCCTGGGATAGACGGCAGCGGTCGTCGCTCTCTCGCCGGGGAACTGGGGTAGGAGACGCGTCTCGAACCGCCGGTCGACCCTGAACGACGTCGTGTCGCTCCCGGTGGAGGCGCGGAAGGTGGCGGTGTAGTCGCCGTGACGCGCGCGACGCCCGTTGTCGAGGCGTCCGCCCCACGTCCAGCCGTGCTCGCCGGTGCTCCGGCGCGGCAGTTCCCGTGTGAGGAGCACTCGCGGCTGGCCCTTCCGGCGGATCCGCACGGTCACGGACCCGCGCTGCCGGAGCTCGTAGCCGAACCGTACGCGCTCCGCCACGCCGTCGCCGTTGGGCGAGAAGCTCGTGCGGCCCTCGACGCTCGCCCAGAACTCGGGCGGCGCTGACGCCGCGGCCGGCAGGGCCGCCGCGAGGGGCGCGGCCACCACCACCGCGAGGGCGGCCAGGCAGGCGCGTCGCGACGCCATCGGCTGGGTCATGCCGTCACTCTAGGGCGCTCGAGACCCGGGTCCCCGCGGTCGCAGCTCAGTGGGCCCCGTGGGTCTCGAACCCACAACCAACGGATTAAAAGTCCGGTGCTCTACCAATTGAGCTAGAGGCCCTCGGTCGCCACCCCGACCGGCCGGCGACGACGGGGCGAGTATCCCAGAGGCCCCCGGGGCTCGACACTCGGCGCAGATCACATGGCATTTCCACCGATTCGCCTCGGAGGGTGCAGGCGAGCCTTTACCTTTGGGCAATGTTCAGCTCCGACGTCTTCGCGCCTCGCGACCCCGAGGGTGCGTGCAGGTTCGCGGCCACGGTGTCGTTCGTCGCCGGGGGGCTGAGCACTGCCATGACGGCGCTCGTGCCGCAGGACATCTCGCCCGGCATGAAGCTCCCGATCATGGGGGCCTCGCTGGCGATCATGGTCGTCGGGCTGCTGCTGCTGACCGGGAGGGACCCGCTCCGACGGTGGCTGCTGGTCGTCGTACCCATGCTGGGCATCGTGGCCATCACCGCCACCAGCCTCGGCACCAAGGACGCGTCCGCCTCCGGTCAGGTCTTCCTGTGTGCCCCCGTCCTCTTCGCGGCGTCCCAGATGCGCAGGGAGCTGGCCTGGTTCGTCTGTGCCTGTGCGATCGCGGCCGATGCCGTCATCACCTTCAGCCTGTTGCCGTTCGAACGAGCCATGACCGACCTGGTCTTCGTCGGGTCGTCGGGCGCCCTTATCACGTGGCTGCTGGTGCGGGCCGGTGACCGCAACGATGCGTTGGTGAACGAGCTGCGCGCCCAGGCCGCCATCGACCCGTTGACGGGCCTGGTGACGCGGCGGGTCCTCGACAAGGCCGCGCACTCGGTGCTGAGCAACGAGAACGGCGACGCCGGTACCGCCCTGCTCGTGCTCGACGTGGACAGGTTCAAGGCCATCAACGACACGTGGGGCCACCCGGTCGGCGACGCCGCACTGGTCCACATCGCCGAGGTGCTGCGGTCGATGTGCCGCCCCGACACGGTCATCAGCCGCCTCGGTGGCGACGAGCTCGCCCTGCTGCTGCCCGGCTGCCCGTACGACGTCGCGATCCAGCGTGCGGAGGGGCTGGTCGAGGCGGTGCGCGCGACTCCGCTCCCGCTCGCCGACGGCGAGGAGCTCGCGCTCTCGATCAGCATCGGGGTCGCCCACGCACCCGCGGACTCCGGCCAGCTGCGAGAGCTCTACACGGCCGCGGACGAGTCGCTCTACGACGCCAAGCGCAACGGCCGTGGCCGCGTCGGCGACGGTGTGCGACTGGGGTACGCCGACCCCGCCGGGGTCTGACGACGCCAAGTCGGGCCGTCCCCGGGCCATCCCCTGGGACACGAGGCGGCCACCGAGTGTTCACAGGCTCGCCATGCCAGAGGGTAGGCATTCGGCGAAAAGTTGGTAGTGTTCATCTCGCAACAGGTGCAAGTTCCAGCAGGTCGACGCCCGCGGAGTTTGTGATCCAACGGCGTTTCTTCTTCGGGCCTTCCAGCTTGCAAGTCGGAGCGCAGTGTCACCGCACTTGGTGCGGAGCCGTCGACGTGACGGCTTCTCGTTCCGATCAACAGGAGTACCGAGCAACATGGCTCAAGGCACCGTGAAGTGGTTCAACGCCGAGAAGGGTTTCGGCTTCATCGCGCAGGAGGACGGCGGCGACGACGTCTTCGTGCACTACTCGGCGATTCAGTCCTCGGGCTACAAGTCCCTCGACGAGAACCAGAAGGTTGAGTTCGACGTGACCCAGGGCCCCAAGGGTCCCCAGGCCGAGAACGTTCGCCCCGTCTGATCTCAGACACTGCTGGACTGGACCTGTCCAGACCAGACACGAGGCTCCACCCCGCGAGGGGTGGGGCCTCGTGCTTTGTCCGGCGGAATACCATCCGAATGGATCATTTTCTTTGAAATTCGGTTTGAGCTGGACAGAAACAGGGCATGGTGTCTGGATCGACCGCTAGGTCGCTCGCGGAAGCGTGGCCGGACGAGATCTCCAGGGAGGCGTTGTGCACGACCAGTTCGACGTGACCCTCGAGGATGGCGACCTCCTCGGTGAGGTGGAGCTGACCACGACGCTGATCATCGCTGCGACCGAGTCCGAGGACCACCTCAGCCAGGAGGAGATCGACAAGCTCCTCGGTGTCACCCCCAAGCCGAAGCCGCGCTCCCCGTCTGAGTGACGGCGCCGCGTGCTAGCAGGTCGCGAAGAGCACCGGTCCGCTCGAGAGGTCTGAGAGCACGTAGCTCTCCTCGCGCGGGAGCAGGTCGAGCCTGACGACCCGTCCCTTGGAGGACGCCTCGGCCACCTCGAAGCGGTCGGCGAAGTCACCCCCCTGACCCACGGCCGGTCCCTGCGCCAGTGCGGCGCGGGCGGCTGCGTCCGCGGCCGCGTCCTCGGCGTCCTCGACCTCCATCGCCACGCGGACGACGCCACCTGCACGCTTGCCCATCGCGAACGCCGTCAACGGATGGACCCCTCCGGCCGACTCGATCAGCTGGTCCGAGGTCTCCTGGGAGCCGGCGTCCGCCTGGGACATCGCCAGCCGCTCGCACACATGTGCTGCCGTGTAGGCGACTGCCGACACCGGCTCCTCGAGGTCGGCGACGACGTCGTCGAGACCGGCGACCGCCTCGCCGTCGCCCCGGGCGACCTCGACCGCCCGCGCGAGGTATCCCTCCTGGTCGGAGGTGAGGACGACGCCCGCGTCGTCGAGGACGGCGACGTGCTGGAGCTCCGGAGTCAGCCCCGGGCCGACCGAGGGCAGCACCGAGGGGCCGCCGCGCCAGACCCCGTCAGCCTCGTCGGGCTCCTCCCACCCGAGCTCGGCCAGCCGCTCGCGCAGGTCGTCGAGGTCGGTGTCGGGGGCGGGTCCCAGCACCTCCACGGCCCCGTCCGGGCCCTGGGCGAGCATCTCCCACTCCAAGTTCGCCGGTGACAGGCCGAGCTCCTCGTGGAGGGTCGCTGCCGAGGCGAGCAGGGCGCTGGTGGAGCTCAGGTCCTGGGCGAACGCCTCGTCGAGGAAGGCCTCGAGGTCCTCGGTGGGCGAGTCCGCGTCGAGGTCGGCGTCGAGCGAGCGTCGTACGGCGGCCCAGTCGGTCCAGGTGACGCGCTCGGTGCCGGCCGGAGCCAGGTCGAGGGCCCGCGCCATCCCGGGGTCCGGAGCCGACAGGCGCCAGGCGAGGAGACCGCCGGCGACGAGGAGTGCGACCAGTACAACCGCCGACCAGACGAGACGTCGTGACACTGACGGGCACCTCCGCGCTGGGGAGGTGTGAGACTAACGCGCATGGAGCCCCGCGACGTGCGCGCCGCCGGCGCCGTGGTCACGCGCAGCAACGGTGACGTCGTCCTGGTCCACCGTCCCAAGTACGACGACTGGAGCTTCCCCAAGGGCAAGGTCGACCCCGGCGAGCACGTGGTGGCCACGGCGGTGCGCGAGGTCGCCGAGGAGACCGGGCTCGGCATCCGGCTCGGTCCGCCCCTGAGCGCCCAGCGCTACCGGTTGGAGGGCGGGCGTATCAAGCACGTCGACTACTGGGTGGCGCGAGTCGTGGGTGACGACGACGTGACCCGCTACCCGGCCAACGACGAGATCGACCTCGTCGAGTGGCTTCCGTGGGACGAGGCCGCCGAGCGGCTCACCCACCAGCACGACCGCGAGACGCTCGCGCAGGCCCGGCCGTTGCGCCGTCGTACCCGCGCCGTCGTGGTGCTCCGGCACGCCAAGGCGCGGTCCCGGAAGTCGTGGACGGACGACGACAGGCTCCGCCCGCTGCTCCAGGTCGGGGTCGACCAGGCCGCGCGCCTGGTGCCGGTCCTGGCTGCCTTCGGCGTCACCGCAGTCCACTGCTCCAGCAGCAGGCGCTGCGTCGACACGGTGCGGCCCTACGCCGACGCGACCGGGCTCGAAGTCCACCTCCACGACGAGCTGAGCGAGGAGGACGCGAGCGTCGAGGGCGTCCTCGACCTCGTCGACGAGGCGCTGCAGGAGCGCGCGGGCGTCGTGCTGTGCAGCCACCGGCCGGTCCTGCCGACGATCCTCGACGCGCTCTGCGCCGAGGACGCCACCCTCGAGGTCGGTGAGCTGCTCGTCCAGCACCGTCGCAAGGGCCGCGTCGTCGCGACGGAGCGCCACCTGCCCTGAGCGGGCCGTTACCTTTTCGTGACCTTCCGGGTCAAGCGACCGGCGGGTAGTTCATGTGACCGTCGTCTCGTTCTCCGCCCGTGGGCGCCGAGACGCTGGCCCGAGTTCACCCGGCGTTCACCAAGGCCGCCGCGGTCGTTCTCCTGAGGTCCCTAACGTCCCTGACGTCAGCACATCACCAGACTTCAGGAGAACGAAGTGAAGCGCACTTCCATCCGCCTCGGCACCAGCGCCGCCGGCGTGGCCGCCCTGGCTCTCATCCTCTCCGCATGCGGCGGCGCCGACGCCGGCGAGAGCGGCTCCGGCGAGGGTGCCGGCGGCACGGTCGCCGTCGACGGGTCGTCCACGGTCGAGCCGATGTCGAAGGCGGCCTCCGAGCTGCTCTCCGAGGAGAACGCCGACGTGCGGGTGACCGTGGCGGCCTCGGGCACCGGCGGCGGGTTCGAGAAGTTCTGCGTCGGCGAGAGCGACATCTCCGACGCCTCGCGGCCGATCAAGGAGGACGAGGAGGTCCCGGTGTGCGAGGAGAACGGTGTGGAGTACACCGAGCTCCAGGTCGCCACCGACGCCCTCACCGTGGTCGTGCACCCCGACCTCGCGGTCGACTGCCTCACCACCGAGCAGCTCGTCGAGCTGTGGCACCCCACCTCGAAGGTCACCAACTGGAACGAGCTCGACCCGAGCTTCCCCGACCAGGAGATCGCGCTCTTCGGTCCCGGCACCGACTCCGGCACCTACGACTACATGGCCGCCGACGTCATCGGTGACGAGTCCGAGACCACCCGCAGCGACTACGAGTCCTCCGAGGACGACAACGTGCTGGTCCAGGGCGTCTCCGGCACCGAGGGCGCGACCGGCTACTTCGGCTTCACCTACTACGAGGAGAACGCCGACAGCCTCAAGGCCCTCGCGATCGACGACGGCAACGGCTGCGTCGAGCCCTCGGTCGAGACCGCCCAGGCGGGGGAGTACACCCCCCTCGCCCGCCCGCTGTTCATCTACGTGAGCAACGCGTCGTACGCCGAGAAGCCCGCCGTCGCCGAGTACGTCGACTTCTACATCGAGAACCTCGAGCAGATCGCGACCGCCGCGAAGTTCATCCCGCTCAGCGAGGAGCTCTACGAGGAGACCAAGTCGGCCCTCGAGGGCATCTCCTCCTGAGCGAGAAGGAACAGCTTCCTCGTATGAGTCACCACGTCAGCACCGGCGCAGGTCCGACCCACGGGTCGGGCCTGCCCGGTGCTCCCGTCAGTCTGGCGGGACGCAGCCGTCCCGGCGAGACCGTCATCAAGGCGGTCCTCTTCGTCTCCGCGATGCTGTCGATCGCCATCACCTTCGGGATCATCGCGGCGCTCATCCAGCCGGTCATCGACTTCTTCGGCGAGGTCGCCGTCTCGGAGTTCTTCTCTTTCGACGAGGGCTCGCGCTTCGCCGTCATGCCGCTGATCTCGGCGACCCTGGTCACCACGGCCATCGCGCTCGTCGTCGCCGTGCCGCTGGGCCTGGGGGCCGCGATGTACCTCTCCGAGTACGCCTCCCCGCGTGCCCGCAAGGTGCTCAAGCCGACGGTTGAGCTGCTCGCCGGAGTGCCGTCGGTGGTCTACGGGTTCTTCGCCGTCATGTTCGTGACGCCGACGCTCCTCCAGGACATCCTCGGCCTCGAGGTCAGCTTCCTCAACGCCCTGTCCGCCGGCCTGATCCTCGGCGTGATGATCATCCCGACCATCGCCTCCCTCTCGGAGGACGCCCTCAGCGCCGTCCCCCAGTCGCTGCGCCAGGGCTCGCTCGCGATGGGGGCCAACCGCATGCAGACGACACTGCGCGTCGTCATGCCTGCTGCCCTCTCGGGCATCGCCGCCGCCATCGTCCTCGGCCTCTCTCGGGCGATCGGGGAGACCATGATCGTGACCATCGCCGCGGGATCCCAGCGCAACCTCTCCCTGGACCCGCGCGAGGGCATGCAGACGATGACGGGCTTCATGGCCACCACCGCCGGCGGCGAGAACCCGGTGGGCTCGACGTCGTACAACACCCTCTTCGCCGTCGGGCTCACGCTGTTCGCGATCACCCTGGTCATCAACATCATCAGCATCACGCTGGTCCGTCGATTCAGGCAGGTCTACTGATGAGCCTCGCTGCCACCACCGCACGGGACACCGTGCGCATCGCCACCGGCCGGAGCCGGGACCGCAACCCGGGCTCGATGGTCTTCCTGGGCGCCCTGTGGTTCTCGCTGTTCTTCGGCGTCATGGTCCTGGTCGTCCTCATCCTCGACACCGCGATCGCCGGGGCCGGCCGCTTCGACGCCGAGCTGCTCACGGGCTACGACTCGACCCTGTCCCCCGAACGCACCGGCTTCCGCGCCGGGATCCTCGGCAGCCTGTGGCTCATGCTGTTCACCGCTGTCATGGCGGTGCCCCTCGGCATCGCCGCAGCGGTCTACCTGGAGGAGTTCGCGGACGGCCGGCGTTGGTACAACCGCCTGATCGAGGTCAACCTGCAGAACCTCGCGGCCGTCCCGGCCATCGTCTACGGGCTCCTGGCGGTGGCGGTGATGGCCACCGCCGGCTTCCAGCGCAAGGGCATCGTCCTGGGCGGGGCGATCGCGCTGGCGCTGCTGATCCTGCCCGTCATCATCATCACCACCCGGGAAGCGGTCAGGGCCGTCCCGCGCGAGATCCGCGACGGCTCGCTGGCGCTGGGCGCCACGACGTGGCAGACCACCTGGCGCCAGACGCTCCCCTCCGCCGTCCCCGGCATCGCCACCGGGACGATCCTGGGCCTGTCCCGCGCGATCGGCGAGGCGGCACCCCTGGTGATGCTCGGCCTGGCCAGCTCGCTGCGCTTCGACCCCGAGGGGCTGATGAGCCCCATCACGGCACTCCCGATCCAGATCTACGGGCTCAGCTCGAGCTCGCAGGAGGCCTACAAGGAGGCCGCGTCGGCCGCCATCATCGTCCTGCTCGTGATGATCCTCGGCCTCAACGCCCTGGCCATCTACATCCGCAACAAGTTCCAGCGATCCTGGTGAGGAAGTCTTCAGTCATGGCAACCACCCCCGCCACTGCCACCACTACCCGTGAGCAGCCCGCGCCGAGCTCGTTGGCGCGCGTCCGCGCCGACGTCGACCGCGAGCTGAGCCCAGTGCCGGTCTCCCCGGTCATCGAGGCGCGCGACCTCAACGTCTTCTACGGCGACTTCCACGCCGTCCACGACGTCAACCTCGCCTACGGCCGCAACGAGATCACCGCGATGATCGGCCCGTCGGGCTGCGGGAAGTCGACGGTGCTGCGCTGCCTCAACCGGATGAACGACCTCGTCGCCGGTGCTCGGGTGGAGGGCCAGGTCGTCTACCACGGTCAGGACATCTACGCGAAGGGCGTCGACCCGATCGCCGTACGCACCCACATCGGCATGGTCTTCCAGAAGCCGAACCCGTTCCCGAAGTCGATCTACGACAACATCGCCTACGGTCCCCGCGTCACCGGCATGAAGGTCGACAGCATGGACGACCTCGTCGAGGAGGCGCTGACCCGGGCGGCGCTGTGGGACGAGGTGAAGGACAAGCTCAAGCAGTCGGCCTACGGCCTCTCGGGCGGGCAGCAGCAGCGCCTGTGCATCGCCCGCACGATCGCCACCAGGCCCGACGTCATCCTGATGGACGAGCCGTGCGCCTCCCTCGACCCGATCGCGACCTCCCGCGTGGAGGACCTGATGGTCGAGCTGCGCGAGGACTACACGATCGTCGTGGTCACCCACAACATGCAGCAGGCCGCGCGGGTCTCCGACCGGACCGCCTTCTTCACCGCCCGGCCGGACGAGACCACGGGCAACCGGACGGGCCTCCTGGTCGAGTACGACCTCACCTCGAAGATCTTCTCCAACCCGGGTGACCAGCGCACCGAGGACTACATCTCCGGCCGCTTCGGCTGAGCGGAGCCCCACCCTGGCCTCTGCCCGCCGGTCGGGTCCATCCGTCATACGAAGCCGAAGTCATTGCTTCACTTTCGTATGACGGATGGGCGGACGATGTCCACAGATCGCCCTCAGCCGGTGTTGTACGACGACGCGGGCCGCCACGCTCGTCGGCATGACGAGTCGACCGGCGCCCCGCACGGGAGCGGAGAGAGCGGCTCGCCGCGCCGTGGTCGAAGCGCTCGCGAAGGACCAGGACGGCGTCGTGGCGCGCCGACAGGTCTATGCAGCCGGGCTCAGTCGTGGCGAGGTCGACGCCAACATCCGTGCCGGTCGGTGGCAAGCGGTGGGACGACACTGTCTTGCCCTCACCACAGGAGCCCTCGGTGAGCGCGCGCTCCTGCGTGCCGCCCAGCTCGCAGGAGGCCCCCGCGCCCAGCTCGACGGTGCGTCCTCGCTGATCGCCGCCGGCTTGAAGGGCTTCACGGTGGATCGCCACCGCGTCTCGGTTCCGCGAGGTGGCCGAGTCTTCCGAGACTCGCGCGTCAACGTGCGCCAGACACGACGCTGGGCCAGCGACGACATGGTGGAGGTCGGTATCCCCCGCACCCGCAACGAGGTGGCGGCTGTGCGGGCGGCCTTGTGGGCCCGCAGCGACCGGGAGGCGGCTCTGCTCCTCACGATGACGGTCCAACAGGGGCTGACCACGGCCGAGCGCCTCGCCTCGCAGGTGCTGCGGATCAAGAAGGCGCCTCGGCTTGCCTTCGTCCGGGACGTCCTGAGCGACCTGCTAGGTGGCGTCCGGAGCCTGGGCGAGCTGGATTTCGCACGCGAATGCCGCAGACGCGGCCTTCCCGAACCTGACCGTCAGGTCGTCCGACGAGGACGCGACGGGCGCTACTACCTCGACGTCCATTGGGACGAGTGGGGCGTCGTGGTCGAGATCGACGGCATCCAGCACTCCTGGGCGAGCGAGGTGGTCCCCGACGCGCTCCGGCAGAACGAGGTGACCCTCCAGCACGACGTGGTCCTCAGGCTTCCGGTGCTGGGCCTGCGCGTCAGCCCTGACGACTTCTTCGACCAGGTCCGACGAGCGCTCCGTGACCGCGGGTGGACGGCGCAGCCACCTGCCGCCTGACAGCATCGTCGTACGCCACACGGCCTTGGCCACGCCAAGACCCATCCGTCATGCGAAAGCGAACGCATGGGCTCTCCTTCGGATGACGGATGGGTGTGGAGGGACCGGTGGGACGGTAGGACGACCAGCGACGGTGGTCACACCGGTCCGGGTTGCGTCAGGAGGCTCGGCACCCCCTAGCATGAGTGCGGTTCATCCACCCCTCACCGGGAGTACTCCGTGCGTTTCAAGTTCCGCCCTGTGGACGGCTCGTTCTACGACCTGTTCAGCGAAGCCGCCCAGCACCTCGTCGTCGGCGCAGGACTCCTCGGGGAGATGCTCTCCGAGGGCAACTCCCGTGCGGAGATCGCCCAGCGCATGCGCGAGGCCGAGCACGCCGCCGACGAGACCACCCACAGCATCGTGCGCCGGGTGAACAGCACGTTCGTGACGCCCTTCGACCGCGAGGACATCTACTCGCTGGCCTCGGCGCTCGACGACGTGATGGACGAGATGGACGAGGCGGTCGACCTCGTCCTCCTCTACGAGATCACCTCGCTGCCGCCCGAGACCGCCGAGCAGGTGGAGGTCCTCCAGCGCTGTGCCGAGCTCACCGCCGAGGCGATGCCGCGGCTGGAGTCGATGAAGGGGCTCGAGGAGTACTGGATCGAGATCAACCGCCTCGAGAACGCCGGCGACAAGTCCTACCGCCGGATGCTCGCCAACCTCTTCAGCGGCGAGTACGACGCCCTCCAGGTCCTCAAGCTCAAGGACGTGGTGGAGGCCCTCGAGAGCGCCATCGACGCCTTCGAGACGGTGGCCAACATCGTGGAGCAGATCTCCGTCAAGGAGTCCTGAGCCCCGATGGAACTCGCGATCATCGTCGCGGTCGTCGTCGTCGCCCTCGTCTTCGACTACACCAACGGCTTCCACGACGCGGCCAACGCGATCGCCACCTCCGTCTCCACGGGGGCACTGACCCCCAGGGTTGCGCTCGCGATGGCCGCGGTCATGAACTTCGTCGGTGCCTTCCTCGGTCAGAAGGTCGCCCACACCGTCTCCGACACGATCGACCCGGGGCCAGGCAGCCACGGGCTGGTGATCGTGATGGCGGGTCTGATCGGTGCCATCACGTGGAACATGATCACCTGGTACTTCGGCCTGCCGTCCTCCTCCTCCCACGCGCTGATCGGCGGCCTGGTCGGCGCGGCCGTGGCCGCCGGCGCGACCGCCAACTGGGCGGTCGTCCTGGAGAAGGTCGTCATCCCGATGTTCATCTCGCCGGTCGTGGCGTTCAGCATGGGGTTCGCCCTGATGCTCGCGATCATGTGGATCTTCCGGAACTCCAACCCCAGCAAGGTCAGCCGCGGCTTCAAGATCGGGCAGACGATCTCGGCTGCTGCGATGGCGCTGGGCCACGGCCTGCAGGACGCCCAGAAGACGATGGGCGTGATCTTCCTGGCGCTCCTGACCGGGGGCTACGTCGCGGAGTCCGACGGCTTGCCACTGTGGGTGATCGTCGCCGCCGCGACCGCGATCTCGCTCGGCACCTGGTCGGGCGGCTGGCGGATCATGCGCACGCTCGGGCGGCGCATTATCCACCTCGACCCGCCCCGCGGCTTCGCCGCCGAGTCGGTCGCCGCCTCGGTCCTCTACACGACGTCCTACGTCTTCGAGGCCCCGATCTCGACCACCCACACCATCACCTCAGCGGTGATGGGCGTGGGGGCGACCAAGCGACTCTCGGCGGTCCGCTGGGGCGTCGCGAAGTCGATCCTGACCGCCTGGGTGCTGACGTTCCCGGCGGCGGGCCTGGCGGCCGCGGTCTGCTACTGGTTCTTCCGCATCTTCCTGCCCTGACCCTCAGCGCCGCCGGACGCGCTGACGCGCGATCAGCGCCTCGTGCAGCCCGACCGTGCCGTGTTGAAGGGTCCAGGCTCCCTCGGAGTCGAGCGTCCAGCTGGTCGTGTCGGGGTCGAGGGCCAGGTCGAGCAGCTCGCCGATCTGGGCGATGACGTGCGGGTCGGAGGGCCGGACGAGCACCTCGACGCGCCGGTCGAGGTTGCGGTGCATGAGGTCGGCCGACCCGAGCCAGGCCTGCGGCTCGCCGCCGTTGTCGAACCAGAAGACGCGACTGTGTTCGAGGAAGCGTCCCAGGATCGAGCGCACCGAGATGTTCTCCGACAGGCCGGGGACCCCGGGCCGCAGGGCGCTGATGCCACGGATGAGCAGCTCGACCCGGACCCCGGCCTGGGAGGCGAGGTAGAGGGCGTCGATCACGGCCTCGTCGACCACGGAGTTGGCCTTGATGCGGATGCCGGAGGAGCGGCCGGCCCGGTGGTGCGCGATCTCCTGGTGTATCTGCGACACGAGTCCGCTGCGCACGTTGTCGGGGGCGACGAGGAGATGCTCGTAGGACGCGTTGCGGCTGATCCCCGACAGGTTGTTGAAGAGGTGGGCGACGTCCTCGCCGATGGCCGTGTCGGCGGTCAGCAGGCCGAGGTCCTCGTAGAGGCGGGCCGTCTTGGGGTTGTAGTTGCCGGTGCCGATGTGGGTGTAGCGCCGGATCCCGTCGGGTTCGTCGCGCACGACCATGGAGAGCTTGCAGTGGGTCTTGAGCCCCACCAGGCCGTAGACCACGTGGCAGCCGGCGTGCTCGAGCTTGCGCGCCCAGCGGATGTTGGCGCGTTCGTCGAAGCGGGCCTTGATCTCCACGATGACCAGCACCTGCTTGCCGGCCTCGGCCGCGTCGACGAGTGCGTCGATGATCGGGCTGTCACCGGAGGTGCGGTAGAGGGTCTGCTTGATCGCCAGGACGTGGGGATCCGCGGCTGCCTGCTCGAGGAACCGCTGGACGGACGTCGCGAAGGAGTCGTAGGGGTGGTGCAGCAGCACGTCGTGGCGTCGTACGGACTCGAAGACGTCGACCGGTGAGGCCGACTCGACCTCGGCCAGGGAGGGGTGGGTCGTGGGGAGGAAGGCGTCGTACTTGAGGTCGTCGCGGGGCAGGTCGGCCAGGGAGTGCAGGCCGGTGAGGTCGAGCGGTCCGCGCAGCGCGACCACCTCGTTGCGCGAGACGCCGAGCTCGGAGACCAGCAGCTCGAGGACCTTGGGGTCGATCGACTCCTCGACCTCGAGCCGGACCGCAGCGCCGAACTTGCGGCGGAGCAGCTCCTTCTCGAGCGCCTGGAGGAGGTTCTCGGCATCGTCCTCCTCGACCTCGAGGTCCTCGTTGCGGGTGACCCGGAACGTGTGAGCGCCGACGATCTCCATGCCGGGGAACAGCTTCTTGAGGTGCTCGCCGATGACGTCCTCCATCGGCACGAAGCGCTGGTCGCCGACTGGCACGAACCTGGCGAAGGTCTGTGGCACCTTGACCCGCGCGAAGTGCTCGGTGCCCTCCTTGGGGTGGCGTACGACGACCGCGAGGTTGAGCGACAGGCCCGAGATGTAGGGGAACGGGTGGGCGGGGTCGACGGCCAGGGGCGTGAGGACCGGGAACACCCGCTCCTTGAACAGCCGCTTGCAGGCCTTCTGCTCCTCCTTGTCGAGGTCGGCCCAGCGGACGATCTCGATGCCCTGGTCAGCGAGCGCCGGCACGATGTCGTCCTGGAAGACGGCGGCGTGGCGCTCCATCAGCTGGCGGGTGTCACCCCACAGCTCGTTGATCTGCTCGCGGGGGAGGAGCCCGCTGGCCGCGCGGACCGCGACCCCGGCGGCGATGCGTCGCTTGAGCCCGGCGACCCGGACCATGAAGAACTCGTCGAGGTTGCTGGCGAAGATCGCGAGGAAGCGCGCCCGCTCGAGCAGCGGCAGCGCGGGATCCTCGGCGAGCTCGAGCACCCGCTGGTTGAAGCGGAGCCAGGACAGCTCGCGGTCGATGAAACGGTCGGCGAACTGCTGGACGGCCGCGAGCTCTGCCATGTCGGGGACGTAGGGCGGCTCGACGTCGAACGTCTCGGAGGGGTGTGCGAACGCGTCCGGCGCGGGGCCGTCCTCCAGCGAGACGTGGAGCGCGCTGGGGAGGGTGCCGGTCATGCCCACCAGTCTGACACCGACAGGTGAACAGCGGGTGACCTCAGTAGACGAGCGCCTGGACGCCGTCCTGCAGGATCTCCTCGGCGAACACCGCGGCGCCGGCGATCGTGATGCCCTCACGCAGGTGATCGGGCTCGATGCCGCGACGGGCGGCGCACTGGGTGCACACCTGGACGCGACCGAGCTCGACGACGGTGGTGAGCAGGTCGGCCAGCGGCGTCGCGAGGTCGAGCCTGAACTCCTCCGCCCGCCCGGGTACGCCGTACCACGCGGCCTCTCCGGTCAGCCACAGCGAGACGTCGGCACCTGCCGCGGCCGCAGCGGCGGCGACCGTGAACGCCTGGTTGCAGCGCTCGGCGTCCTCGGAGCCGCAGGTGACCTTGACGACCAGCGATCGGGGCATGCGCCCACCCTAGGTGGCGTCATAGGGTTGGGCCCATGCCATTCGAGCTGCCGGACAACCTCCACCCCCACTGCGCTCCGGTGGCCTGGCTGCTCGGCACGTGGCGAGGCAACGGCCACGGCGACTACCCCACCATCGAGAAGTTCCAGTTCGGCCAGGAGCTGATCTTCACCCACGACGGCCGCCCGTTCTTCCACTACATGGCGCGTGCGTGGATCGTCGACGACGAGGGCGAGTTCGTGCGTGACGCCGCGATGGAGTCGGGGTTCCTGCGCTGCCCCGAGCCCGGCAAGGTCGAGCTCCTCCTCGCGCACAACATCGGCTTCTCCGAGATCTGGTACGGCCACGCCGAGGGCGGCAAGCTCGAGATGCACACCGCCGGCGTCGGGTTCACCGAGACCGCCAAGGAGGTCACCGGTGGCTCCCGGATGTACGGCAACGTCGAGGGCGACCTGCTCTACGCCTTCGACATGGCGGCCGTCGGGCAGGAGCTCCAGCCCCACCTGTGGGCCCGGCTCAAGCGGGCCTGATGCCCTCGGACCCCGGCGACCTCGGCGCTCGCCTGCGCGAGAGCGGCCTGCGGCTGACGCCGCAGCGCGAGCTGATCCTCCGGGCCGTGGAGGAGCTGGGCCACGCGACGCCCGACGAGGTGCTGGCGCAGGTCCGCACCCACGCGAGCTCGGTCAACGCCTCGACGGTCTACCGCACCCTGGAGGTCCTCGAAGAGCTCGGCCTGGTGCGGCACACCCACCTCTCCGACCGGGCGCCGACCTATCACTCCACCCGCGAGCCCGAGCACTTCCACGTCGTGTGCCGGCGCTGCG